>CAZOYV010000279.1:0-10707 GCA_964584075.1 uncultured Rickettsiales bacterium | reverse complement strand
TGGATAACGTCGCATGGGGTCGTGTCGTTGCTGAGGCAACCGGACAACCACGTCCAGGGGTTGGGGGGGAGCCCGTCGCCCACCTGCCGAACGCCAGGCCGGCCCGGGGAGGGTCAAGGGTGCCGGCGCCTGCCGCCACGAGCGGAGCGAGTTCACCCTTGAGGCTCCCCGGGTCGGCCTGGCACGCTCGAGCGGCGCCGGGCTCTCCTCCCCCCCGAGCCCGGGTTCGATATCGACACGTCTCCGACACGCCCAATACCGGGCTCTCCTCCCCCCCGAGCCCGGGTTCGATATCGACACGTCTCCACCAGGCCCTGTACCGGGTGTGCCGATCACCCAGGAATCCGCTCTCCGAAACACTCAGTCCCGCCCGAGGTGCTCCTCCAGCGCGGCGTTCACGGCCCGCGCGCCCGTGACCATCAGCATGTGGCCCAGGCCGTCGAGGGGGACGAACTCGGCGCCGGGGATCTCGGCGGACAGCTTGCGGCCGATCTCGGTGGGGACCACGGTGTCGAGGGTGCCGTGGAGGATCCGCGTCGGCGCCTGGATCCGGGACAGCTCGGGGCGCAGGTCGACGCCCTCGAAGGCGGCGAAGGTGCGGCGCGCCTGCTCGGGGTCGCTGTACTCGGGGATCGTGCGCGCCATCTCCATCCGCAGCCAGGTGGCGTCGGGCTCGGGGATCAGCAGCTCCACGGCGCGTCGGATCCCGCGCTCGTCCCAGCGCGGGGGGCGGCCGTCCTCGGTGATGAACACGCCGACGCCGAAGTCGGAGCGGGTGGTGCGGTACGGCGCGGTGGCGAGCAGGCCCAGGCGGCGCACCCGCTCGGGGTGGCGGATCGCGAACGCCATCGCGATGTAGCCCCCCATCGAGTGGCCCACGAGGTCGAAGCGCTCCCAGCCGATCGCGTCGGCCACGGCGAGCAGGTCGCCGACCTGCGCCTCGAGGCCGTAGCCGTCGTCGGGGCGGTCGGAGTCGCCGGTGCCGCGGCGGTCGTAGGTCACCACCTGGCGGAAGCGCGAGAAGTGGGCGACCTGCAGCGCCCACACCTGGCGGCGGGCCATGTAGCCGGTGACGAACAGCAGCGGCGGGCCGCTGCGGCCGCGCAGCACGTAGCCCAGCCGGACGTCGCCGTTGCGGGCGTGGCGGACCTGTCGCGAGGGGCCGGGCGGGGTCGGCATGGGCGCGCACTGTACCACGCTCCCGCGGGCGTCCCGCGGGCGCGAGGGCGAACGCAGGCGCGACTCGCGGGGACAAACGTGACCGGCGGCGGCCCCGCGCGTTGGAGGATGCTAAGATTCGCGGCTCCGGCTGCCCCTGGCGCGCGCGTGCCCGGGGCGAGGAAGGAACGTCATGGATTCCTGGACGTGGACGAAGGTGGGGAGCCTGGCGCTGGCCCTGGCGGCGACGGCGACGTGGACGGGGTGGGCGGCGGCGCAGCCGATCAGCCCCGAGGAGCTGGTCGAGGTCTACCAGAAGCTGTTGACCCCCGACGTGGACCAGGAGCGCTACCTGGACGTCGCGGGCAAGACGCTGCAGCGCGAGGACCTGGTGGTCACGTTCACCGACGGCGTCGTGCACCCCGTGGTGCGCAGCGATGGCAAGGTGATGGGCCTGGCGTTCGTGGGCAGCGGGCAGGTGGCGTTCTCGCCCCCCGACGCCCGCGAGCAGCGCCAGCTGGAGCGCTACCTGGGCTCGGCCCCCTACGAGCACGGGTTCACCAACGCCTGGATCATGGCCACCGACGACACCGTCGACGTGCTGCTCGGCGAGGGCGGCGAGTGGGCCACCGGCGGCGGCGCGCCGGTCAAGGCCAAGACGGTCCACGACAACCGGCACTCGCTGTACCGTGACCCGATGTGGCACGACTACGGCCCGTCGCTGGAGATGGACGTCCTCGACGACCTGTACGGCGAGGGCTACAAGGGCGGCCACTTCTACGCCGAGTTCGGCGTCGACCCGGTGCGCTGGCTGACCTACTACCGCAACCCGCGCTGGGCGCTGTACCCCGGCGAGGAGATCGCGGTGTTCATCCACGCCCCGCGGGGCGCCGCGCCGCAGACGATGGAGGTCGTCAGCTCCTACCGCAGCAGCGATCCCAACCTCGAGCGGGCGTTGCAGCGGCCCTACGACCTGAGCGGGGCGACCCTGGACGTGACGGTCCCGCCGGCCAAGGGGACCCAGGATCTGTCCCAGGTGGACGTCGCCGCCACGCTGGAGTTCGTGGCGCTGCAGGACGGCGTCACCGCGCTGCAGACCGAGCTGCTCAGCCGGCGCCCCAAGTGCAAGGGCGACGTGGCGTTCGCCGAGCTCGAGGTCAGCTCGGCGCGGGACTTCGCCGACGAGCTGGTGCCCGCGATCCACGACCGCAACCGGCTGTTCGTGGTGCTGCGCGGCCCGATGAACCGCGGCGAGAAGGAGATCCTCCAGCTCGAGTACGGCGGCCCGCTGCTGGAGGGCGTGAGCGTCGCCGACGACGCCAACGTGTTCTTCACCCCGCTGCAGGACTTCGCCTGGTACCCGCGGCCGCTGTGGCCCGACCGCCACGCGCTGAAGACCACCGTCCACGCCCCCAAGTTCATGCGCGGGGTGGCCACCGGCGTGATGATCGAGGAGGCCGACGAGGACGGCGGCCGCAAGAACGTCTACGAGGAGAAGGGCGGCGTGCTGTCCGGGATGTTCGCGATCGGCGAGTACGTGCTGACCGAGGACGAGCAGGACGGCGTCAGGATCCAGGTCTTCACCAGCCAGCGCGACAAGCAGAACGCCAAGGACATCATCGGCCAGGCCAAGGCGATGATCAGCTACTTCGGGCAGCTGTGGGGGCCGTACCCCTACGGCTCGCTGACGCTGGTCGACCTGCCGCCGCTGCCCGCCGGGAACTGGAAGTCCGAGGCCACGGCGTCGATCGGCGCGACCCAGGAGGCGGGCTGGAACTGCTCCCCGCCGGGGCACCTGTACGCCTGGCAGGGGTTCACCACCAGCGACACCGCGTGCCTGAGCTACCTGCTGCCCGCCACCGCCCCGGCGATGGACGAGATGGAGACCCAGCAGCTGGACTTCTACTTCTCCGACACGCCCGAGGCGGCGGCGGCGTACACCGCGTCGCAGGTCGCGCGCCAGTGGTGGGGGCAGTTCGTCGGCCCGGCGAGCTACCGCGAGCGGTGGATCACCGAGAGCGCGGTGATGCTCTCCGCGGCGCTGTACATGGGGACCTTCGTGTCGCCCAAGGCGCGGGAGAACCGGATCAAGGCGTGGCACCGGATGGCGCTGCGGCGCGACACCTCGGGGGCGCTGGTCACCGGCGACCGGCTGGGCCACGACTTCCCCGACGTGGTCTGGGGCAAGGGCCCGGCGGTGATGCAGATGCTGATGGACGAGGTCGGGGGCGACCCGTTCGTCAACCTGATGCGCAGCGTGATGAACCGCGCGCCGATGGGGATCCTGACCAACGAGCTGTTCGCGCAGGTGGCGGCGGAGTACGTCGGCGAGGACATGCAGGCGTTCTGGGACTACTGGATCGAGGGCACCGACATCCCCGGGCTGCGCTACTCCACCGAGATCGTCGACAGCGAGCAGAAGGGCGAGTTCGCCGTGGACGTCGTGCTGGTCTTCGAGGACGGCGCGCCGCCGCCGAGCTCGATCCCGGTGGAGCTGAAGATCTCCAACAAGGACGTCCGCTACCGGATGATCGAGGTCGAGGGCGAGCGCACCGAGTTCCGCATCGACGACCTGGACGCCAAGCCCAAGAAGGTCACCGTCGACCCCAACCAGCTGGTGCTGCTGCGCTACCGCAAGGCGCTCAAGGAGTGACCCCGATGGGACCGAACCCGTGTACCGCCGCCCTGGCGGGGGTCCTGGCGTGCCTGGCGGCGGCCCCGGCCGCGGCCGAGGAGAGCGAGAACTGGGACTTCCAGGAGAACACCTTCGGGGCGACCAACCTCAACGCCCAGGCAGGCAACGGTGGGCTGACCGCGGGGTTCGCCCGGACCGGCGAGCTGACCGTGCTGAACTGGCCGTCCCCGAGCTACCACGACCAGGTCAACTACGAGACCAGCACGGCGGACGACGCCCGCGAGCTGCCCTACTTCGGGGCGCTGCCCAACGAGGGCGTGTTCGCCGGGATCTACCACGAGGGCCGCGACGGCGAGGGGCTGGCCTGGCTGCGCGACGCGCCGTTCGTCACCACCCAGCGCTACCGCGACGACCGCTCGGGGGTGGTCGTCACCGAGCACCGCGCCGACGAGCTGGGGTTGACCGTCACCGCCGAGAGCCTCGTGCTGCCCAGCGAGGACGTGCTGGCGCTGCGCTACGTGGTGGCCCGCGACGCCGACTCGACGGTGGGGCGCGTGCAGCTGGTGTTCTACGAGAACCTGGCCCCCTGCCTGGACAAGGACCCCCACACGCCGCTGCAGGACTGGATGTTCGACGGCGCCAACGACTTCGGCGCGCTGTACGCCGCCGAGAACGGCGCGGTGCTGCACTTCCGGCCCGGCGAGCCGGACCTGTCGCTGCTCGACGGCTGGATGGACACGGACTGGAGCGACCCGGCCGAGCTGGCGGCCGAGGTCGCCGACGGCTGGGGCGCGGTGGTCGAGGCCGCCGGCCCGGGCGTGTACCTCGCGATCGGCGGCGACGAGGCCCCCGAGCAGCTGCAGATCGGCCTCGACGGCGAGCAGGCCTGCCAGGACAACACGGGCTGGTCGTACGCGCCGACCGACGCGTTCGAGGACGCGGCCGACGGGGAGCTGCAGGGCTCCCACGCCGCCGGCTGCCAGGCCACCGCGGCGATGACCTGGAGCCACGACTTCAAGGCCCACCCGACCACCGCCGGTGTGTTCCGCGTGATCGTCGCGGTGGACGGCGAGGCCCACGGCGCGCTGACCGCGCTGGATCAGGCCCGCGCCCGCGGTTGGGACGACCTGGTCGCCGAGGTCGACGGGTACTGGGACGACGTGCTGGACGGGGTCCGGCTGCCGACCACCGACGATCCCGAGCTGCTGGGCTTCGCGCAGCGCTGGGCGATCTCGCTGCTGCAGGGCACCGACCGCGAGACGAGCGCGATCGTCGCGTCGATCTCGACCCAGCCGCCCTACCGCCAGGACTGGCCGCGGGACAGCGCGTTCTTCAACCTGGCGCTGGACGTCGCCGGGATGCACGAGCTGGTCACCGAGCACAACGCGTTCCTCGTCTCGGTGCAGGAGCAGGAGGACCACGAGGACGACTTCGGCGGGATCACGCCCCAGGGCGCGTGGCACATGAACTTCTACGCCGACGGCGAGTACGGCGGGTTCATCCCGTTCGAGATCGACGCCACCGGGCTGATCACCTGGTCGCTGTGGAACCACGCGCTGTACCTGCCCGGCGAGAGCGCCCGGCGGGCCTACCTGCACGACACGATCGAGTCGATCGTGCTCGCCGGCGACCTGCTCAGCGGGTGCGTCGACGACGGCTACCCCTACGGCGAAGGCAGCGGCTCGGCGCGCGAGCAGCTGCTCGAGGACGTGCGCGCGGGACGCTTCCCCGACAACGACGACGAGCGCGCCGCGGCGCTGCAGGCCGGGGACTACCAGGCGTTCCTGCAGTGCCCGGCCAACGAGGACGACCACTACGAGATCGAGCAGACGCTGTACGGCGCGCACACCACCCGGCTGGGGCTGCTCGCCGCCGCCGAGGCGATCCGCGCCACCTGCGGCGACGAGGACCGCGCGGCGTGGTACGAGACCCGCGCCGGCGAGCTCGCGGTGGCGATGGAGGGGCTGTTCCACGACGGTGGCGGGGACTGGACCGGCCGCACCGACTGGATGCTGTGGCCCTACCCGGCGCTGGCGCTCGACGACCCGGCGATGTCCGGGCTGGCCGAGAACCAGCTCGCCGCCGCCGAGGCGGCGCTGGGGCTCGAGGCCGACGGCGCGCGCTACATCAACAAGAACACCCTGGCGTTGGCCCGCACCTGGCGGGGCGACGCCGACCGCCTCGCCGCGCTCGAGCCGCTGGTCCGCGGGCTGGCGGTGGACGTCCCCACCGGGACGCGCCACGTCGGCGAGGTGTGGGTCGCGCTGGACACCGACGGGGACGGTAGCTTCGACACCTACGACAACCGCACCGCGATCCCCCACCTGTGGACCGCGTCGCTGACCTACCTGTCGCTGATGGCGCTGACCGATCCGGAGCGCCTCGACCCGGTGGACGCCTCGTTCGACTGGACGCCGTGCCACGACGGGGTGGTGTACGTCGAGCCACCGACGGTGTCGTGCAGCTGCCGCCAGGAGGGGGCCCGCGACGGGGGATCGCCGTCGTCCGTTGCGGCCGCGAAGGCGGGGCTCGGCACCGGCCTGGCGCTGGCGCTGGCGCTGGCCTCGCGGCGCCGCCGCCGCTGACGCCGGATCGTCGCGGGATCGTTCCCCGCCGAGGCGGTCTCCCGTTGTAGGGAATGGCTTGCGCGACCCGCGGTTCGTTCGGATGGTGATCCCGGACGAATCCGGGCGTCGCGGTGTGCCCGGGACGCTATGATGAGGGTATGAAGGTGGAGCGGCGAACCCGCCGACGCTGGCCCTGGCTGGCACTGCTGCTGTCGATCGTGCTGCACGTGCCGCTCGTGCTGGTGTACGTCTTCATGCTCACCAGCGACACCCCCGAGGCGCTCGACGACGACCCGATCCTGGTGGAGTACCGCCCCTACGAGGAGCCCCCCCCGGAGGAGCTCGTCGAGGAGGAGGAAGAGGAGGAGGACGACCTCGACGGCCAGGTCGTCGACCTGCCCGAGCCGCTGGAGGAGAACAAGCCCGAGGACGCCGACTACCTCGCCGAGTACGACATCACCGTCGAGGAGGAGATGGTCTCGGAGCTGTTCAAGATCGCGCCGGAGGTGGTCGCCCCGGTGTACTCCGAGGAGTCCACGTTCCAGCTCGAGGACATCCTCGAGATGAACGTCGAGGAGGACTCCACCGGCGCCACCGCCGGCGACGTGGTGTTCGAGCGGCATCCCCTGGCGCGCTACGCGGTGACCTCGTCGGACTACGACATCCAGCAGAAGGACGGCGCCAACCGGCCGATGATGTCGGCCCACCGCCAGCAGCAGCTGCAGGGGGCGCCGAGCAACGACTACCTGCCCGACGTCGAGAAGGGCATCGCCACGCAGCTCAACGCCGACGAGTTCCTGTTCGCCGGGTTCCTCAACCGGGTCAAGCGGATGGTCAGCTTCTACGCCAACCAGACGCTGCAGAACGCCCGCCCCGAGGTGCCGGTGACCAAGATGGCCTACGACCTGACGGTGGACGCGATGCTCGATCCCGAGGGCAACCTGGTCTCGGTCAAGGTCACCGAGGCGTCGGGGATCCCCGCGTTCGACGAGGCGATCCTCGAGGCCTGGCGGCTGGCCGCGCCGTTCCCCAACCCGCCTCCGGGGATGGTCGAGGACGACGGCTACATCCACATCGACGACTTCGGCTTCCACATCACGATCGGGCGCGCCCGCGCCGAGCTGACGGGGATCGACCCCCGACAGGGCGTGATGTTCCCCGGATTGCAGACCACCCCCGGTCGCTGAGCGCCCCCGGACCCCGGCGCCGCGACCCGTTCGATTTCCGGACGGGTGCGTCCGGATTCCGGTCGGCACCCGGACGGCACCCGGACGGGGCGCCGCGACGTCCCGGGGCTGCGGGCTGGCACCGCGCTTGCTACGGACCGGGGCCGAAGGGAGGACCCGATGGAGACCCACACGATCGTTCGACCGCCCCCGCCGACCCCGTGCCCCGACCGGCTGCTGATGGTGGTCCGCCGCCACGGCGAGGTGCTGGCCCGCTGGGCGCTGCCGGCCCACGCGTCGATGGGGGCCGCTTCGTCGGCGGCGATGGCGCTGCCGGTGGGGCTCGGCGCCGTGCGCGGGCTGGAGGTCGCGCTGCTGCCGGGCGGTGCGGCGGTGCAGCTGAAGGTGCAGGAGCTCGGGGTCCCCGGCCACCGGCCGGCCGCGGCCCGCCCGCAGGTCGTCGAGCTCGGCGAGCCGGTGCCGGTCGGGCGCTGCACCGTCACGTTCTTCCCCGGCGCCCGGGACGCGGGCAGCTCCACGTTCGACCGCGCGGCGCCGACCCTGGCGCTGGGACCCACCGCCGGGGACGTCGAGCAGGACCTGGTGGAGACCCGGCTGGTGTCGCTCCCGCGGATCGAGGCCGGCGAGCCCGACTGGCGCCGCCGCGGGCAGCGGGCTGCGCTGCGCGGGCTGACCGCGCTGCTGTGGCTGGTGGCGCGGCTGGCGCGCCTCGGCGGGGGCTGGCTCCAGCGGCGCTGCGGGGCGCAGATGTGCGAGCGGGGCGCAGCGCTGGAGCGCCCGTGACTTCCCGCGCCGGGGCGGTCCGGGCCATACTGGTGAGTGGAGGGCGAGGGCCTCCGCGGAGGGGAAGGCGTGGCGAGGATGCGATGGTCGGTGTGGATCGGCGGCCTGTGCCTGGCGCTGGCCGTCGCGGGCGGCGCTCGCGCGCAGTGCTCGGTCGGGACCCCGATCCAGCAGGGGTGCGGGCAGATCGACTTCTTCGGCTGCTGCGACGGCGAGGAGCTGTACTGGTGCGAGGGGGGCTGGATCTGCTACCTCGACTGCAACCTGAACCTGTCCTGCGGGTGGGAGGCGACCGGGCCGTTCTACGACTGTGGGACCGCGGGCAACCCGGCCCCCAACGACAACCCGCCGATGACGTGCCCGGGGACCGACGCCGACGGGGACGGGTACGACGAGAGCGTCGACTGCGACGACGACGATCCCGACACCTACCCCGGCGCCCCGGAGATCTGCGACGGGGTGCTGGACAACAGCTGCGACGGGATCCAGGACGTCAACGAGCTGGACAACGACGGCGACGGGGCCAGCGAGTGCGAGGGGGACTGCAACGACGCCAGCGTCACGGTCTACCCCGGCGCACCGGACGTCTGCGACGGCATCGCGGACAACGACTGCGACGGCCAGGCCGACCCCCACGAGAGCGACGACGACGGGGACGGCTCCAGCGAGTGCTACGGCGACTGCGACGACACCGAGGCCGCGGTGTACCCCGGCGCGACCGAGATCTGCGACGGGCTGGACAACGACTGCGACGGCAGCCTCGGCATCGACGAGGTGGACGGCGACGGCGACGGGGCGCTGGCGTGTGGCGACGACTGCGACGACACCGACCCGACGGTCTTCGGCGGCGCCCCCGAGGTGCCCTACGACGGGATCGACCAGGACTGCGACGGGGGAGACCTGATCGACGTGGACGGTGACGGCCACCTGCCGCCGGTGATGGGAGGGGGCGACTGCAACGACTTCGACGCCGCGGTGCACGGCGGGGCGATCGAGGCACCGGACGGGCTGGACAACGACTGCGACGGGATGGTCGACGAGGGGACCGACTGGTCCGACGACGACGGAGACGGCTACGCCGAGGCGGGCGGGGACTGCGACGACACCTTCGTGCAGGTCCACCCCGGGGCGATCGAGATCTGCGACGGGCTGGACAACGACTGCGACGGCACCGCCGACGAGGGCACCGACTGCTACGACGACGACGAGGACGGCTACACCGAGCTGGACGGGGACTGCCACGACCACGACCCGCTGGTCAACCCGGGGATGATCGAGTTCACCGACGGGGTCGACAACAACTGCAACGGGTTCGTCGACGAGGGCGCCCCCGGGACCGACGACGACGGGGACGGCTACGCGGATCTGGGCGGGGACTGCGACGACCTCGATCCGACGGTCTACCCCGGCGCGCCGGAGCTGGGAGACGGGCTGGACAACGACTGCGACGGCGTGATCGACGAGGGCACCGAGTTCAGCGACGACGACCTGGACGGGTACACCGAGGCCGAGGGCGACTGCAACGACGCCGATCCGTGGGCCAACCCGGCCAACGCCGAGGTGGAGGACGGAGTCGACAACGACTGCGACGGCGCGATCGACGAGGGCTTCGGGGGCTCCTACGACGGGGACGGGGACGGCTACTCGATCAGCGGCGGGGACTGCGACGACGACGACGCGTCGTCCTACCCGGGGGCCCCGGAGCTCCCGGACGGGGCGGACAACGACTGCGACGGGCTGGTGGACGACGAGACCGACCTGTTCGACGACGACGGGGACGGCTACAGCGAGCAGGACGGGGACTGCAACGACGGCGACGCCGAGATCGGCCCCGACGCCGACGAGCAGGCCAACGGGCTCGACGACGACTGCGACGGGATGGTCGACGAGGGGACCGAGGTGGTGGACGACGACGGCGACGGGTTCTCGGAGCTCGAGGGGGACTGCAACGACGCCGCGGACGAGGTCCACCCCGGGGCCGACGAGCTCGCCGACGGGCTGGACAACGACTGCGACGGGCTGGTGGACGACGAGACCGACCTGTTCGACGACGACGGGGACGGCGTCAGCGAGCAGGACGGGGACTGCAACGACGCCAACGCCTTCGTCTCGCCCGAGGCCAGCGAGCTGTGCGACGGGATCCTCGACGAGGACTGCGACGGGGAGGTCGACGAGGGCTGCGACGGGACGGGCCTGGACGGAGACGAGGGCGGCAGCTGCTCGTGCGGCGAGGAGGCCACGGCGGCCCGCAGCGGCCGGGGCGCGGTGACCGTCGCCGCGGTCGGGCTGCTCCTGCTGGTCCGCAGGCGCGCAAGCTTCTAGCCCGCACTTCTCGTGCGCCAGGCAAAGCCTGGAGGAGGAGGATGCCATGACCTAG
>CAZOYV010000278.1:0-10720 GCA_964584075.1 uncultured Rickettsiales bacterium | reverse complement strand
CATTCAGTCCGTGTTGGGTACCCTTCTCCTCCAGACCACCTTCCGCCAGAGCCCACCCCCCTCCGTCGCCCACCTACCGGACGCCATCGCTTTCGGGAGCGGGTCAAGGCTGTTCGCGCCGCGAGCGGCGCGGACACGAGGAGGGCGGAGCCCGACGAGCTTGGCCTTGAGGCGCTCCCGAAAGAGATGGCACCCTCAAACGGCGACGGGCTCCCCCCGGCCGGGTTCGATTCCCACACGTCTCCGCCAATTCGCGGGCCGGTGGCCAGTTGCCTGTTCGGTGCTCTGGCCTCCCCGCCCCCTCAGTCCAGCACGATCGGGATCAGCTCGGCCTGCTCGGCGCGGGTCCGCGCCAGCTCGTGGCCGGAGGGACCGAGGCGCACGACGGTCATCCCGCGGACCACGACGTGCTCGTCGGGGTCGAGGCCGTGGTCGGTCACCAGCTGGCGGGTGGCCTGGACCCACACGGCGAGCTCGACCGGGTCGTCGAACTGCTCGATGGCGGCGCGGGTCTGGCCGTCGAGCATCAGCTCGACCACCTCGGTGGCGCCCATCGGCGGGGGCGGCACCGGGGCGTACTCGACGGTCACGCCGTGGCGCGTCAGGTCGTCGAGGAACTCGGCGGTGGCCAGCCGCTGGGTGCGGTCCACGTGGGTCGCCAGCGTGCGCTGGGCCTCGGCGGGCGGGTCCAGCAGGGCGCGGGCGAGGCCGTCGCCGGCGGCCTCGTCGCGGGTGTCGGCGGCGGCGGCCTCGGCGGCGCCCGTGGTGTCCAGCCCCAGCGGCATCACCGGCGAGTCGCCGGTGGGCAGCGCAGGGCCACCATCGACGGGGACGAGCTCGCCGTCCTGCAGCCGGTAGCGGAAGGGCTGGGCGGCCTGGCGGTCGAACACGCTGGCGGTGGGCGCCAGCGCGATCTCGAGGGTGATCTCGTCGCCCTCGGCGAGGTCGCGCTCGGCGATGACGTCGGCGAACGGGAAGCCGGATTCGAGCTCGGTGTGGAGACCGGGCTCGATCTCGCTCTCGGACTCGAGCTCGTTCTCGACCGGATCGCCGGACCGCCCGGACTCGATCTCGTTGTCGAGCTCGGACGGGGCCCCGGGGCCCGTCTGGGGGCAGCCGAGGCCGACGAGGAACAGCGCCATCAGGCCCAGCAGGGCGCCGCGGCGGCGGCGCAGGGCGACGGCGAGGCCGGCCAGCGCCAGGGCCGCGAGGCCGCGGGCGGCGCCGCCGGTGGTGCTGCACGAGCAGTCGCCGTCGTCGTCGTCGAGGTAGCTGCCGCCATCGTCGTCGTCGTCATCGTCGTCGTCGGAGGTGTCGTCGTCGTCCCCGCCGGAGTCGTCGTCGCCGCCGGAGTCGTCGTCGCTGCCGGAGTCGTCGTCGCCGGAGTCGTCGTCGCCGGAGTCGTCGTCGGCCGCGTCGTCGTCGGCCGCGTCGTCGTCGCCCTGGCAGTAGGGATCGCTGGCGCAGTCGGGGTCGTCGCAGTCGGCGTCGCCGTCGCAGTCCTCGTCCCAGCCGTTGTTGCAGACCGCCTCGGCCTGGCACCAGCCGTCGCCGTTGCAGTCGGCGTCGCAGCAGTCCACGTCGCCGTCGTTGTCGTTGTCGTAGTAGTCGTCGCAGGTCTCGACCAGCTGCCCGCAGGCGGGGTCGAACAGCAGGCACTCGATGTCCTCGCAGTCCACCGGCCCGTCGCCGTCGTTGTCCACGTTGTCGGTGCACTGCCCGCACTCGTTGGGGCAGCTGCCGTCGCAGAAGCAGGCGCAGTCGTCGCAGTCGATCAGCCCGTCGCCGTCGTTGTCGACGTTGTCGTCGCACACCTCGGCGTTGCACGACGGGTGGCAGTCGCAGTCGTGGTCGGCGCAGTCGGTGTCGCCGTCGAGGTCGTCGTCGACGCCGTTGTTGCACGACTCGGGGGTGCCACAGGCGTAGGCGCAGTCGGGGTCGTCGCAGTCGGTGAGGAAGTCGACGTCGTTGTCGACCCCGTCGCTGCAGTTGAACTGCTCCATGCAGTGCGTGTAGACGGCGCAGTTGCTGTCGGCGCAGTCGGTGAAGCCGTCGTTGTCGTCGTCGACGCCGTTGTAGCAGTCCTGCTCGCCGCACATCGGGTGCTCGGCGCAGGTCGGGTCGTCGCAGTCGACCAGGCCGTCGTTGTTGTTGTCCACCTGATCGAAGCACACCTCGGCGGGGTGGGCGCAGTCCCAGTCCAGCGCGCAGTCGGCGTCGTCGCAGTCCACGTCGCCGTCGCCGTCGTTGTCGATCAGGTCGTGGCACACCTCGTAGCCGAGGTGATCGCAGTTGACCACCAGGTTGAGCACCCCGCCGTAGGCCGCCGGGGCGTCGAGCACCAGGTAGTAGGTCTGGCCCCCGGTGACCGCCAGGTCGAACACGGTCTCGGTGACCTGGCCGACCACCGTGGTGCCGGCGACCACGTCGGTGCTGTCGCACCCCGGCGACAGCACGAACACGTCCACGTCGGCCCACGACGTGACCGCGTTGACGTCGATCACCGCGGTGCCCACCGGGGCGGTGAACTCCACGACGATCTCGGGGCCGTTCTCGGTCAGCCCGTCGGGGCGGGAGTAGCCGGGGTACGACCCCATCGCGGCGGTGCCGGTGTCGGTGTCGACGCCGTACCACTCGGCGCAGCCGATGGCCGCGTCGATCCCGCCGCACGGCGTGGCCCCCGCGGGGGTCGCGGCCAGCGCCACGAGCACGCCCAGGAGAGAGGAGCAGGCGAGTCGGATGGTGCTCATCGCTAGTACCCCCACTGCCGCTCGGAGCAGCACACGCACGGCGGCGACCCCAGGATCCCGCGGATGTAGTAGCAGCGCGTCTCGGCCACCGGCGAGTAGAACCACATGTTGTAGTCGTTGATCACGATCGTGGGGTCGTTGTCCCAGTTGTAGCCGGCGTCGATCCCGCTGGTGACCGCGTAGAACGCGCGGATCCCGTAGTTGCCGGTCTCGTAGCACAGCAGGTCCTTGTAGCAGGACGCCGAGTACCAGCCGTACAGCGGGCAGCCGCAGTAGTCCGAGCCGCCGTTGCTGCACCACGCCGCGCGCTGCAGCAGGTAGCCCAGGCTGCCCCACGTCACCGGCCACATGTACATGAACCCGCCGATCGGCCCGTTGGCGCCGGTGCCGTCGGCGGAGTTGACCTTGGCCAGCGGGGTCCCCATCACGTGATCGGCCCAGATCATCGTCTCGTCGTAGGCCGCCGGCGGCGCGCAGCCCCAGTTGCTGGCCCAGGGGTACGTGCCCTGGAACTCCTGGGAGCCGAAGGACAGGTGGTAGACCCGCTGGCGGTCGTTGCAGCACGACACCTGCTGCCCCGACCAGAAGAAGCTGTAGCAGGCCTGCCCGGCGTAGTCGTTGGAGTAGGGGCTGAGGAAGTCCCAGAACATCTGCCACGGGATGTTGTTGCCCTGGGTCGTGGGCGTGTCGCCCGGGCAGTAGCTCGGGCAGTACCCGCCGCCGGTGCCGAACACCGCGGTGTACAGGAAGTAGTACTCCTCGTCGGCGAAGTTCGGGTAGTTCTCGCAGGCGTAGATCTGGAACCACCCCTCGCCCCAGGCCGCGTTGTCGGTGGTGTGCCACAGCGTGCCCGGCCAGTTGGGAGGGACCTCGTCGGCCCGCGCCGCGCCGCCGAGCACCAGCGCCAGCGCGATGGCCAGGCCCACCCCCCGGCCCGCACTCCAGTTCGGGTTGTCCATCGCGTGTTCCTCCCGGATTGCCCCCGTGCAGGCGAAGCAAGATCCGTGCCCCGCTGCGGGTTCCCCCGGCCGGCCCGCAGCGCGGCATTCCGGGTTCCCCACCCGTTCACGCTATGAAAAAAGGTGCGATCGGTGCAACCCCACTAGCAGGTCCATGCCTCACCGCCACCCCACCAGCGCGAACGCCCGCATCAGCCGCAGGCCGCGGTGCACGTAGCGCGGGTCGTGGGTCCGCGGGGGGCCCTGCTCGGGGTAGGGGCGGCCCGCGTTGTGGACGTGGAACGCGTCCCGCGGGCTGCCGTCGCGCAGGTAGGAGCCGTAGGTCTCGTCGGCCCACGCGATGCCCCAGCGCAGCGCGTCGGCGTCGCGCAGGTCGTGGACCAGCACGCCGATCTCGACGCAGTGGTAGCCCATGATCTGCAGCGGGCCCCACGACGAGGCCAGGTTGCGCAGCGCCTCGTCGGAGGCGTCGGCGACCGTGTCGGGCGTGATCGGGCCGTAGCGCTCGCGGCCGCCGTCGCGGACCGCCACCAGCGCGTCGTAGACGCCGGGCTCGAAGCGCGGGTTGGGGCCGGGGATCCCCGAGGACTCCAGGTAGATCAGGGCCTTGAAGTACGCCGGCGGGAGCCCCCGCTCGGCGCAGTGGGCCTCGACCTCGTCGCCGTAGCGGGTCTCGATCCGCCACACCGCGCGCCAGCCGGCGACCCCGAGGCCGAGCAGCAGCTCGTAGGCCACCGCGGCGCCGACGACGGCGGCGGCGGCCAGGCCGAGCAGCCAGCGCCAGCGACGGCGGGGTCGGGTGCGGTTCCCCATCGGACGGTGCAACACCCTAGCGGGCCGCGGCCGTCCGGGCCACCCCCCTCGCGCTGGGCGGCCAGTCCTGCGAGAATCGAGGTGGCAAGGGGGATCCCGATGGCGACGGCCGATGGAGCACGCGGGGCGGACCGCGCCTGCTCGGGCAGCCGGCCCACCGCGCTCGTGCTCGCCGGGGGCGGGGCCCGCGGGGCGTACGAGGCCGGGGTCGTGCAGTACGTGCTCGACGAGCTTCCGCGCAGCGCCGGCGTGGCGGCCCGCTTCGACCTGTTCGCCGGCACCAGCGTCGGCGCGCTCAACGCCAGCTTCCTGGGCGCCACCTCGGATCGGCCCGGCTGGGCCGCCCGCCGGCTGGCCGAGTACTGGCACGACCTGTCGATGGAGCGCGTGGTGCGCTTCGGCGCCCGCGAGACGGTCGCGCTGAGCCAGCTGCTGCTCGGCCGCCGCTGGGGCCAGCGCGACCTGCTGACCAGCGAGCCGCGCCCGCCGAGCGGGACCCACCCGCCGGTGGCGGGGGTGTTCGACACCACGCCGCTGCGCCGCGAGATGCGCGAGAGCATCCCGTGGGAGCAGCTGCAGCGCAACCTGCTGGACGGCACCACCCGCGGCGTCGCGCTGTGCGCCACCGAGGTGTGCTCGGGCAAGGCGGTGGTGTTCCACCAGACCTGCGGCGACGCGGGCTACGTGCCGCCCGGGGACCCCACCGTCGAGGCGGTGCCGGTCGCGCTGTCGGTGGAGCACGCGATGGCGTCGGCCGCGATCCCGTTCGTGTTCCCCTCGGTGCAGGTCAAGGGGGTGTGCTACGTCGACGGCGCGCTGCACCAGAACGCGCCGCTGATGCCGGCGATCCGGATGGGCGCCGGGCGGGTGCTGGTGATCAGCCTGTGCCAGGACCCGGCGGTGCGCTTCCGCCGCGGGCGGCGCAGCTGCCGGCGCAACCCGTACCCTGGGGCGATCTTCCTGCTGGGGCGGGTCCTCGGCGCGTTCCTCGACCACGCGCTGGACCGCGACATGGCGCGGATCCAGCGGGTCAACCGGCTGACCGACGAGCTGCGGGCGGTGCCCGAGCCCCAGCAGCACGCGGTGATGGAGCGGGTCGCGGGGGCGTTCCGCAACACGGGCTACCGCCGCATCGAGGCGCTCCACATCCGGCCCTCGCGAGACCTCAACGAGCTGGCGATGGAGGCGATCCGCGAGGCCCCCGGGGAGCTGCGGCTGCCGGGGGCCACGGGCAGGGCGGTGGAGCGGATCCTGCTGTCCCCGGCGTTCATCGAGGCGGAGCTGACGTCGTACGTGCTGTTCACCGCGACCTACGCGCGCAAGCTGCTGGCGCTGGGCCGCGCCGACGCGGAGGCGCGCCGCGACGAGCTGGTGGCGTTCTTCGCGGAGGGGGGCGAGGGATGAGCCCCCGGCGCTGGCTCGGGATCGACCTCTCCGGCGACGCGCGCCAGTGGGGCCCCGGGGTCGCCCGCGAGCGGGCCAAGGTCTGGATCGCCGAGATCAGCGAGCTCGACGGCGGGCTGCGGCTGACCGACCTGCGCACCGTCCAGGAGCTCCAGGAGGAGGCGCCGTCGGGCAAGCAGGCCCCGCCGTTCGAGCGGCTGGCGCGGCGGCTGGCGCGGCCCGACTACCGCGCCTGCGGGATCGACGCGCCGTTCTCGGTGCCGGCGGAGTTCCTGCCCTCGGGCAGCCACCGCAGCCTGCTGTCGATCGCCGACGGCCTGCCCCACCCGGGCCGCCCGTTCCCCGGCGGGGACGTGCTGCTCATGGCGCTGGCGCCGCAGCTGGGCGAGCGCGGCACCAAGGCCTACCGCGAGACCGAGGAGGGCTGGCGCCGCCGCGGCCTCGAGGTGCGGGCCACGATGTGGGGCGGCCCGCGCCCCGGGGCGCCGTTCACCGCCGCCGCGCTGAAGCTGCTGCACCGCTGCGGCCGCCCGGTGTGGCCGTTCACCTCGGCCGACCACGGCGCCCTGCTGGTCGAGGCCTTCCCGGCCGCCCAGCTGGTGCAGTGGGGGCGCTCCGCCGAGCGCTACGAGGGGGGCAGCGACCTGGCCCACAACGCCCGCGTCGATCTGATCGAGATGCTCGACGGAGGGTTGCAGATGCGGGACTTCTACATCGAGGTGATGGTCGCCTGCGCCGACGCCCTCGACGCGGTGCTGTGCGCCTTCGGGGCGCGGGCGGTCAGCGAGGGAGAGCTGGCCGACGAGCCCACGCTGGTGGCCGACGCCGAGGGCTGGATCGCGGTGCACCGCTAGCGCGGATCGAGCACCACGTCGAGCGTGACCCCGCCGTCAGGGCCCACGGCGATGTTCTCCAGCAGCAGGCCGTCCGCCGGCGCCTCGTGGCGCGTGATCCCCTCGCTGCCGGGGAACGGATCGGAGGCGTCGCCGAAGTTCTCGTCGATCGGGGGCAGCGGGTTGGCCCCGAGATCGGTGCCGTGGTCGAGGTCGTCGCGGCCGTCGGCCTGGATCAGGTCCACGCCGTCGGGATCCTGGCGCCAGACCAGCAGGCCGTGGCCCGGCAGCGCCGCCGAGGCGCCGGTCGGGGAGCGGACCTCGAGGGTGTAGGTCACGTCCCCGGGGCGGGGGATCTGGACCACGTCGCCGGTCGTCTCCACCGGCGAGAGGGACAGGCCGCGGGTGGTCTGCTCGACGACGCGCGGCTCGAGCCACCCGATCTGCACCTTGTGGAACGGCTCGAGGTGGGTCGGGTGGCGCCACAGCTCGGCGCGCTCGATCCCGGCGTGCGGGCCCCACTGCCCCAGCCCCATCAGCCCCCAGATCCCGATCCCGTAGCGGCCGCGGTAGCGCGCGCCGTACAGGTCCTCGAACCCGAAGAACGCGTGCCCGGCCTCGTGGGCGTACAGCCCGATCGGCACCGAGGCGCCCAGCGGGCCCAGCCCCTGGGCCTCCATCACCGCGACGCGGTCGGCGACGCGCAGCTCGGCGAACATGCAGCGCCACGAGATGCGGTGGTGGTCGCTGCGGCCGTCGTGCAGCAGCAGCAGGTGGTCGATCCGGCGGTTGCCGTCGGCGTCGTGGTCGCGGCGGTCGAGGTCGCCCGCCACCGCGTCCCACAGCAGCTCGGCCAGCGGCTGGACCTCGCAGGGCTCGCGATCGCCCCACGGCTCGTCGAGCTCGCGCCAGTCCAGCACCGTGCCGCGCCACTGCAAGGCGCCCGCCGAGTTCTCCTCGAACCAGGTGCGCAGGCTGTCGCCGCCGGGATCGAAGAACGCCGCCTCGACCTCGTCGCGCGTCACCTCGGGGTCGCGGTCGGACCACGACAGCAGCGCCACCACGACCTGCTGCTCGCCCTGCCACGGCGGGGGGGAAGAACGGGGCCCGCAGCCGAGTTGTAGCAGCGCCAGGATCAGCAGGGCCGGGCCACGAGAGCGCACCGGCCGATCCTGCACCCGCGGCCCGGCAGCGTCCACCGGCGCTGGCCCGGCCGGCTCCGGCGCGGTACCGTCGCCGGACCGCACGTCGCCCTCGAGAGGAGCCCGGAGATGCCCCGATTGTTCGTCGCCCTGATCGCCACGCTCGCGCTGCTGTCGCCGTCGATCGCGACGCCCGCCCCCGCCGCCGAGGAGGGGGGCGCCAGCCCCGAGGAGGTGTTCGGCAAGCTGAAGGCCGCCGCCGACGCCAAGGACTGGAACGCCTACTTCCACTGCGGCAGCCCCGCCTCGCGGCCGTCGATGCTGGGCGGGATGCTGATGGTCGCCAGCTTCGCGACGATGGGCGAGGGGTTCCAGCCCGACCCGGCCAAGAGCCAGGCGCTGGAGCAGCTGCTGGCCGAGCACGCGGTCGACACCGCCGCGCTGCAGGGGGCGACCGACACCGACCCGGCGGCGGCCAAGGCCGCGACGGTCCAGGTCTTCGCCGCGGTCCCCGACCAGCCCGCGCTGTTCGCGGCGCTGATGGGGTTCCTCGAGGCCCAGGGCCAGGGCGCGGTGGTGCACTACGAGTCCAGCGAGCTGCAGGGGCTCGCCGTCGAGGGGACCACGGCGCACGCCACCTTCCGGCGGGGCGACGAGGCCAAGAAGGTCCACTTCGTGCAGGTGGACGGCCGGTGGTACGCCGACTTCGACAAGACCAGGTGAGCGTGCCCCACCGCGCATCCCTGCTGGGCCTCGCGCTGCTGGCCCTGATCGGCTGCTGCCGTCCCGGTGGCGAGGCGGCCGTCCGCGCCGCCGTCGAGGCCCCGGACCACGCGGCGCTGGCCGAGGCCGCCGGGCTGGACCCCGCGGTGCTGCAGCGGGCCCTGACCGCCCGCGACTGCGCGCTGCGCAGCGGCGAGCTCGACCCCGAGGACGCCGAGGTGATCACGGTGATCGACTACTCGCTGGCCTCCACCGAGCGGCGGCTGTGGGTCCTGGACCTCGAGGCCGGCGAGGTCCGGTTCCACGAGCTCGTCGCCCACGGCAAGAACACCGGCCAGGACCGCGCCACCGCGTTCTCCGACACGCCACAGAGCCTGCAGAGCAGCCTCGGCGTGTTCCGCACCGGCAGGACCTACCAGGGCAAGCACGGGCGGTCCCTGTACCTCGACGGGCTCGAGCCCGGCTTCAACGGCCACGCCCGCGAGCGGGCGATCGTGATGCACGGCGCGTCGTACGTCAGCGAGGCGTTCATCGCCGAGAACGGCCGGCTGGGCCGCAGCTGGGGCTGCCCCGCGCTGGCCGAGGACGTGGCCCCCGACGTGATCGACGCGATCGCCGGCGGCACGCTGCTGGTCCAGGACTACCCCGACGAGGCCTGGCTCGAGGGCTCGGCGCTGCTGCACTGCGGCGACGAGTGAGCGCCGTTCTCCACTCGCTTCCGCACTCGGTGTCGCGGCGCTGGTCGGACCGGGCGCGGCGCGCGCCGACACGATCCGGCTCGACGGCATCATCCGCGACTTCTCGCCCAACCACCCGGACTTCGAGCGCGACCTCCGCGACCACATCACGGGGCTGGTGGACGTTTACCTGGGGCAGGACGGCACGCCGCAGCACGGGCCCAACGGCGCGATGTGCATCCAGTCGGCGTCGACGCCGTACGAGTGGTTCCACGACATCGACGGCACCAACATGCCGATGCCGTTCCCGCTGACGCTGGACAACGGCCAGAACGGGCCCGGCGGGACCTACGGGTACGACGACCCGGCGTTCTTCCCGATCGACAACCAGCTGTTCGGCAACGACGGCGACCCGCACAACTACCACTTCACCCTCGAGCTGCACTCGACCTTCGTGTACAAGGGCGGCGAGAGCTTCACGTTCACCGGCGACGACGACCTGTGGATCTTCATCGACGGGCTGCTGGTGATCGACGTCGGCGGGATCCACGGCGCGGTGTCCCAGTCGGTGAACATCGACGACCTCGGCCTGACGTTCGGCGGGATGGTCGACTTCGACATGTCCTTCGCCGAGCGCCACACCACCGAGTCCAACTTCCACCTCGAGTCGTCGATCACGTTCTGCCTCGGCGTCGACGGGGACGGCTTCGGCGACGACCTGTGCGGAGGCGGGGACTGCGACGACGCCGATCCCGCGGTGAACCCAGTCGCGCTGGAGGACTGTGCCGACGGCCTCGACAACGACTGCGACGGCCTGGTCGACGGGGCCGATCCCGACTGCACCGTGGGCGACGACGACGCGGGGGACGACGACGCTTCCGACGACGACGGCGGTGCGGACGACGACGACCCGCCGGACGCGGACGACGACGGCCCGCCGGACGCGGACGACCCGTGGGCCGGCACCGGCTGCGAGTGTCAGGCCAGCGGGGGGCCGATGGGCGCCGCCGGTCGAGGGGTCGGGCCCGCGGTGGTCGTCGCGATGGGGCTCCTTCTCCTGATCTCGTCCCGGCGCCGCCGGGCGCGCTAGCGCTCCGACCAGGAACGGGATGACAACCTACGGATCGCACCTCTGCGTCCCTTGCTCCCGGTCTGCTGGCGGAGACGTGTGGGAATCGAACCCGGGCGGGGGGAGCCCGTCGCCGTTTGAGGGTGCCATCTCTTTCGGGAGCGCCTCAAGGCCAAGCTCGTCGGGCTCCGCCCTCCTCGTGTCCGCGCCGCTCGCGGCGCGAACAGCCTTGACCCGCTCCCGAAAGCGATGGCGTCCGGTAGGTGGGCGACGGAGGGGGCCGGCCGGGAGCGGATGGGCTCTGGCGGAAGGTGGTCTGGAGGAGAAGGGTACCCAACACGGACTGAATG
>CAZOYV010000277.1:0-11128 GCA_964584075.1 uncultured Rickettsiales bacterium | reverse complement strand
TGGCCGACACCACCGCCGTCAGCTCCACCGCTGGAGGGGAGATGGAGTACTCACAGGTCTCGGAAACCGCTCCCCAGCAGTACGTGCGTCCCAGCGCCGTCGCCCCGCACACGTGACACATGCCGGGCGAGACGGACTCCCACGCGTCGTGGCCGAGCTTCGGGGCGCTGTTCTGCCCGTTGTCGTAGTCCCCCCAGCAGTTGACGCCCTCCCCCCGGCGAATTCCGCATGCCTGCAGCTGCCAACCGTCGACCTCCACCCAGTCATCCGTGGATGACACCCACCAGCTGTCGTCCGCGGCGTCATCGTCCCCGGTGTCGTCGTCCAGCCAGACGTCCTGGTTCCCATCCCCCTCGTCGCGGGGAGACTGCACGGGTTGTTGGGTACAGCCGCACAGGCCCACCAGCAGAACAACGATGAGGATTGGAGACCGTTCTACCCCAAGGGCCCACCCCCACTTCGATCTTATACTACCAGTGCATGCACAGATGGCCCTGGTCCGCTGCCCTCGGCGCAGGAACCACGAGGATGCAGCCGTCCGACCGATCAAGAGAAATCGGGTGCGGGGCGGAAGAGCGATAGGCGGCCGACGACCGCTGGATGCGGTCGGCGGACGAAGGGACGGGGGGCCGAAGTCCTGGAAGGACGAGAGGCCCCCCACTCGATCTGGAGCCCCGTGCCCGATTTCTCGAGGGAGGACGGCGGAGGGAGCTAGGTGCTCTCCCGGACCCGGGCCGCGGCCCAGGCGGCGTGGTCGCGGACGACCTCGTCGGGGTCGGAGGTGGCGGTGTGGTCCAGGGCTGGAAGCGACGATTGTTCTCCTAGATTTCCAAGTACTATTGATGTGTTACGCAGCAACCCTCGACGTCTTGCGCGAAGGACCGGGGTGCCGGCGAAGCGGGCGCGGAAGGCGGCCCCGTCGAGGGTCAGCAGCGGGGGGAGCTCGAGGCGCACCGGGAGGCGCTGGGTGAACCCGGGGAACGGGGCCCCGGTGGCGAAGCGGTCGAACGGGCAGGCGTCGAGGCACCGATCGCAGCCGAACAGCGCGTCGCCGACGTCGCGGCGCTCGGGCTCGGTGAGCGAGCCGCGCCGCTCGATGGTCAGGTACGAGCGGCAGCGGCGGGCGTCGAGCACCGCGCCGGTGGGGCGCCCTCCCCCGTCGCGGACCAGGGTCAGCGCGCCGGTGGGGCACGCGTCGACGCAGCGGGTGCAGGTCCCGCAGTGGTCGGGGTGCGGCGCCGAGGGCTCGACCTCGGTGCGGGTCACGATCGAGCCGAGCAGCTGCCAGACCCCGCGCTGGCGCGTGATCAGCAGGGTGTTGCGGCCCTGCCAGCCGAGGCCGGCGCGCTGGGCCCAGGGCTTCTCCATCACGGGGCCGGTGTCGACGTGGGCGCGGGCGTCGGGGTCGCCGAGGGCGGCGGCGAGCTGCCGCAGCGGGCCGATCAGCACGTCGTGGTAGTCGTCGTGGCAGGCGTAGCGCGCCAGCCGGCCGTGGCCCGGGGCGGGCCCCGGATCGGGGGGCACCGGCGCGGCGGCGGCGGCGATCACCACCGAGCGGGCGCCGGGCAGCAGCTGGCGCGGATCCCCCCGCCGCTCGGGCTCCCGCGCCAGCGAGCCCATCGTCCCGTGGCGGCCCTCGGCGACGAACCGCCGCAGCCGCTCCGCCTCGGGTCCCGGGACCGCCGGCGCGGCCCCCACGGCGAAGAAGCCGAGGGAGCGCGCGATTTCCTCGAGCCGGGCGCGCGGGAAGACCATCCACTGATGGTAAACTCCCCGCCCATCATCATGCGCGGAATCCTGATCACGTTCGAGGGCATCGAGGGCTGCGGCAAGTCCACCCAGGCGCGGCTGCTGGCCGACGCGCTGCGCGCGGCGGGGCGCGACGTGCTGACCCTGCGCGAGCCGGGGGGCACGCAGCTGGGCAACGCGATCCGCGGCCTGCTGCTGGGCCGCGACTCGCCGCCGATCTCCGATCTGGCCGAGGCCTACCTGTTCGCCGCCAGCCGCGCCGAGCTGGTGGCGCGGATGGTGCGCCCCGCGCTGGCCGAGGGCGCGGTGGTGATCTGCGACCGCTACGTGGACTCCTCGCTGGTCTACCAGGGGGTGGCCCGCGGCCTGGGCCTCGACCGCGTCCGCGAGATCAACCTGGACGCGGTGGACGGCTGCTGGACCTACCTGATCGACCTGCCCACCGACGTGGGCCTCGCGCGGGCCCGCTCGCGGGCGATGTTCGACCGCATCGAGAAGGAGCAGCGCGAGTTCCACGACGCGGTCCGCCGCGGCTTCCTGGCGCTGGCCGACGAGGAGCCGGACCGCTTCACCGTGGTGGACGGCCGGCCGACCAGCGTCGACGTGTTCCGCACGCTGCGGGCCCGCTTCGCCGAGCGCTTCCCCGGGGTGCTGCCATGAGGCGCGACCGTCCAGGCCGCGCGAGGGCACACAGGGCGCCCGTCCACGGCGCGGAGAGCGCAGAGGTGCTGCCATGAGCTTCGCCGGGGTCGTCGGTCACGGCCGGGTGGTGCAGCGGCTGGCCCGCGCGGTGCGGCGCGAGGCGCCCCACCACGCCTACCTGTTCCACGGACCCCAGGGCGTGGGGCGGCGGCGCGTGGCGCTGGGGCTGGGGATGGCGCTCAACTGCGAGGACGCGGCCGTCCGCGGCGAGGGCGGCGCCTGCGGGGCGTGCGCCAGCTGCCGGCGGATCGCGGCCGGGATCGACCAGGACGTCTGGAACCTGGCCCCCGAGCCCGCCAAGGAGGGCGGCAGCGGCCCGCGCGCGATCCGCATCGACGCCGTCCGCGAGCTGCAGGGGCGGCTGGCCTACCGCGCCAACGAGGGCCGCTGGCGGGTGGTGATCCTCGACGACGTCGAGAAGATGACGGTGCAGGCCTGCAACGCCCTGCTCAAGACCCTCGAGGAGCCCCCGGACCACACCGTGGTGGTGCTGATCACCGGCCGCCCGGGGCAGATGCTGTCCACGATCCGCTCGCGCTGCCTGCAGATCGGCTTCGGCCGCCTGGAGCTGGCCGAGGTCGAGGCCCACCTGGTCGGCGCCGAGGGCCTCGAGCCCGGCGAGGCGCGGCTGCGGGCCGCGGCCAGCGGGGGATCCATCGGGGCCGCGCTGGCGCTGTCCCCCGAGGACGTGGAGCGCGACCGCGAGCTGCTCGCCCGCCTGTTCGCCGCGTCACGCGGGACCGACGCGGAGCGCCTCGAGCTCGCCACCGAGATCGAGCACCTCGAGCGCGAGGCCGGGGGCGAGCACTCGCCGATCCGCCGCCTGCTGCTGGGCATGGGCGAGGTGCTGCGCGACGCGGTGGCGCGGGACGCCGGGGCCGGCGGGGCGCGGCGGCCCGACTGCTCCGCGGTGGCCAAAGCGCTGATCAGCGGGTACGATGCCGAGGCTCTGCTGGCGGGGCAACAGGCGGTGGCGCGCGCGCGCGACCGCCTCGATCGGAACATGCGGCCCCGCCTCGTCCTGGAATCGCTGCTGCTCGAGATCGGCTGAGATGAGCACCCAGAAACCACCACGAGAGGCCGCGGACGCCGCGCCCGAGACGCCCCCCGACGAGGACCCCGGCGACTCCTCCGGCGGCCGCAAGGGCAAGGGCCGCCCGCGGACCACCCTGGCGGTGGCGTTCCGCCCCGCGGGGCGCGCCCACCGGATCGTGATCGACTCCCGGTTCGCCGAGATGGACGCGGGCGACCTGGTGGTCGTCGAGACCGACCGCGGCCTGGCCATCGCGCGAGTCCTCGGTCCGGCCCGCGAGGAGGAGGACCCCGACCTGTCGCGCCAGGTCCGCAAGATCGTGCGCCCGGCGCGCGAGCCGGACCTGATCACCCACGCCGAGGGCAAGGCCCGCGAGCCCAGGCTGCTGGAGCGGACCAAGGACATCGCGGCCCACAGCGGGGTCGACCTGCAGGTGATCGACGTCGACTTCCAGGCGATCGGCAACAAGCTGACGGTGTTCTTCATCTCCGAGCGCCGGGTCGACTTCCGGATCCTGGTCAAGACGCTGTCCCAGAAGCTGGGGCTGCGGATCGAGATGCGCCAGGTCGGCGTGCGCGACGAGGCCAAGCACCTCGGCGGCGTGGCGCACTGCGGGCGGGAGCTGTGCTGCTCGTCGTGGCTGCGGGAGTTCTGCCCGGTCAGCATCCGGATGGCCAAGGACCAGAACCTGGCGCTGAGCCCCAACAAGATCAGCGGGCTGTGCGGCCGGCTGATGTGCTGCCTGTCCTACGAGCACGGGGCCTACGCCGAGGCGCGCAAGGGCCTGCCCAAGGCCGGCAAGCGGGTGCAGACCCGGCTGGGACCGGGGCGCGTGCTGTCGCTGGACGTGCTGGGCCGCAGCTTCCTGTTCCTCGGGGACGACGGGACGCGCCAGACGCTGTCCCCCGACGACCTCGAGCGCGACGACGAGGGGCGCCCGATCCGGCCGCCCCCCCCGGGAGAGGCCCCCCCGGGTGGGCCGCGCCGCGGCGCCCCCGGCGGCGGCCGTGCCCCGCGCAAGCCCGCCGCCAAGGAGGACGGAGGCGAGCCCTCCCGGGAGCCACGGCGTCGGCCGCGGCGCCCCAAGGGCGACGACGCCAAGGACGCCGGAGGCGAGCCCACGAAGCGCTCGCGCAGCTCCCGGCGGCGCCGCGGGCGCGGCCGCAAGCGCTCCTCCGGGCCGCGCAAGGAGACCGAGAATGACGGATGAGCGGCCGACCTTCTACGTCACCACGGCCATCGACTACGTCAACGGCAAGCCCCACCTGGGCCACGCCTACGAGAAGATCGCCACCGACGTGATCGCCCGCTACAAGCGGCGCATGGGGTTCGACGTGCGCTTCCTCACCGGGCTGGACGAGCACGGCCTCAAGGTCGCGCGCAGCGCCGAGAAGGAGGGCAAGCAGCCCCAGGCGTTCGTCGACGAGCTCGCGCGGCACTTCGTCGAGGCCTACGACGGGCTCGGGATCAGCTACGACGACTTCATCCGCACCTCCGAGGAGCGCCACGCCCGCGGGGTGATCGCCCTGCTCGAGGCGATCCGCGAGCGCAACCCCGGCGACCTCTACGAGGGCCAGTACGAGGGCTGGTACTGCGTCGGCTGCGAGGCCTACAAGACCGACAAGGACCTGGTCGACGGCCAGTGCCCCGAGCACCCCAACCTCGAGCCCCACTGGGTCGAGGAGCGGAACCTGTTCTTCCGGCTGTCGCGCTACGCCGGCTTCCTCCGCGACCACATCACGGCCCACCCCGAGGTGATCGAGCCGGCCCCGCGGCGCAACGAGATCCTGGCGGTGATCGAGGGCGGCCTCGAGGACATCTCGATCAGCCGGCCCAACCTGCCGTGGGGCATCCCGATCCCGTTCCACGAGGGCAGCACGGTCTACGTGTGGTTCGACGCGCTGAGCAACTACATCACCGCGCTGGGCTACGGCAGCGACGACCCGTCGACGTTCGAGCGCTACTGGCCCGCCGACCTGCACGTGATCGGCAAGGACATCACCCGCTTCCACTGCATCATCTGGCCGGCGATGCTGCACGCCGCGGGGCTGCCGGTGGCCCGGCAGGTCCATGGCCACGGCTGGGTGACCTACAAGGGCCTCAAGCAGAGCAAGTCGCTGGGCAACGTGGTGCAGCCGCTGGACGCGGTGGCCAAGGTCGGCGCCGACCCGCTGCGGTTCTACCTGATGGCCGAGGTGCGCTACGGCCAGGACGGCGACTTCAGCTGGGAGCGCTTCGAGGCGACCTACAACGCGCGGCTGGCCAACGAGTACGGCAACCTGATCAGCCGCACGCTGAACATGACCCACAAGTACTTCGGCGAGATCCCGGCCGCCGAGGGCGAGATCCCCGACGACATCCCGCGGATCGTCGCCGACGCGGTGGAGGGCTACGTCGCCGAGATGGACGCCCTCGGCCTCGACCGGGCGATCGACCGCGCCTGGACGGTGGTCCAGGAGATGAACGGCATCATCCAGCTGCGCGAGCCGTTCAAGATGGCCAAGGACCCCGACCGGCAGGACGAGCTGGCGCGGCTGCTGTACGGCATCGACGAGGCGATCCGGGTGGTGACCCACCTGCTGTGGCCGGTGATGCCCGAGCGCTGCGGCGAGGTGCTGCGCCGCCTCGGCTGCGAGGGCGAGCTGGACCTGCCGATGCGCGAGGTCTGCGCCTGGGGCCGCCTGCCCGCCGGCACGCCGGTGGAGAAGGGCCCGGGCCTGTTCCCCCGCCTGCAGTGAGCGCGACGCTGCTCGAGGACGGCATGGAAGCCCCCACCCTGTTCGACGCCCACTGTCACCTCGGCGCCCGCGACTACCGCGACGACCTGCCCCAGGTCCTGCAGCGCGCCCGCGACGCCGGGGTCCGCACGATCGTCACCGTCGGGTCCGGCTACGGGCTCGGCGGCAACGAGCTCGCCGTGGAGATCGCCCACGCCCACGAGGGCGTCTACGCCGTGGTCGGGGTCCACCCCCACGAGGCCGACCAGGTCGGCCCCGGCGACCTGGACCGCATCGAGGCGCTGTCCCACGATCCGCGGGTCGTGGCGTGGGGCGAGTGCGGGCTGGACTACTACCGCGACCGCAGCCCGCGAGACGTCCAGCGCGCGGTGTTCCGCGAGCAGATCGGGCGCGCGCTGGCGCGGCGGCTGCCGCTGGTGCTGCACATCCGCCAGGCCGAGGAGGACGCGCTGCGGATCCTCGACGAGGAGCGGGCGTGGGACACCCGCGTGCTGATCCACTGCTTCACCCACGACTGGGCGTTCGCCCGCGAGGTGCTCGAGCGCGGCGCGTACCTGTCGGTGCCCGGGGTCGCGACCTACAGGAACGCCCGGGCGATGCAGGAGGCGCTGGTCCACGTCCCCAACGAGGTGCTGCTGCTGGAGACCGACGGCCCGTTCCTCGCCCCGGTGCCCCACCGCGGGACGCGCAACGAGCCGGCCTACCTGCCGCTCACCGCCGAGGCGGTGGCGCGGATCAAGGGGCTGGCGCCGCGGGACGTGGCGCGGGCCAGCACCCGCGCGGCGCGGGTGTTCTACGGCCTGGCCGAGGACACCGCCGCCGAGGGGGCGATCGCCTACCGGATCCGCGACTCGCTGTACCTCAACATCACCAACCGCTGCTCGCTGGCGTGCACGTTCTGCCACAAGTTCCAGGACTTCACCGTCGCCGGGCACTTCCTCAACCTGCGGGGCCACGAGCCGGACGCCGGCGAGATCCTGCTGGCCGCCACGCTGGCCGCCGAGGAGGGGTCGGCGACCCGCGCCGACGTGGCCGCCGCCCGCGCCGCCGGCCGCACCCCCGGCGACCTGTCGGCGCTCGAGGAGGTCGCGTTCGTCGGCTACGGCGAGTCGACCCGCCGGCTGCCGGCGCTGCTCGAGGCCGCGCGGCGGCTACGGTCGGAGTGCGGCGCCCGGCGGGTCCGGCTCGACACCGACGGGCTGGCCAGCCTGCGCGAGGGCCGCGACGTGGTGCCCGAGCTCGCCGCGGTGTTCGACGCCGTCAGCGTCAGCGTCAACGCCCCCGACGCCGGGACCTACGCCGAGCTGTGCCCCAGCCGCTACCGGGAGGGGGCGTACGAGGCCGTCGTGGCGTTCCTGCGCCGCTGCGTCGAGGCGCAGATCCCCTGGGTCCAGGGCACCGTCGTGGGCGTGCCCGGGCTGGACGTGGAGGCCTGTCGGGAGCGGGTGGAGGAGACGGGCGCGCGGTTCCGGGAGCGGGTCTACCACGTGGTCGGGTGACCCGGGGGGAGAGCCGTCGTCAGCCCTGGTCGGCCTTCTCGCCCTCGGGGTGGATCGGGAACTTGGGGGTCGTCCCCTCGACCCGCAGCTTGCGCTTGCGCTCCTTGCCCGCCTTGCGCGCCTTCTGGGTCCGCTTGCAGTCGGTCTTCTTGGCCAGCGACGTCATGGCTCACTCCTCGTCGAAAAAAGCGGGGGGATGGTAGTTGGCCGCCGGCCGCGGGTCAAGCGCGATCCGACGACACCGCGCGGAACGCCGCGATCAGCGCCCCGGCGGCCCGCGCCACGTCGCCGGCGGTGGTGCCCCGGCCCAGCGACAGCCGCACCGTGCCCAGCGCCGCGGCGCCGTCGACGCCCATCGCGACGAGGACCCCCGAGGGCGACTCCCCGCCGGTGTGGCACGCCGAGCCGGTGGTCGCGGCGACCTCCGGGGCGGCGGCGAGCACCGCGCTGCCCAGCACCCCGGGGAACCGCACGCTGAGCGTGTTGGGCAGCCCGCGCTCGGGGTGGCCGTTGCGCGCCAGCGCCGGGACCGCCGCGCGCAGCCGCGCGAGCAGCTCGTCCCGCAGTCCCCGCAGGCGCGAGGCCTCGTCGTCGAGGTCGCGCGCGGCGATCGCGCAGGCCGCGCCGAGCCCGACGATGTACGGCACGTTCTCGGTGCCCGGGCGCAGGCCGCGCTCGTGCCCCGCTCCCCGCACCAGCGGCTGCAGCGCCGTGCCCTCGCGGACGTACAGCGCGCCGACCCCCTTGGGGCCGTACAGCTTGTGCGCGGCCACGCTGAGCAGGTCGACGCCCAGCTCGTCGACCCGCACCGGGACCTTGCCCGCCGCCTGGGCCGCGTCGCTGTGCACGCGCGCACCCACGGCGCGGGCCCGGCGGGCGATCTCCCCCACCGGCTGCAGCGTGCCGACCTCGTTGTTGGCCAGCATCACGGTCACCAGCGCGGTGTCCCCGTCCAGCGCGGCGTCCAGCTCGTCGAGCCGGACCACGCCGTCCCCGTCGACGCCGATCCAGCGCACCTCCCGCCCGCTGCGCTCCAGGTGCCGGCAGGGCTCGACGGTGGCGGGGTGCTCGATCACCGACGTGATCACCCGGCGCCGCTCGGGGCGGGCGGCGACCGTGCCGCGGATCGCCAGGTTGTTCGCCTCGGTGCCCCCGGAGGTGAACAGCACCTCGCCGGGCCCGCAGCCCAGCAGCGCCGCGACCTGCTCGCGGGCGCGGTCCACGCCTCGGCGGGCGGCGCGTCCCCACGGGTGGTCGCTGGAGGGGTTGCCGAAGTGCTCCCGCAGGTACGGCAGCATCGCGTCGACGACCTCGGGCAGGACCGGGGTCGTCGCGTTGTGATCGAGGTAGACCGGGACGCTTTCCATGATGGCCGCGATGATATACTGTCCCCTCCTTTCGCAGGGCGGAGGGCCCACAGTTGAGTGCCAACGAGGTCGTCGCCCAGCCGGTGTGGAACGCCGTCCTGGACGCCATCGAACGCTTCAACGAGCTGGTGATCCAGGATCCCGACCTGGACGAGGAGGGCTGCGCCCAGCTGCAGGCCGAGCTCCTCGACCGGCGCGCCGCGTTCGGCGGACGACCCCTGTGCACCGTGCTGCGGCCCAACTTCATCACGCCCTCGCAGCACAACCTGATGAGCGAGGTCTGCGCGCTGCTGGACACCGCGGGGAGCAAGATCCGCGACTGGCTGCTGGCCCACCCCGAGTCGTGGGAGGCGTGGGGGCTGTCCGACACCGAGCGGCAGCTGGCCAGCATCGAGCCCGGCTACCAGCACGTCTCGATCACCGGCCGCTGGGACGCGTTCCTCTCCCGCGGCGAGCTCAACTTCGTCGAGTTCAACGCCGAGGCGCCCACCGGCATCGGCTACAACGACGTGCTGATCGAGTTCTTCAACCAGCTGCCGGTGATGCGGACCTTCAACCGGCGCTACTGGATGCGGCCGTTCTCCTGCCGCTTCCGGCTCAAGGACTCGCTGCTGAGCGTGTACCGCGAGTGGGGCGGCCAGCAGAACCCGACGATCGCGATCGTCGACTGGACCGACCTGCCCACGATCCACGAGTTCGAGATCATCCAGGACTTCCTGCGCTCGCGCGGGATCCGCTGCCTGATCGTCGACCCCCGCGAGCTGGAGTACCGCCGCGGGATCCTGACCGCCGAGGGGGAGCCGATCCACCTGGTCTACCGCCGGGTGCTGGTGATCGACTGCGTGCGGCGCTACGACGAGGTCAAGACGCTGGTCAAGGCGGTGGCCGACGGCGCGGTGTGCATGATCAACTCGTTCCGCACCGCGCTGATGCACCGCAAGGCGTTCTTCGCGCTGCTGACCGGGGAGAACACCCCGGTCCAGTTCACCGCCGCGGAGAAGGACGTGATCCGGCGGCACGTGCCGTGGACCCGCCGGGTGCAGGACACCACGGCCCAGCGCGACGGCCACACCGTCGACCTCGTCGAGACGATCCAGCAGGACCGCCGCAACCTGGTGCTCAAGCCCAACGACGACTACGGCGGCCACGGGGTGTACCTCGGCTGGAACTGCACCGCAGGCGAGTGGGAGCAGGCGCTGGCCCACGCGCTGGAGCACGACTACGTGGTCCAGGAGCGGATCCCGCTGTCCCGCGGGCCGTTCCCGATCATGGACGGCTCGCGCCAGATCCGGACGCTGCTGATCGACATGGACCCGTTCGTGTTCCGCAACGAGCTCGGGGGGTTCCTCACGCGGCTGAGCACCGGCGACCTGGCCAACGTGACCGCGGGGGGCGGCCAGGTCCCGACCTACGTCATCGAACCCAAGGTGTGAATCGCCGTCGGCGCGAGGCGCCGCGGCGATTCATGGCGGAGTTGGAGCTGGCGAGCTGTGCTCGCAGCTCAACGCCGCCCCCGCCTGGCCAGCAGGATCGGGAGGGCCAGGAGCAGGAACCACGGCGCCTTCGTGGCGCTCGCGGCGGTGCACGAGCAGGCCCCCAGCCCGGGGTCGGCGTCGTCGTCGTCCCCTGCCCCGTCGTCGTCGCCGGCCGCGTCGTCGTCGCCGGCCGCGTCGTCGTCGCCGGCCATGTCGTCGTCGCCGCTGTCGTCGTCGCCGCTGTCGTCGTCGCCGCCGCCGCAGTCGCTGTCGGTCAGGTCGACCCAGCCGTCGCAGTCGTTGTCGATCCCGTCGGCGCAGTCCTCCTCGGCGCCGGGGTGCACGTCGGGATCGGTGTCGTCGCAGTCCTCGCACAGGCCGTAGCCGTCGCCGTCGCCGTCGGGCAGCTCGTCGACGGCGTCGTCGCAGTCGTTGTCGATCCCGTCGCAGACCTCCTCCGCGTCGGGGCTGATCGCGGGATCGCCGTCGTCGCAGTCGCCGTCGCACCCCGACCAGCCGTCGCCGTCGTTGTCGACGTGCTCCGAGGTCGCCGGATCGCAGTCGT
>CAZOYV010000276.1:0-11188 GCA_964584075.1 uncultured Rickettsiales bacterium | reverse complement strand
TACGTCAAACCCGGCGCGATTTTACCAGCGCCCCCTTTCGGCCGATGCGCCCGCTGGCCAACGGCGCGTTCATCATCGTCACCCAGGCATTCTGTCCCAACGGCCACGATCTGGTCGCCTACGAAGGACCGACGTTCGACGGGTTCCCCGGCATCTCGATCAAGGTCCGCGGGCACGGCCACGAGGGCGTGATCGCGCTGTCCCCGATGCACGGCGACGGGCGCAAGCAGGGCACCGAGGGGTTCGACCACGGCCGGCGCTACGACCTGCTGTGCCCGGTCTGCGACACGCCGCTGCCCAAGTTCGCGCGCTGCGACTGTGGCGAGGGCCGGCTCCACGCCATCGACCTCGTGGCCAGCGGTGACGGCGAGATCATCGCGATCTGCGACGTGGCCGGCTGCCGGCGCTCCCGCGTCGCCGACGGGCTCGAGGTGCTCGCGATCTTCGTGCAGCCCGGCGACCCCGACTACTCGTCGCGCGACGACGAGTAGATCCCGTCCAGGAACTCGAACACCGCTCCGTACCGGCGCCGTGGCCGCAGGGGCGGGCTCCTCTCGCCGGGCGACGCCGCGGCGGTCGTGCCGGAGGTTGCAGGGGGGGGTTGCCTCGGACCGGCGGTGGACAGCAGACTCGGGCCGATCGGCAGGGGCAGGATGGTGCGTCACGGCGGGGGACCTCCGCGGCCGCGGAGGATGTCACGAAATCGTGGAGAGACGGGAGTTCCGGTTGGTGTCGCGACGCTGATACTTTACAATTGAAATTGGAACAAACTCGAAAATACAGAAAAACCGTGAAGTTCGTTCGCCAGAATTACTACGAGATCCTCGATGTCGATCCCAAGGCGTCGGACGAGGAGGTCAAGCGCGCCTACCGCATGCTGCGGGGCTCGTTCGAGCCGCGATCGATGGCGATCTACTCGCTGTACTCGCCGGAGGAGTCGGAGGCGATCGGGGCCAAGATCGACGAGGTCTTCCGGGTCCTGACCAACCGCGACCGGCGGCGGGTCTACGATCGCTACCTGGACTTCGTCGAGGGGGAGGCCTCGGTCGGGGACGACCCCGCGGCGTTCTTCGAGCAGATCCACGACATCGACGAGCTGACCCCGCTCGACGAGCTCGAGCCGTCCAGCGAGGACCTCGAGATGCTGCGCGCCCACGGCGTCCGCGCGGCGGTGGAGGTGGAGCTCGGGGACACCGCCGGCGAGCTCGACGCCCCGACGCCCGAGGGGGTCGAGCTGGACCGCGACCACCCGTTCGAGGAGTGGCCCGAGACCGGCGAGATCGACGCCACCACCGAGGAGCTGGGCGAGCTGCCCGCCGAGCTCGCCGAGGCCCTCTCGGAGCGCGCCGCGCTGCCCACACGCCCCGTGGCGGCCACCGACGACGGGGCGACCGCCGCCCCGGCCCCCGAGGGGCGCCCGCCCTCGCTCGACGCCGAGGACGAGTCCCTCGAGTACGAGACCGACTCGGGGGACGGCGAGGAGTACTCGGAGCCGTCGCTGTTCACCCGCCCGCGGATGCGGACCTGGACCCGCGAGTTCGCGTCGGCGCGGATGGCCGAGGTGCGCTCGATGGAGCTGTCCCCGATCTCCGACGACGAGCTCCGCGCCACCGAGGGCGAGGGCGGCGTCGACGGGACGGTGCTGCGGGCGCTGCGCGAGAAGCGCGGGGTGGACCTGCACACCATCTCCGACCACACCAAGATCTCCCTGATGACGCTGCAGTTCATCGAGGAGGACCGCCACGACGCGCTCCCCGCGGCGATCTACCTGCGGGGCTTCCTGCAGCAGTACGTGCAGATGCTCGACCTGCCCGCATCGCTGGTCGATCGCTACATGGCGCGGTTCGGCCGCGGCTCCTGACCCCGCGGCCGCTTGCCTCGCGGGCGGCGCGACCTTAGCCAAGGACCGGTGATCGGGCGGGGTGGGGCGCGCTCCGGGAGCACGAGATGGACATCGGACGCTGTCTGCGCGGGCTGCGCGACGTCGAGGCCGGGCTGGAGCGGCTGTACGGCTGGTTCGCCGAGATCTACGAGGACGACCCCGAGGTCGCCGAGGTGTTCCGCCGGCTGGCCCGCGAGGAGCGCTCCCACGCCGAGCTGGTGGGCTTCCAGATCCGGCTGGTGATGCAGGACCGCGCCGGGTTCCGCGACGTCGAGCTGGAGTGGGCGGGGATCCAGGCGGTGCTGGACCAGATCGACGAGCTGCACGAGAGCGACCCCCCGCCGCGGCTCAACGAGGCGCTGTCCGCCGCGCTGATGCTGGAGGCCAGCGGGGCCGAGCTGTACATGCCCGAGGTCCTCCGGCGCTCCAACCCCGGGCTGGGAGAGATGGTCCGCAAGCTCGGCGCCGCCAACCGCGAGCACTTCCGCCGCCTGCAGGCGTTCGCCGAGCAGCGCAAGGTCCTGGTGTGGGTCGAGGGCGAGTAGGGATCACCCGGACCGGAAGTGGTCCCAGCCACCGTCGATCGACACCGGCTCCCCGTCCAGGCCGATCCAGCACACCGCGGGGGACTGCGGGCCCGTGACGGTGCCGATCGTGGTCAGCGGCACGCCGCACGGCGCGGCGGCCTGCTCCAGGGCGGCCAGCGCGCCGGAGGCGACGCAGAGGCACAGCTCGTAGTCCTCGCCGCCGCAGGTGGACAGCCACCACGGGTCGAGCTCGAGGCGCGGTGCGACCCGCCGCAGCGCGTCGGCGATCGGCAGCCGGGCCAGATCGATCTCGACGCCCACCCCCGAGCGACGGCAGACGTGGCCGAGGTCGGAGGCCAGCCCGTCGGAGAGGTCGATCGCGGCGTGGACCCCGTCGCACCCGGCGAGCGCCGCGGCCAGCGCCACGCGCGGCTCAGGGGTGTGGTGCCGGCGCAGCAGGACGTCCTCGTCGCCGTCCGCCGGTGGGGTGCCCCGCCGCGCCAGCGCCAGGCCCGCGGCGGCCTCCCCCAGCGTCCCGCTGACCACCACGCGGTCCCCGGGGCGGGCGCCCGCGCGGGTCCAGATCCGGTCCCGCGGGGCCCGGCCGGTGAGCGTCAGCGACAGGAACAGCCCGCCGTGGCTGGCGCTGGTGTCCCCGCCGACGACGTGGACCCCGTGGCGCGCCGCGCGCCGCCGCAGGCCGCGGTACAGGGCGTCCAGATCGGCCGCGCGGGTGGTCTTCGGCAGGGCCATCGAGACCAGCGCGTGGCACGGCCGGCCGCCCATCGCCGCGACGTCGGAGAGGCTCACCGCGAGCAGCTTGTCGCCCAGACCCTCGGGGTCGGCGCCGGACAGGAAGTGGACGCCCTCGGCCATCAGGTCCACGGTCCACAGCAGCAGCTCGTCGCCGCCGTCGTCGACCGCCGCGCAGTCGTCGCCGATGCCGACGACCACGTCGGCGCCCGGCTCGCCGAGCTGCGCCGCGAGGCGCTCGATCAGCGCGAACTCGCCGTGGGGGGGATCCGGGTCACGCACTCTTCCTTCGTATCAGGAACCGCACCACGCGGTAAAACGCGTAGACGAACAGCGCCATCAGCAGCAGCCACGGCGCCAGCGCGACGAACGCGATCAGCAGGCCCTCTCCGACCACCACCATCGCCTCCAGCGACGAGGTCAAGGCGTCGGCGATCTTCTCGCCGAGGCCGCGCTCGACGGCCGGCTCGTAGGGGTCGCGGACCGAGACGCTGATCGTCAGCGTCGCCAGCTCGACCTGGTCGGCGAGGACCCGCATGCGGCCCTCGGCGGCCTCGATGTCGCCGCGCACGCGGGCCAGCTCGCGCTCCACGGCGAGCACGTCGGCGAGGTTGGCGGTGCGGTCCTCGAGCAGCTCGAGCAGGCGCTGCTCGGTGCGCTTGCCGTTGTCGATCCGGGTGCGGATGTCGACCCACTCCTCGGTGACGTCCTGGGTCCCGATGGCGAGGCTCTGGACCTCGACCTCGGACTCGGCCCACGACACCAGCTCCTCGAAGCGGTGCGACGGGACGCGGACGGTCAGCGTCGCCCAGCTGACGCGGCCGGCGTAGTGCGACAGGTCGGCGTTGGCGACGAAGCCGCCGAGCTCGTCGAGCTTGGCGTCGAGGTCGTCCTGGAACGGCTCGTAGTCATCGACCAGCACCGAGACGCTGCCGGTCCAGACCAGCTTGCGGCCCTCGACGGCCGGGGTCGCCGGGGCGGAGGAGGCGTTCCCGCTCTCGTCCACGACCACCGAGGTGAACCGCTCGCCACGCAGCCCCTCCTCGGCGGCGGCGTCGTACTCGTAGGCGACCTCCTCGAGCTTGGCCTTCTTGGCGTCCACGCTGGACGACGGGGCCCCGCCGAAGCCGCTGTCGCCCCAGTCCTGGGGCGCGTAGGCCGCGCTGTCCTCTCCCCCGCCAACGGCCATGCAGGCCAGCGGCAGGACGGCCAGCAGGCACAGGGCGAACAACCAGGTTCTCGCTTGGGTCATGGTCACCTCCCCGGGCGGCTCACCCCAATTCGACACCCGGGGAGAGCGACCCGTTCCATCGGCGGGGTCAGCGGCGGCGGACCAGGGCGCGCACGGCGTCGAGGGACGGGGCGATCCGCTCGGGCTCGCCCTCGGCGGCGCGGCGCGCCCCGGCGACGTCCTTGAGCCCGCTGCCGGTGACCAGCACCACCACCTCCTCGCCGTCGGCGAAGGCGCCCGTGGCGGCCAGCGCCTCGAAGCCGGCGAAGCCCGCTGCCCCGGCCGGCTCGGCGAACACGCCGCGGCCGCGGGCCAGGCGCCGCATCGCGGCGAAGATCGCCTCGTCGGGGACGGCCACGAACCCGCCGCCGCTGGCCCGCGCGGCGCGCAGCGCCTTGAGCGCGTCGCGGGGCCGTCCCACCGCGATCGAGTCGGCGGCGGTGGTGGTCGACACCGGCTGCACCTGCTCGTGACCGGCGGCGAAGGCCCGCACCAGCGGCGCGGCGCCGTCGGCCTGCACGCCGTAGATCCGCGGCACGTGCTCGGCCAGCCCCAGCGCGACCAGGTCGGCGAACCCCTTGTGCACCCCGCCGATGATGCAGCCGTCGCCCACCGAGACCACCACCGCGTCGGGCACCCGCCGGCCGAGCTGCTCCCACAGCTCCAGCGCGACGGTCTTCTTGCCCTCGCCGAGCACGGGGTTGAAGGCGGTGCTGCGGCTGTACCACCCGAACGCCCGGGTGGCCTCCAGCGACAGCTCGAAGGCCTGGTCGTAGCTGCCGTCGACCGCCAGCACGCGCGCGCCGAACAGCAGCAGCTGCGCGACCTTGGGGGCCGGCGCGTCGCGGGGCACGAACAGCACCGCGGGCAGCCCGGCGCAGGCGCAGTACAGCGACACCGAGCTCGCCGCGTTGCCCGTCGAGGCGGCGGTCAGCACCGCCGCGCCGCGCTGCACCGCGTCGGTGACGCCCACCAGCGAGGCGCGGTCCTTGAAGCTGCCCGAGGGGTTGCGGCTGTCGTCCTTGAGCCACAGCCGCAGGGCGCCGTCCGGGTGCAGCCCGTCGGCGCGGAGCAGCGGCGTGGGGCCCAGCGGGGCCGCGTCGAACGGCGCCTCGGACGCCACCGGCAGCAGCGGCAGGTAGCGCCACACCCCGGCGTCGGGCGGCGCGTGCGCCAGGCCGTGCAGCAGGGCGTCGCGGGCGGGGCCGGGCCGGTAGTGGATCGCCAGCGTGCCGCGCAGATCGCCGCAGCGCGGGCAGGTGTACTGGAGCTCGTCGGGATCGTAGGAGCGGCCGCAGCCGTCGCAGCGCAGGTGCTCGACCAGGGGGTTCATCGACGCAGGATAGCAGAGCGGCGGGGGGGCGCCACGGTCCAGGGGCGCGTTCAGCGCGCCTCGTCGAGGCGGGCGGCGAGCCGGCGCACGTGCCCGCGGGCGACCCCGCGCACCGCGCAGCCGCGCTTCAGGTAGCGCACGATCTTGGGGTCGGGGAGGATCCCGAAGCAGTCGACCACCCCGTGGGGCTGGCCCACCGCGTCGACCACGGCGTCGGGCTCGAGGGCCTTGTACTGCGCGTGGCGCACGGCGAGCACCACCGCGTCGACGCCGGCCAGCGCGGCGTCGAGGTCCTTCTGGACCTGGAGCAGCGCCAGCTCCTGCTGGCGGCGGAAGTGGCGCGCCAGCGAGTGGTCGTAGTCGCGGTCCTGGTCGCGCAGCTCGGTCCAGACCTCGACGTACGGATCGTGGACCGAGACCACCGCGCCCTTCTCGTGGAGCTTGCGCACGATCAGCTCCGACGGCGAGTAGCGCGTGTCGCCGACGTCCTCGCGGTACGAGCAGCCCAGCACCAGCACGCGGCTGCCCTCCAGCGGCCGGCCCAGCTCCTCGAGCGTCTCCTGCACCAGGTCCACGACGTGGAACCCGCGGGTGTCGTTGATGTCGATCGCGTGGGGCGTCATCGCGAAGATGTCGCGGTTGCTGCCCAGCAGGTAGCGGTGCGACCACATCCCGAAGCCGCCGTCCTTGGGCAGGCAGTACCCGCCGACGCCCGGCCCCGAGAACAGCATGTTGTTGTGCGTCGGGCGCATCCGGATCGCCTCGATCACCTTGACCAGGTCGACGCCGTGCTCCTCGGCGAAGTCGCCCCACTCGGCCGAGAACGCGATGCAGGTGGCGCGGAAGCTGTTCTCCATCACCTTGGCGGTCTCGGACTCCAGCGGCGTGTCCAGCACCGTCAGCGGGAACTCGTCGGTGTGCAGCACGTTGCGCAGGAACGTCTCGCAGCGCTCGGTGCTGCGGGCGTCGACCCCGGCGCAGACCCGCCAGAAGTCGCGGATCGAGCTGACGTACTCGCGGCCCGGCATCACCCGCTCGAAGGAGTGGGCCACCAGCGGGGAGCTCTTGATCCCGCGCTGCGCGAAGCGCTTGGCGATGATCGGCGCGACGACCTGCTCGGTGGTCCCCGGCGGCACCGTGGTCTCGATCAGGACCAGCGCGTGGGCCGGGATGAACTCGCCGATGGTCTTGATCGCCGCGCGGAAGGCGGCGATCTCGACGGTGGCCATCGTGACGTTGGCCAGGCCCTTCTTGACGATGTCGCACTGCACGTCGACGACCACGGTGTCGGCCAGCGACAGCGCTTCCTCGTTGTAGGTCGCGACGAAGGTGCCCTTGTCGCGCACCGTGCGCTCGACGATCTCGGGCACCTCGGGGTCCTCCGAGGCCAGCGGGCAGACGCCCTCGTCGATCCGCGGCACCTTCCAGTAGGAGCGCGCCGAGGGGCGCTGCAGGCCGATCACGAAGTAGCGCGGGTTGCCGTCGGCGTCCTCGGCGTCGGCGACGATCGCCGCCATCACGAGGCCGACGAAGCCCATCCCCATCACCACCACGATCTCGCGGCCGAGCTCGCGCTGCTGCGCGGCCAGGGCGGCGAGCCGCTCCAGCTCCGCGGCGTACTCCTCGCGCACCGGGATCGGGTACTCGGTCCCGTCGGGGGCCACCGAGGTCGGGCGGTTCGGATCCGTCATCTCTCACCTCTCCAGCGACGAACGACGTCGAAGATGTTCGATATGGAACCGCAGCTCGGGACAAAGGGGACATACTATGCCCGACGACGCGGTACGGGGATTGTAGTGAAATTTTCCCCGCGGGCCAGTGGGACCCGCAGGGGCACCCCCCCGGGAGGTGGAGATGCGCGCGACGGTGACGACGATCGGGGCCACGCTGGCGGTGGTCCTCGGCCTGCTGGGCCTGGGGACGGGGTGCCCGTCCGCCGGGGGGTACTCGTCGGACGACGACGAGGGCGCGGACTACTGGGGCGACGACGACTGGGGCGACGACGACGCCGCGGACGACGACGCCGGCGACGACGACATGGGCGACGACGACACGTCGGCCGACGACGACACCGGCCCGCCCGAGGACGAGAACGACTTCATCTCCGTGCCGCCGTCGGCCTCGGACGTGTTCGTGTTCATCGCCAACCCGACCCGCGACACGGTCTCGAAGGTCCACGTCGTGACCCGTCAGATCGACTCGATCCCGGTGGGCGACGAGCCGCGGATGGTGCTGGTCACCGAGGACTACGGCCGCGCGGTGGTGTTCAACGACGGCGACGACACGGTCTCGGTGATCGACGTCGACGCCGGGCAGGTCGACTCGGTGGAGGTCCGCGAGGACTTCAACTTCATGGTCATGTCGCCGTCCGGGGAGCACGTGATCTGCTTCCTCAACACCGCCCTGCTCGACGCCGGCGAGGTGGACCAGGTGGACGGCGTGCTGTCCTACACCGAGGTCTCGATCGTCGACCTCGACGGGCTGGTCAGCCACGACTTCTCGGTGGGCTTCAACCCCAAGCAGATCCAGTTCGCCGACGGCGGCGACCGGGCCGTGATCATCGCCGACCAGTTCCTGACCGTCGTGGAGCTGACCGAGGATCCGCCCACGCCGGTGCTGATCGATCTCGAGTCCGACCCGTTCCACCCGCCGACGGCAAAGGAGGTGGAGGTCGAGCCCACCGGCGAGTTCGCCTACATCCGGTACGAGAACGAGAACGCGATCCAGGTCGTCGATCTCGACACCGGCGAGCTGTTGTGGGTCCCCGTCGGCTCCGACCCCACCGACCTCGACCTGTCCCCCGACGGCACCGAGGTGATGGTGGTCTCGCGCACCTCGCAGGAGCTGCGGATCTTCGAGGCCACCGACCCCGAGCTGCCGCCCGAGGTCCTCGACCTGCCGCCGACCGAGACGATCGGCAGCCTGGCGATGGCGCCCGAGGGCAACGCCGCGATCCTGTTCACCACCGCGTCGCTGACCGACCGCGTCACGACCTGGAACCGGGCCACCGACGAGATGGTGATCCACCGCCTGGAGAAGCCCGTCGAGCAGGTGATCATGGCGCCCGACGGGGACTCGGCGCTGATCGTCCACACCCTCGAGGACTCCCCTGGGGAGAACGACGTGTACACCCCCGAGGAGCTGATCACGGTGATCACGATCGGCGGGGGCCAGTTCATCCCCAACGCGGTGCTGCTCGAGGACGAGCTGATGGCGGTGTCCAACTTCGACGACGGCGTCAAGGCGGTGTTCATGATGGACGAGAACCGCAACGTCGGGATCGTCGACTACCCGTCGCGGCTGGTGGACGACGTGATGGTGCCGTCGTACCCCGTCCACGTCGGCGTGATGCCGGAGGGCCCCGCCCTGCCGGTCCCGGTCGCGTGGGTCTCCCAGGATCACCCGCTGGGCCGGATCAGCTTCCTCGATCCCGAGACGCTGGCGGTCCAGACCGTGACCGGGTTCGAACTCAACTCCGAGATTGAGTAGGCTCGGGGGCGTGCGCCCCCTCCCCGCCCTCGCCGCGCTCTCCATCGCAGGCCTGATCTGCTTCGGCTGCCGCGGAAAGGCGCCCGAGGCCGAGAGCGAGATCGAGAACGAGATCGAGCGGTCCGGCGATCCGGCCGAGTCCGAGACCGAGCGGTCCGGCGCCCCGGTCGAGTCCGAGCGGTCCGGCGCCCCGGTCGAGTCCGAGCGGTCCGGCGCCCCGGTCGGGTCCGAGCGGTCCGGCGCCCCGGTCGAGTCCGAGCGCGTGATCGCCCTGCTCCCCCCCGCCCAGCAGGTCGACCACGTCCTCGTGATCCTGATCGACACCCTGCGCGCCGACGCCGTCGCCGCCGCGCGCACGCCCCACATCGACGCCCTTGCCGAGGCCGGCGTGGCCGTGGAGCGCTGCTGGTCGGCCAGCACCTGGACGGTGCCCAGCACGATCTCGCTGATGACCGGGATGCCGGTCCGCCAGCACGGCTGGGACCTGGCCAGCGCCCGCATCGGCCACTACCCCCCGCTGCCGCCGACGCCGACGCTGGCCGAGGTGCTGCGCGACGCCGGCGTGGTCACCAGCGGCTACTACGCCAACCCCTACCTCGCCGAGGCGCTGGGCTTCGACCGCGGCTTCGGCTGCTGGAAGCGCACCGTCGACGCGCAGATGCCCCGGCAGCTGCGCAGCGAGGTCGAGCGCGAGTGGGGCGACGGCCGGCGGCACTTCACCTACCTGCACCTGTTCGGCGTCCACTCGCCGCTGCGGCCCTCGGACGAGGCCCGCGCCCGCTGGGACGTCGACGCCGCCTGGATCGATCCGCAGCGCGGGTTCCTCGTCGAGGTCGCCAAGCGCGGCAAGCAGGAGGGCTCGCGGGAGGCCTACCGCGCCGCCTACCACGCCGTGGTCGAGGACCTCGACGCCCTGGTCGGCGAGCTGCTCGACGCCCTCGGCGACCAGCGCGGCCGCACGATGGTGATCCTCACGTCGGACCACGGCGAGCTGCTCGGCGAGCACGGCAAGTTCGCCCACGGGACCCACGTCTGGGAGGGCCTGACCCACGTGCCGCTGATCGTCCACGGCGGCCACACCGCGCTTCCCGCCACGCTGGGCATCGCCTCGGTCCCGGCGCTGGTCACCAGCGCCCTGGGCGTCGAGCACGCCTGGCCCACCGCCGCCGACGCCGACCTGCCGCTGGTCTCCCAGCGAGAGGGTCTGGTGGCCCTGTCCCCCGACGGCCGCACCAAGGGCATCTGGGACGACGGCCTGCGGGTCTACGATCTCTCCACCGACGCGGCCGAGGAGCACCCCCTCCAGGGCCGCGACGCCGAGCTGGAAGCCAGCCGCGCCACCTGGGAGGCGTCGATCCCGGCCGGCCAGCGGATGGAGCCGGCGGTGCTGCTCACCGACGAGATGATCGAGGAGCTGCGGGCGCTGGGGTACGTGGAGTAGTCCTGGAATACGCGAGGTGGAAGGTGGTGTCGAGGACCGAACTCTGGACATGAGCATCATCTCTCGAGCATGGATTTCTGTTTGGTTCGGCCTCGATTGGATACGGCTGTTTTCGTCCGGCGCCGACTCCCGCCCGACTTCCACTTTCTGTCGCGATCAGAGCCCGTTTCTGGAAGTCGGGTGTCCGAGTTCCAGATTCTGACACTCATTGCGCCAAAAACTGGAAGTCGGATGGGGAACGTCGCATGGGGTGGGCGTTGCTGAGGTGACCGAACAACCATGCTCTCGAGTTTGGTCCCGTTTCGGGACCGAGCAGCCGACTTGACGTTCATCCCTCGAGTCCGGTCTTCGGGCGGGGCAGGTCGCCGGCCTGACGAGTGTCTCGCCCGACTCGGGTTCCGGGAGGACCTATAGGGAAGTTGGAGAGCAGTCGGCCTGGCCGAGTCCCGTCGAACTTCCGGAATCCGGAAGTTGAGAGCAAAGGGGTATGCCCTTGACTCCAGTGACCCCAAGATGTAGTGCCGAGTCGTGG
>CAZOYV010000275.1:0-11217 GCA_964584075.1 uncultured Rickettsiales bacterium | reverse complement strand
GATCGTCAGCGCCGCCACCCCGACCGCCGCCAGCGAGGCGGCGTCGCGCACCGTCCGCGCGGGGCGGCTCACGCTCCGTCCTCCGCCGCCCCGCCGGGCCCCGCGGCCGCCACCGCGGCGCGGTCGACCTTGCCCGCCGGGGTCCGCGGGATCGCGTCCCAGATCTCGATGATCCGCGGCAGCTGGTACAGGGCCAGCTGGGCCCGGCAGTGGTCCCGCAGCTCGCGCGGATCGGGATCGGCCCCGGGGCGCGGCACCACCACCGCCCGCGGGACCTCGCCGCGCAGCGGCTCGTCGACCTTGACCACCACGACGTCGGCGACGGCGGGGTGGGTCCGCAGCACCAGCTCGATCTCCAGCGGGAACACCCGGATCCCGCCGACCTTCATCATCTCGCTGCGGCGCCCGCAGAACGTCAGCGTCCCGTCCTGCGCCCGCCGCACGAGGTCCTCGGTGTGGTACCAGCCGCCCTGGAAGTGCCGGGCGGTCTCGGTGGGGTCCTCCCAGTAGCCGTCGACCACCGCGGGGCCGCGGACCCACATCTCGCCGACCTCCCCCGCCGCGGTCTCGGCGCCCCCGCGGTCCACCACGCGGACCTCGTAGTGCCGGCACGGCCGCCCCATCGTCCCGGGCGTCGCCGCGGCCCCCTCGGGCTGGGCCACCGCCACGCCGGTGGTCTCGGTGGAGCCCCACACCGGCCGCACCGGCGCGGCCAGCACCCGCGACAGCCGGGCGTACGCCTCGGGCGGCAGGTGGGCCCCGCCGGCCTCGAGGCAGCGCAGCCGGGACAGGTCGGCCCGCGCGCCCGCGACGTGCTCGGCGAGCATCTCGTAGAACGACGGCACCGCCATGATCCACGTCACCCCGTGGCGCTCGGCGGCGCGCGCCACCGCCCGCACGTTGAGGCTGTCGACCAGCGCGAGGCACCCCCCCAGCGCCAGCGGGCGGGCGAACAGCTCGTGGGGGTGGGCGAAGACGCTGAACATGCACAGCAACACGTCGTCGCCGCGGTAGCCCAGCGTCTCCACCGACGAGCGCGTGTTCCACTGGATCATCGCATGGGTCGTGACCGCGGCCTTGGGCTGCCCCGTGGTGCCGGACGTGAGGTTGAGGTACGCCACGTCGTCGGCGGTCTCGCCCAGCTCCGGCGGTGTGGCCGGGGCGGCGGCGACGTCGTCCCACGTCGAGGCCCCCGGCGGGGGCTCGCCGTCGATCAGCACCACCCGCTCCACCGACGGCAGCAGGTCGAGCACCTGCTCGACCTCGGCGAGGTGGGCCGCCTGGGTCACCACCGCGGCGAACCCGAAGCGCTGCACCTGGGTGCGCTGCGCCGGGGCCGGCTGCTTGAAGTTCACCGGCACCGCCACGGCGCGGGCGCGGGTGATCCCGAGGAACGCGACCGGCAGCTCCCAGCGCTTGTCGAGCCACAGCCCGACCCGGTCGCACGGCCGGACCCCGATCGCGATCAGGTGCTGCGCGACGCGATCGGCCCAGCGGTCCCACTCGCCGTAGGTGAGGGTCACGTCTTCCCAGCGGATCGCCGGCCGCCGCGGATCGGCGGCGGCCGTGCTCCGCAGGCACGCGCCGAGCGTCCGTCGGGGGAGCCGTTCCAGGTCGCGGGGGTGGGTCATCTACGTCAGGGGCGGCACGTCGCGCAGCAGCTTGGCCAGCTCGGTGGCCAGGGCGCGGTCCTGGTCCGCCAGATCGCGCGCGCCACCGCGGCTCAGGACGTGGAACCTGGCCTCGGTGCGGGCCTTGGCACGGATGTCGGGGACGTCCCCGGAGAGCAGCATCTCCTGGCCGAACATCGCCGGCGCCGCCGCGAGGGCGGTCTTGCCGCCGCCGTACTGGACCTCGACGTTCCCGCCGAGCAGCAGCACCAGCCCGTCGTGGACGTCGTCCCCGACCAGCACGCCCTGGCCGGGGCCGGCCGTGCGCTCCTGCATGCACCCCACCAGGGTCGCCACCGCGGCGGCGTCGAACCTGGCGAACGGAGGGAATGCCGCGAGGGGACCGCCGGCCGTGGCCGCCGCCCCGGTCTCGCCGCCGCCCTGGTCGACGCCGTCCAGCGGCTGCGGGCCGGCGGGAGCCACGTCGCCGACGCCCATCGCGCCGCCGAAGTGCCCCTGCTGCTGCGACTTCTCCTCCACGGACACCGTCGCACCACCCCCGACGCCGGTGGGCAGCTCGCCGCCGTCGCCGGTGGCGACGCCGGGCGCGCCGCCGGTGTCGAGCGTCGCCGAGGCGTAGTCCTGGCTGTCCTTCGGGGCGTGCACCGCGGGGGCGGCCCCCTCGAAGGTCGACGACATCGTCGGCGCCTCCTGGGTCACCGCGTCGGGGGCCGGGCTCTCCTGGGTGATCGACTCCGTGGCGAGCACGCGCTCGTCCCCGGGGCCGAAGCCGACGATCCCCGCGTCCATCTCGTCGGTCACCGCGGCCTCGTCGGGCTCCGGCGTGTCGCCGCCGCCACCCCCCTCCCCGTCCCCGGCGGCGTCGGCGATCGCGGTCGGGGCGCGGGTGCCGTACAGGTCCCCCACCCGCGACGGGGCGTGATCCCCGATGCCCTCGTCGCGTCGCTCCGGGGCGCTGGCGTCGATCCCCGCGGGCATCGGCGCGGACGACGACAGCCCGGCCGGCATCGCGTCCCCGCCGCCGACGATCCCGGCCGCGGCCAGGCCGGTCAGCCGACCCCCGCCGCCCAGGTCGAGGCCGTCGGCCGCGTTGGTGTCCAGGTAGCCGTCCATCCCCGGCACGCCGCCCATCGGCCCCTGCGGTGCCGCCTGGGGCTCGAACGGGAAGTGCTTGGGGATCTCCTGGTCGTTCCGCCCGGCCAGCGCACGCAGCCGCGAGTACGAGTCCTCGACCCCCGGCCGGGACGGGTCCAGGCGGGCGATCGTGCGCCAGCAGGCCGCCGCCTCGCCGAACCGATCGCGCTTCTCGAGGCAGGTCGCCAGCGAGCCCAGGTCGTCGATGTCCTCCCGGGTCGACTCCCGCTCGGAGAGCACCTCGAGGAACATGTCGATCGCCAGGTCCCAGCGGGCCTTGCCCTGCACCAGCCGGGCGAGCTCCAGCCGGGCCTCGGCCCAGCGGGAGTGGGAGCGCTCCACCTGCTGGAAGCTGGAGATCGCGTTGTCCTTCTCGCCCAGCTGCTTGTAGAGCGTGCCGGCCTCGAAGTGGTAGCCGGCCTGGCGGTAGCAGTGCACCGCGCGGACCAGGTCCCCGGCGACCTCGAACAGCGGCGCGGCGCGCTCGTCCTCGCCGGCGCGCTCGTAGGCCAGCGCGGCCTCCCGCGGCTCCTCGGCGGCCTCCCACGCCTCGCCGGCCTGGATGTCCTTGTGCGCCTCCTCGAACAGGCGCGCGGCGCGGCGCATCTGGCCCAGGCGGCGGGCGATCCGCGCGGCGGGCACGAAGTCCTCGGCCTTCTCGAACAGCACCAGCAGCGGCTCCGCCGGGTACTCGTCGTCCTCGACCCCGCGCAGCAGCGGGCCCGCCAGGATCTCGCGGTACTCGCGGTACAGCCGCAGCGCCGCCTCCTCCTCGTCGTGGCGCATCGCGACGAACAGCGCGCCGAGCACCTCGCCGACGCCCTCGAGGAACCGGATCGCCGAGTCCAGGCGGCCCTCGGCCTCCAGGACCTTGGCGATGTGGATGTCGGCCTTGATGTTCTTGCGCCCCAGCGACTCCAGCATCTCCTCGTAGCTGTCGGCCGCGCGCGACGTGGCGCCGGCGACCTCGAACAGCCGCCCGGCCTGGTGGTAGGCGCCCATCCGGAAGTACAGCTCGGCGGCCTGCTCGGGGCGGTCGGACTGCTGGAACAGGGTCGCGGCGCGGGGCAGATCGCCGGCGATCACGTAGCACACGCCGGCGTCCCCGAGCTGTCCGGCGCGCTCCAGCTCCTGGGCCGCCTGCACCGGGTACCCGTAGCGGCGGTACAGCTCCGCGGACCGCCGGTGTCCTCCGCCGCGGGCGTAGAGCTGGGCGGCCCACAGGTCGTCACCGGCCCCCTCGTGGCACTCGGCGGCCTTGACCCACAGGCTGCCCTTCTCGAACAGCCAGCCGGCGCGCCGGTTCTCGCCGCGCTTCTTGGCCTCGATCGCCCGCCCGAGCAGGCTCTTGATCTGCTTGTCGTCCTGGCGCTGGTCCTTGCCGTCCGCCGGGTCCGCGGGGACCCCCCGCGAGCCGGGCCGCAGCACGAAGTACAGCAGCGCCACGACCGCCACGGCGATCGGGGGGAAGAACGGCGCCTGCAGCAGCGCGATCACGCCCATCGGGGCTCCCCGACCGGCCCCTCGGCCGGCACCGTGTGGCTCAGCGACGGGCCCAGGAGGTCTCGGAGACGTGCGTGCACCCGGTCTCGATGCCCTCGACCTCGGAGTCGAAGATCGTGATCGTCTCCTCGCCCTCGCTGGAGACCGTCAGCTCCTGGTCGTCGAACAGCACCGTCCCGGCGATCGTCCACTCGATCTCCAGGGGCTCCCCGGCGTCCCCGGTGCGCCGCTCGGTGAACGGCGCCGCGGACTGGTACGCGATGTACTTGCCGGTCAGCGTCCCGTCGGCGAGCTTGGAGTCGTCGCTGTACAGGTGGACCGTGTCTCCCTCGACCACCAGCCCGTAGACGTACCTCTCCTCGCTGGCGTCGGCGGCGTCGACGCAGTCTCCGCCGGTGGGCGTGACGGTCACGTCGAAGACCCACGAGTACTCGGGGGGGGGCGAGAGCGCGGCGCCGCAGCCACCGATCCACGGCAGCGCGGCGAGGGCGAGGGCGAGGGCGTACGCGCGCATGGGAGATCACTCCAGGGGGTTCGCCCCTGCATTGAACCCGCTCGCGGGGGGCCGGGTCAAGCCCCGGCGGTGCCCCCCGGGGCCGCCGATCGCGGTGCTCTGGTACACTGCAGGGCACCGGAGGGGCATGTCCGCGAGATGGCCATCATCCGCCCGTTCCGTGCGTTGCGCTACGGCCCCGACCTGGACCCGGCCCTGGAGCAGCTGGTCTCCCCCCCGGGCGGGGGCCGGATCTACCCGCGCACCGGGCTCGACGGGCTGCACCCGTACAACATCCTGCGGCTGGTCCGCGGCCGCTTCGATCCCGCCAACGAGCGGGGCGCGGTGCCCTACGAGGCCACCCGGCGGTGCATGGAGGACTGGAAGCGCCGGGGCGTCCTGGTCCGCGACCCGCGGCCGGCGTTCTACGTGCTGGAGCAGCGCTACCCGTTCGGCGGCGAGGAGCTGGTCCGCCGCGGGGTGATCGGCCACGTGCACCTCGAGCCGATGGGCAAGCGCAACATCTTCCCCCACGAGCGCACGCTGCGCGGCCCCAAGCCCGACCTGCTCGAGCAGCTCCGCGCGCTGGAGGCCAACCTGAGCCTGACGCTGGGGCTGGTCGACGATCCCGACGAGGTCCTGCGCACGCTGCTCGGCGGGGCCCCCGCCGAGGTCCTGCTCGCCGACGTGGTCGACGGCCAGGGGGTCCGCAACCGGGTGTACCGCGCCGAGGACGAGGGCTTCGCCCGCGCGGTGGAGGCCGCGCTGCGGCCCCGCCCGATCGTGATCGCCGACGGCCACCACCGCTACGAGACGGCGCTGGTCTACCAGCGCGAGCGGCGCCGGCTGCTGGACATCCGCGGCAGCGCGCCCTCGGACTTCGTGATGATGCTGGTCGTCCCCACCGAGGACGCGGGGCGCAGCGTGCTGCCGCCCAACCGGGCGATCCGTCACCTCCCCGAGGGCTGGCGGGGCCGCCTCGACGAGCAGCTCGTCCGGTTCTTCCAGGTCGACGAGCTCTCCGACATCGCGGCCCTCGACCGCTTCCTGGCGCGCGGGACGAGGCCGCGCTTCGGGGTCGTGCTGCCCGGCCGCCAGCTGGCCCTCCGCCTGCGGCGCAGCCAGCGGGTCCAGCGGCTGCTGGACGCCGAGCCGGCGACGTGGCGCGGCCTGGAGATCACCGCCGCCCGCGCGGTCCTGATGCGCGAGGTGCTGCAGATCTGCCCCAACACCTACGCCGCCAAGGAGCACACCCTGTTCCCGACCTCCACCGCCGAGGTGGTCGAGGCGGTCCGCGGCGGCGAGTACCAGATCGGCATCCTGATCCGCCCCACGCCGGCGCTGTGCGTCACCGCGGTGGCCCAGGGCGGCCACGTCATGCCGCCCAAGTCGACGAACTTCTATCCCAAGCCCTGCAAGGGCCTGGTGATGAACTCGCTCAAGGGGTTCTGAGCCGGCCCGCGCCCCGAGGACGCCATGACCGCCGCACCGCTGCGAGAGCTGAGCGCCGCCACCGCCCGCGGGCTGGCGGCGGTGCTGACCGACATCGACGGAACGATGACCGACGCCGCGGGGCGGATCCCGGCGCGCTCGCTCGCCGCGCTGGAGCGGGCCCGCGAGAGCGGCCTGCGCACCGTCGCGGTCACCGGGCGCCCGGCCGGGTGGTGCGACCTGATCGCGCGCACCTGGCCGGTGGACGGCGTCGTCGGCGAGAACGGCGGCCTGGCGTTCTGGCGCGACGCCGACCGGATGCGCCGGTTCTTCTTCCAGGACGAGGCCACCCGCGAGGCGAACCGCGCCCGGCTCGAGGCCGTCCGCCGCGAGGTCCTCGAGGCCGCCCCGGGCTGCCGGATCGCCAGCGACCAGCCGTACCGCGAGCTGGACCTCGCCGTCGACTTCGCCGAGGACGTGCCCCCGCTGGGCGACGCCGCGATCGACGCGATCGTCGCGGTGTTCCGCCGCCACGGCGCCCACGCCAAGGTCAGCAACATCCACGTCAACGGGTGGTTCGGCGACTTCGACAAGCGGACGATGTGCCGCGCGGTGCTCGATCGCTGGTGGTCCCTCGACCCCGCGGCGGACCCCGGGGCGTGCCTGTTCCTCGGGGACTCGCCCAACGACGAGCCGATGTTCGCGGCCTTCCGCCACACCGTCGGGGTGGCCAACGTCCGCGACTTCCTGCCGCGGATGCGCCATCCCCCGCGCTACGTCACCGACGCCCCCCGCGCCGACGGATTCGCCGAGGCCCTCGACCACGTCTGCGATCTCCGCTAGCTTCTCCCTCTCCACAGGAGGACTCCCCATGGCCCAGGCACGCCCGTGGCCCTACGCCGAGGCGCAGCAGATCGTCGACAAGGTGCTCCAGCGCGACCCCCCCGCGGAGATCGTCCTGGAGACCGGCTTCGGCCCCTCGGGGCTGCCCCACGTCGGGACCTTCGGGGAGGTCGCGCGGACCACCTTCGTGCGCCGCGCGCTGGCCACGCTGACCGACGTCCCGATCCGGCTGATCACCTTCAGCGACGACATGGACGGGCTGCGCAAGGTCCCGCTCAACGTCCCGCGGCGCGAGATGCTCGAGGAGCACCTCGGCAAGCCGCTGTCGTCGATCCCCGACCCCTTCGGCGAGGCCGAGAGCTACAGCGGCTACATGAACCGCAAGCTCGAGCAGTTCCTCGACGCGTTCGGCTTCGAGCACGAGTTCCGCAGCTCCACCGAGACCTACCGCAGCGGCGCGTTCGACGAGACGCTGCTGGCGATCCTGGCCCACGCCGGCGAGATCGCCGCGATCGTCGCGCCGACGCTGGGGGCCGAGCGGCGCGGGTCGTGGAACCCGTTCTTCCCGATCTGCGAGCGGTGCGGCCGGGTCTACACCACCGTGGTCACGGAGATGCACCCCGATCGCGGCACCCTCGCGTACCGCTGCGACGGCACGTTCGAGGGCGTCCACGGTTGCGGCCACCGCGCCGAGACCCCGGTCACCGGCGGGCACGTCAAGGTCGGCTGGAAGGTCGACTGGGCCCTGCGCTGGGCCGCGCTCGGCGTCCACTACGAGATGTACGGCAAGGACCTGATCGAGAGCGCCAACCTGAGCAAGCGGATCTGCAAGGTGCTCGGTGCGCGGCCGCCGCTGGGGCTGTTCTACGAGATGTTCCTCGACGAGCACGGCGCCAAGATCAGCAAGAAGGTCGGCAAGGGCGTCACCGTCGACACCTGGATCCGCTACGCCCCGGTGGAGAGCCTGCTGCTGTTCATGTACCAGAACCCCCGCAAGGCCAAGCGCCTGCACTACGAGGTGATCCCCCAGGTCACCGACGACGTGCTGCGCCACCTGCGCGCGTGGCCGGAACAGGACGAGCAGGAGCGCGCCTGGAACCCCGTGTGGTTCTTCCACGAGCCGGACCGGCCGCCGGCCCCCTACCGCAGCTCCCTGGACTACTCGATGATCCGCAACCTGGTGGGCTGCCTGGGCACCGACGACCCCGAGATCGTGATCGGCACGCTGCGGCGCTACGACCCCGAGCTCGATCCCGACGACCCGCGGATCGCGACCCTGGTCCGGGGGGCGATCGCCTTCGATCAGGACCTGGTCGCACCCCAGCGGTGCTATCGCACCCCCGACGAGGGCGAGCGAGCGCTGCTCGGGGACCTCGCCGATCGCATCGAGGCCGAGCCCACCGGCGAGGTCGACGCGCTGCAGTCGCTGGCGTTCGACCTCGCACGGGAGCACGACCTCGAGCCGCGCGCCCTGTTCCGGCTGGTCTACGAGGTCCTGCTCGGGCAGCAGCAGGGGCCGCGCCTCGGCCCGTTCATCCAGCTGATCGGCCGGCGCGAGATGGCCGAGGCGTTGCGCGCCGCGGTCACGCGCGCGAGCGGCGCCTGACGCGCTCGCCGCGAGGCCGGCCCGGTTCCGCGCCACGCAGCCGCGCCTAATTTCCCAAAAAACCCAACGATTTCCCTTCCTTGATCTGCCCGGAGCGCTATAGCAAGATAGGGAGCCGTTGCTGGCGAGGGGACGCGGTCCCCGCGGATGACGGCCAGTACGCGGGGTGAACCAGGACAGTCGGAGTTGCAAGGGGGCCCCTCGCGGGCCCCTGCGGAGGCGCCCAGGCACCTCGCAACACAGTCGACCAACCACCACGAGTGATGAACGGAAGTGCCATGAAGAGGATCATCGGTGTTCTGCTGACGGGATGGGCCGCGGTCGCGCTCTTCGCGAGCCCGGCACAGGCGCAGCCCTACTCGCTGCTCGTCCTGCACGCCGTGCCGGACCCGAACTACGCGTCCGACGTGCTGGCCAAGCTGGCGCCGTACCAGGGCGTGCAGTTCTCGTCGATCACGGACCGGGACTGCAACATCGCCGGACAGATCCCGGACGTCGGCAGCCTCGGCACGTACGATCGGATCCTCGTCTTCACGGACAACCTGCCGGCCGCGGTGTCCCCGACCCTTGGGGACCGGCTCAAGGCCTACGTCGACAACGGCGGCGGGCTGGTGATCGCGACCCACTCGAACACCGCGGGCAAGTCGCTGGACGGCGAGATCGTCACCGAGGGCTACATGGCCTTCGACGTCGCGCCGCTGGCCAACGGGGTCGGCCTGGGCCTGGACGTCCTGCCGGGCTGGGAGACCCACGAGCTGTTCGACGGGGTCACCACGTTCAGCGGCGGGGCGTTCTCGTTCCACGCCGCCTCCAGCGTGGTCCCCGGGCCGCCCGACGTGTACCACGTCGCCAACTGGAGCGACGGGGACCCGCTGGTGGCGTTCACCAACCCCCAGGGGGTGGGCTACGACCAGGTCGTGGTCACGCTCAACGTCTATCCCCCGTCCAACGACGTCGGGGTCGGGTTCTGGGACTCCTCGACGGACGTGATGCAGCTGATCGTCAACGCCCTGCTCTTCGCCGGTGACGTGGTGGACACCGACGGGGACGGCTACACCGAGTTCGAGGGCGACTGCGACGACAGCAACCCGGACACCTACCCCGGCGCGGACGAGATCTGCGACTGGGAGGACAACGACTGCAACGGGCTGGTCGACGGCGTCGACGAGGTCGACGAGGACGGCGACCAGTACGTGGTCTGCACCTACGTCGGCGACGACCCCTCGATCCTGGGCGGCGACGACTGCAATGACGACGTGGCCGATCCGTTCGCGCCGACGATCTTCCCCGGCGCGCCGGAGCTGTGCGACGGGCTGGACAACGACTGCGACACGGACGTGCCGGCCGACGAGACCGACGACGACGCCGACGGCTTCACCGAGTGCTACCCGTTCCTCGGCGACGACCCGCTGGTGATCGGCGGCGGCGACTGCGACGACACCAACGAGGACACCTGGCCCGGCGCCCCCGAGATCTGCGACCGCGAGGACAACGACTGCGACTTCGTGGTGCCCGACGACGAGATCGACGACGACGGCGACCTGATGACCGAGTGCGAGGGCGACTGCGACGACGGCGACGACACGATCTACGACAACGCCCCCGAGCTGTGCGACGCCAAGGACAACGACTGCGACAACGACGTCGACGAGGACTTCGACGGGGACGGCGACGGGGTCACGACCTGCGGCCCGGACGGCGTGCCCGGCAACGGGGACGACGACTGCGACGACGGCGACGACACGGTCTACCCCGGCGCGCCGGTGGAGCTGTGCGACGGCAAGGACACCAACTGCGACGGCTTCATCCCGCCGGGCGAGCAGGACGACGACGGCGACGGCTGGCGCCCGTGCAACGGCGACTGCGACGACTTCGACCCGGACACCCACCCCGGCGCCGACGAGATCTGCGACGGGGTGCTGGACAACAACTGCGACGGCACCGACGACCTCGCCGAGATCGACAACGACGGGGACGGCTTCAACGAGTGCCAGGGCGACTGCGACGACACCAACACCGACACCTACTTCGGCGCGGCCGAGGTCTGCGACCACGAGGACAACGACTGCGACGGCAGCACGCCGGCCGAGGAGATGGACGACGACGGCGACGGCTGGGTCGAGTGCGACCCGTGGGTCGGCGACACGCCGGGGATCAACGGCGGCGACGACTGCGTCGACAGCGACGACACGATCTGGCCCGGCGCCCCGGAGCTGTGCGACGGCCTGGACAACGACTGCGACGGCATCGTGCCCAACGGCCAGCCCGACGGCGAGATCGACGACGACGGCGACGGGCAGTGGGAGTGCCAGGGCGACTGCGACGACACCGACGAGACCGTCGGGGACGGCTTCACCGAGATCTGCGACAACCAGGACAACGACTGCGACGGCACCGTCGACGAGGGCTTCGACCAGGACAACGACGGGTACACCAGCTGCGACCTGCCGGACCTCGACTGCGACGACGGCGACGACACCGTCTACCCCGGTGCCCCCGAGCTGTGCGACGGCCTCGACAACAACTGCGACGGGATCGTGCCGTCCAACGAGGACGACAGCGACGGCGACGGGTTC
>CAZOYV010000274.1:0-11253 GCA_964584075.1 uncultured Rickettsiales bacterium | reverse complement strand
GTCGTCGTCCGCGGCGTCGTCGTCCGCGGCGTCGTCGTCCGCGGCGTCGTCGTCCATCACCACGGGGCCGCGCAGGCCCCCGTCGCAGCCCAGCGCCACGGCCGCGGGGAGGAGCACCACACACCCCAGGACGCGCCGCCACCCGCTCACTCCCACGTCGCCTCCGCCGGGGTCGCCGCGGCGGGCTCCCCGGAGATCCCCAGCCCGCCGACGACCCCCTCGACCGGGACCGGCGCGTCGAGCGCACCGGGCGCCTCGACCAGGGTCCGGATCGGGTGGCTGGTGTAGTTCCACTTGGTGTTGACGCACACGCGCACGTCCCCGCCCCAGTCGCCGTCGTACAGAGGGCTGGCGTGGAACACCAGGACCTCGCTGCCGCCGCCCTCGACGTCGATCGTGTAGTCGTACCACTGCAGGTGGTTCAGCCCGTCGTGCTCCGAGGTGTCCCACATCGGGTCCGACGACGTGATCGCGATCCCGTCGCCGTACGTGTCGGTGATCTCCACCGAGCGGATCGTCTGCGTCGCGCTCCCGCCGTTGGTCACCGTGACGCGGATCTCGAACTCCTGGCCGTTGTGCACGCGCAGCGGCGCGTCGACCACCACGTCGACGTCCTCGGGGGAGGCGAACAGGGTCGGGGACAGCAGCGCCAGGCCGCCGCACGCCAGCCCGCCGACGACCACCAGCGCGCCGCAGCCCAGACCGATCCACAGCCAGCCCTTGCCACCGTCCATCGCCGCGATCTTACCGGCCCGGGGGGCGGGGAGGAAGCCGGGTCAGAACACCGGCTGGTGGGCGTCGAGGTACTCGTCGGTGGCCCGGTAGATCTCGTCCATCCCGTCGCCGGTCAGGTCGACGATCAGGTCGGTGTGGTCGCCTTCCACCAGCGGCATCTCCACGTCGACCCAGTACGCCATGTAGCGCAGCGCGCCGTCCTCGTGCGGCAGCCAGACGTCCAGGTTGTAGCTCTGGCGGAACGAGTCGCTGCCGTCCTCCTCGCGGTAGACCTCGGGCATGTACGAGCGGGCCAGCAGCGCCGTGCCGCGATCGCCGGGCAGCTCGATCCAGCGGTAGTCCTTGTACGCCTCGTAGACCAGATCGATGATCAGCGTGACGCGGTGCACCGTGTTGAACGTCTCGACCCGCGCGCAGTCGCGTCCGCCGAAGCACTCGATCTCCGAGAGGAACTCCCGCTCGTAGGCCACGGTGCTGCTGGCCTCGATCGGGGTCTGGTCGGCCATGCCGACGAGGACGCCGTGGTCCGGAGGCGGGTAGTCGCTCGGCGCGGCGACCCCCACCGCCACCTGGTCCGCGGGATCGACCCCCGCGGGGGTCCGGGGCAGCGCGGCGGTGACCTCCTCGCCCAGCACCGGCAGCATCCACTCGCGGCCCTCGCGGTCGCCGCCGAGGTCCACGTCGGACCAGTCCAGGTCCGCGAGGAAGCCGTACAGGTTGTGGGCGCCCTCGGCCAGCAGCCCCTCGGCCTCCCCGTCCCCGGCGTCGAACTCCCGGTACAGGAACGTCGTCAGGTCTCCCAGCTCGGTGGGCGCGCTCGGGGGCGGCGTGCAGCCGAACCCCACGACGCACTGCATCAGGACGGCGAAGCGGAACATCACGTTGGTGTCTCCTCTCCGAGCCGGCCCGACTCTCCTCTCTATCGCATGGTCATGCTATGCCGACCAGATGGTCGGGAATGAACGAAATAATGAAATTCATTGAGGAAATTCGATCGAACGGGCGTTCGGGTTCGAACGATCGTTCGGCGCCGCGCGCCGGGTCTGCGATACTGCGCCGGCGATGACCACGGCCCTGCACGAGCACCGCGCCGCGCTGTCCCCGGCGGTCCCTCTCGGGGAGGACTCGTTCGCCGCGACCCCGGGCTACCGGGGCTACGCCGAGCTGGTGGCGCGCTGGTCCACCCTCGTCGACGACGGGGCCCGCGCGATCCCCCTCGGCTGCAGCGTCGAGGGTACCCCGCTGTTCGCCCTGGAGCTGGGCGCCGCCGGTGCCCCCCGCGCATCGCTGCTGCTGGCCGGGACCCACGCGATGGAGTGGATCGGGGTCGAGGTCGGGATGGCCGTGCTCGAGGCGCTGGCCGCGGACCCGCCGGCCGACCACCGCGTGTGGGCGGTGCCGCTGCTCAACGTGGACGGCTACCGCGCCGTGGAGGCCGACCTGCGCGCCGGCCGTCGCCGCTACCGCCGGGCCAACGCCCAGCGCGTCGATCTGAACCGCAACTGGCCGGCGTACCACCGCCGCCTGCACCTGCCCGGCACGCTGCTGCCCTGGCTCGGCCGCGCCGGCGATCGCCCCCGCGAGGCCCCCGAGGTCGACGCGGTGTGCGCCTGGCTCGACCGCGAGGCCGCGGCCGGCGTCCGCCTCGGTCGGGCCGTCTCGCTGCACAGCTTCGGCCGCGTGATCCTGTACCCCTATGGCGGCCGCTGGCGGGCCCCCGACGACGTCGCCGCCCACCGCGACGCCACCGCCGCGATCCGCGCCGGCTCGCCGCTGCGCTACCGCCCGCGCCAGACCTCCCACTGGCTCCCCGGCGCCTTCGCCCACGGCACCGAGATCGACCACCTGCACGACGCCTACGGCGCCACGGCGCTGCTGGTCGAGTGCTCCCGCGGCGGGTTCTCGCCGTGGCGCGCCGGCAGCTGGCTCCACCCGTTCCGCTGGTACAACCCGCCCGATCCTGCCGCCGAGGCCGCCGCCCTGCGCACCCCGCTGGTGCAGTTCCTGCTTGGCGCGTAGCCGAACTCCGGCGCCGACCGGAACTTCCCGCGATCTGCGCTGTCTGACCTCCTCGGAGCCGGCGAGGGGAGCGAACGCGCGGCTCGGAACGAGGAGAGAGCGCCATGACCCGCATCACGACGACCACGACTCTGCTGTTGCTCGCCACCCTGCTGCTGTCGCCCCCGGGGATCGCGGCGGCGAAGAGGAAGGCCGCGCCGGTCCGCGCCGCGCTGGTGGACGGCCAGGTCCTGTACGGCGACCTGCGCACCGAGACGCTGGTCCTCGACGGCGAGCTCGGCCGGCTCAAGATCCCGCTGCGCGACGTGGGCGAGGTGCTGCCCGTCGAGGGCGAGCAGCTCGGCGACTCGCAGGGCCACGTGCGGGTCTGGCTGCGCAACGGCTCGGAGCTGGTCGGCCGCTGGGACGACCCCGACCTGGCCGTCGCGATCCAGGTCGGCAAGGAGACGGTCAAGGTCGACCTGCCCGTCGACCAGCTGCAGCGCCTGCAGACCCAGGGCGGCGAGCTGTGGCCCAAGGGCGCGGTCTACCGGGTGCGCACCAGCACCGGGGACGACTTCCTGGTCGACGCCGAGGAGTCGCGCATCTCGCTGGTCAACCAGATGGGGACCTTCACCCCGCGGCTCAGCGAGTGCCGCTCGGTCCACCCGATCGACGATCCCACCGGCGAGTGGCGCGTCGAGCTGCACACCGGCACCACGCTGATCGGCAACCTGGACAAGGACCAGCTGCAGCTGACGATGGCGCTGGGGCCCAAGGAGGTCACGGTGCCGCTGGCGGTGATGCAGTCGATCGAGCAGCAGAGCTGGTACGTGGCCCAGCCGGCCCGCGGCGGCCGCGGCAGCGGCGGCGGCGGCGTGCTGCGCGGGCTCGGCGCGCGCAAGGACCAGGGCCAGGTGTACTACGAGGCGCCGGCCTCGGGCGCCCCCAGCGCCGCGCCGGTGGAGGTCGTGCCGTGGGATCGGGCCGAGGCCGAGGAGGCCGACGGCGCCATGGACGCCGCCGACGACGGCTGGTTCCGCCGCGACAAGCTCGAGCAGGCCAAGAAGTCCTCCCGCTGATCCCGCCGCCCGCCCGCCGTCACCTGGGCTGCAGCGCTGCAGGCGATGCTGCGCCGCGAGACGACACGGCTTAGACTAGGTCCGTTCCTCGGAGGGTATCCAGATGATCCGCAACGTTCTGTTCGCGATGGTGGGCGTGTCGCTGTGCGCCTCGCTGGGCTGTGTCAACCAGATGAGCGGCAAGGTCGACGGCAACTCGGTGGGCCCGGTGCGGGTCGCGCTGTTCGACGAGATCGATACGGGGATGACCGAGTACGGGGCCGACGGGCTGATGTTCTCGGTGGTGATCACCAGCGCCGATCCGAACACCGCATGCGACATGTACAAGGACTACCACGACATCGACTACATGCAGGGCTGCGAGGATTACTGCGCCGACGTGATCGAGCTCGGCGAGCAGTACCTGACCCGGCCGGAGTACTGGACGGCCAGCCTGTCGTTGCTGCCCGACGGCGACGCCGAGGGCACCTACGAGGAGGGCGACGTCTGGGACCTCGTCAGCGGCGACGCGGTGTTCTCCGGCTCGCTGGTCCTGGAGATCACCGAGGAGCTGCTGGACGAGGACCTGTGCATCGAGATGTGCGAGGACCCCGGCGGCGAGCCCGACAACTACTGGGAGGCCGACGGCGGCACCGTCGACGTCACCGGCTGGTCGGAGAGCGAGCAGCTCGCCGGAGAGTTCTCGATCGACTTCGACGGTGATCCCATCGACGGGAAGTTCCAGGCCGAGTACTGCGACTACATGCCCGAGATGGACTACATGTAGCCCACGGCGGGTTCCGTTGCCGTCGCTAGACCCCACGGCTGCAACCGGGGGATACTGGCGGTTCCCACTTCGATTTGGGGGGGCGCATGGCGGACATCTACAGCGCGACCGACGCCCAGGTCCCGGCGATCGTGGAGATGTGGAAGGAGGAGATGGACTTCCACGCCCAGATCGATCCGTTCTTCGCCCGGCGCGACAACGCCCACGAGGACTTCCAGCGCTTCGTCGTCGAGTGCATCGCGCGACCGGAGTTCCTGGTGCTCGTCGCCATCGAGAACGCGGCGGTGGTCGGGTACGGGATCGCCAAGGTCGAGACCTACCACCCGGTGTTCCAGCAGGTGCGCTACGGCCAGATCTTCGACCTGTACGTCAACAACGCGTACCGCAGCCGCGGGATCGGCGAGAAGCTGCTGCTCCAGACCCAGAAGTGGTTCCGGTCGATGCAGATCTACCGCCTGGAGCTGCGGGTCGTCTCCGGCAGCCACGTCGGCGACAAGTTCTGGCGCAAGCACGGGTTCAAGGACCACCTGGTGATCCTCGCGAGGGACCTGCGCCGCGCGGCCGGTTGAGGGGCCGTCCGCGAAGCGGACGCTTGCGTTTTCGGGTATAGTGCGCCGATCCGGGACGGTGTCTCCCGGCGCCCGATCGAGGGGAAGGGTCGATGGAGTTCCACCTGCACCACACGCACATCTTCGCGTCGGACATCGACGTCAGCGTCCGGTTCTACGAGGAGATGTTCGGCGGCGAGGTCGTCCTCGACACCGAGGTCGCCGGCGCCCGCAACGTGTTCATGCGGATCGGCACCGGCCGGCTGCACTTCTACGCCCAGCCCCCCAAGAACAAGGTGCGCGGCAACATCCACCACTTCGGGATCCAGACCGACGACATCGAGGCCGCCGTCGACCGCCTGATCGCCAAGGGCGTGACGTTCCGCAAGGGGATCACCGACATCGGCGCGTGGATGTACGTGATGGTCCCGGCCCCCGACGACATCCTGATCGAGCTGTTCCAGATCCGCGAGAGCGCGATCCCCCCCGAGTTCCTGGACTTCTTCGAGTGAACGACGAGCAGAGCGGGTCCGGTCGGCTGGTCGCGGCGCTGGCCTGGCACCGCCAGGTGCGGGTCCTCGCCGCCGTGGTCGACGCGCCGGCGCGGGAGCTGTGCGCGCGGCACGAGCTGGACGCCGGGGCCAGCCGGATGGCGGCCGAGGGGCTGGTCGCGGCCCTGCTGTTCACGGGCCAGGGCAAGGGCGAGGAGCGCTTCACGGTGCACGCCGAGTCCGAGCGGCCGGCGTTCGCGCTGACCGTCGACGTGGGAGCCGACGGCCGGTTCCGGGGGCGGTTCCAGCCGGGGTCGCTGCCGGACGCGGACGGCGGCGCCGAGGCGCGCTTCCGGGGCGTGCTGGCGGTGCTCAAGTACGTCGCCGACGAGGAGCACTACCGTGGCGTGGCGCCGGTGGAGGACGAGACCTTCGAGCGGGCGCTGGCGCGGTTCCTGACCGCCTCGGTGCAGGTCGACGGGCGGGTCCGGATCCAGGTCGAGCTGGACGCCGAGGGGCGGGTCGCGGCGGCCCGCGGGCTGATGCTCGAGCGGATGCCGGACCTGGAGCCGGATGCGTTCGCGGAGGTGTTCGACGGGGCGCTGCAGGAGGACCTCGGCGGGCTGATGACCCAGTTCGCGTTCGGCGAGCTGGCCGGCCAGCCGGTGGAGGTGTTCGAGGCCCGCGAGGTGCGGTTCTCCTGCCCGTGCTCCCGCGAGCGCGTGCGATCGATGCTCTCCGCCACCGGTGCGGCGGATCTGCGGGCGATGATCGAGGAGGACGGCGGCGCCGAGGTGACGTGCGAGTTCTGCCGCGAGCGATATCGGTTCGACCCCGACGAGCTCCGGGCGTTGCTCGCCGCGCTGGAGTAGGGTATTCCGCGTCGGAGCGAACGCGGAACACGAGGAGACCAGGTCATGCATTCCTTCGGGGTGGGGCACACCCACGTCGGGCGGGTCCGGGAGAAGAACGAGGACGACCTGCTGGTCGACAACGGGCTCGGTCTGTTCATCGTCAGCGACGGGATGGGCGGCCACGCCGCCGGCGAGGTCGCGTCCGCCACGGCGGTGGCGCGCGCCGCGGAGGTCGTGCGCCAGTCCCTCGGCGAGCTGGACCAGCCCGGGCTGGGCCGGGTCAGCACCGGGGAGCTGGCGCGGCTGGCGCGGTTCGCCGTCGAGGAGGCCAGCCGCGAGGTCTTCCAGAAGGCCAAGGCCGATCCGTCGATGGCGGGCATGGGTTGTACGATGACGCTGCTGCTGACCGTCGGCGGCCACGGCGTGATGGCCCACGTCGGCGACAGCCGGCTGTACCTGTTCCGCGGCGACGAGACCCACCAGCTGAGCCAGGACCACACCATCGCGTCCGAGCTGATGCGGGCGGGGATGCTCAGCCCCGAGGAGGCCGAGCGCAGCCCCCAGTCGCACGTCCTGTCCCGCAGCCTGGGGCTGACCGAGCTGGTCCAGGTCGACACGCTGGTGATCGACATCGTGCCCGGCGACCGGCTGATGCTGTGCTCCGACGGCCTCGGCAAGCACATCGAGGACCTGTCGTGGCTCTCCGACACCTGCATGCACGAGGACTTCGAGGCGATCCCCGAGGAGCTGATCAGCTTCGCCAACGCCGCCGGCGGCGAGGACAACATCACCGCGCTGGTGGTCCGCGTCGAGGCCGACGCCCCCGAGCAGCACACCGTCCCGGCGCTGCGCACCGACGTGTACCTCAAGCTGCGCACCCTCGGCTCGGTGTTCCTGTTCGACGACCTGACGCTGGCCCAGCTGGCGCGGGTCCTCGACCTGTGCACGATCGACGGCTTCGAGCGCGGCCAGGACGTGATCCGCGCCGGCGACATCTGCTCGCGGCTGTCGGTGGTGATGTCCGGCCGCTTCGACCTGATCCGCAACGGCGACAAGGTCGGCGAGCTCGAGCCGGGGCAGCACGTCGGCGCCGACACGCTGCTGCACGCCCGGCCGGCGCGGGCCACGCTGCGCGCCGCGGCCACCTCGCGGCTGCTGACCCTCGACGCCGACGGGTTCCGCAAGCTGATCCGGCTGCGCCCGTACCTCGGCGTGGCGCTGCTGGAGCGGCTGGCGCTGCGGCTGTCCCGCGATCTGGAGCGCTCCGGCGAGTTCGTCGCCGAGAGCTACGTCGACGACGAGGAGTCCTCGATCGACGCCTCCGACGTGTTCTGAATCCCGCCCGCCGGTCCGCCGATCGGGCCGATCGCCCGCGCCATGACCCCGGACCCGGGGAGCCGCTGCTGGCCGTCCTGCCGCGCCACGGGTCGGCGTAGCCGGAGGACCCACAGTACAATGGGGCGACGCCGGCGGGCAGCGAACCGGTCCGCGGCACGGGATGGGGGCCATGGACAAGCGGATCCGCAAGCTCGAGGAGCGGTCCATCCGCCACATCGAGCGCCAGCGCTACGACAAGGCGGTGGAGGACCTGCGCGAGCTGGTCGATCTCGACGCGGGGAACCCCCGCTGGCTGCACAAGCTCGGCGAGGCCCACCGGCGCGCGGGGGACACCGCCGAGGCGGTCGAGGCCTTCGGCGCGGCGGCAGAGCGCAACGCCGAGCAGGGGCACCTGCTCAAGGCGATCGCCCAGTGCAAGATGGTCCTCGATCTGGACCCGGGGCACACCCACATCCAGGGCATGCTGGCGTCGCTGTACGCCCAGAAGCGTGCGGGCTCGCCGCTGCGGGGGCGGGCGACGACCACCGGGATCTCGCCGCACCACGAGGCGGCCCGCGCGCCCTGGGAGGCCCCGCCCGCGGCGGAGGCGGGCGAGCGCGGACCGGTGGAGCCCGCCGCCCGGGAGCCCCTGGAGCCGCCGGAGCTGCCGACCGCCGAGAGCGCGGGTCACGCCCCGGCGCGCAGCGCCGCCGACGAGCTGCTCGACGAGACCCCGTCCACCACCGGCGTCGGCGAGCTGTCCTACGAGCACCGCCCGGCGGGCAGCAGGATCGAGGAGTCGGAGTGGGTCGCGCCCGGTGCCGCGAGCGGCGAGTTCCGGAGACCGGAGGCGATCTCGCTGGTGCTCGACGCGCCCCCGGTCGACGACAGCGGCGAGTTCGGCGGCGAGGAGGTCCAGGACCTGTTCGACCCCGGGCTGCGGGAGCTCGGCGGCAGCCCGGACTGGACCACCCGCTCGCTGTCGGCGATGAGCTCGACGCCCCCCGACCTGGACCGCGGCGACACGCTGGACTCCATCGAGCTGCGCCGGATGATGGAGGAGCTGGAGGAGGAGATCAGCGAGCCGGGCGAGAGCGTGGTGCTCGAGATCCACCTGGACGACGAGGAGGGCGGCGCGGAGCCCGAGTGGCCCGAGCAGGAGGCCGGGGCGGACGACGGGGACGCCGGGGACGCGAGCGGCGACCACGAGCCGGCCACGGCGACGCAGATCCTGGCGGAGATGCCCGACGTGCCGCTGTTCTCGTCGCTGGACGCCGGGGCGCTGCGGATGATGATCGAGCGCGTCGCGGTGCGGGTGTTCGAGCCGGGGGACTGGATCGTGCGCCAGGGCTCGCCGGGGCACTCGCTGTTCGTCGTCGTCGAGGGCGAGGTCGAGGTCTACCGCGAGGGCGCCCCGCGCGTGGAGCTCGGGGTGCTGGGGGAGGGGGCGTTCTTCGGCGAGGTCTCGGTGGTCACCGAGGGCGAGCGGGCGGCCACGGTGCAGGCCCGGACCGAAGGCTACGCGCTGGAGCTCACCCGCGACGTGATCGGCGAGGTGGTCCGCGAGCACCCCGACGTGCTCAAGCAGCTGCTGCGGTTCTTCCGGATGCGGATGATCGACCTGCTGGTCGAGACCCACGAGCTGTTCCGTCCGTTCGCCGGCGACGACCGCGAGGAGCTGGAGCGCCAGTTCACGTTCATCGAGGCCGCCACCGGGGCCGAGCTGCTGCGCGAGGGCGAGCACGGCGACGGGCTGTACATCCTGGTCAGCGGCCGCGCCGAGGTGCGCCGCGGTGGCGAGTGGCTCGGGGAGCTGCAGGCCGGCGACATGGTCGGCGAGCCCTCGCTGCTCACCGGCCGTCCCTCGGCGGTCACGGTGCACGCCACCGGCAAGTGCTGGCTGCTCAAGCTCGACCGCGCGTTCTTCCGGGATCACGTCATGAAGCACCCCGAGGTGCTGCGCCTGGTCGGCGAGCTGGCCGAGAAGCGCCGCAAGCAACAGGAGTGCGCCGAGAAGGGCGAGGGCTTCGAGACGTTCTCGCTGACGCTCTACTGATCCCGAACCAGGTCGATTCAGTCGTCCAGCCCGGGGACGTACTCGTACGCGCCCACGTCGGGGGTCGCGTCGCGGGCCTCGCCGCGGATGTCGTCGGCCGGCGCCTGGTCGGTGCTGCCGGCATCGACGGCGGGGGCGTCCGAGACCAGCCGCAGGTCGCCGGCGGCGAAGTCCGCGAAGGTTTCGTCGACCTCGGCGCCGGTCAGCTCGAGGTTGTGGTCGCCGGTGACGCCGAGGTGCGTGGTGAGGTTGTTGCGCACCACGTTGCTGTCGCCCTCGATGGTGATCCAGCTGTGCTCGGGCCAGTCGTCGGAGCCCTCGGGCATCCCGGGCAGCGTGGTGCCCCCGATCACCGTGTTGTTGATGATGATCGAGTCGTTGGTGTCGTACCAGCTGATCCCGTGCCAGTGGTCTGTCTTGCACACGTTGTTGACGATCCGGATGTCGGTCTTGGGCCCGTCGTTGAACGCGCTGAGGCACTGGGTCGCCTTCCAGCTCTCCACGGGCTGATCCTCGGTGTAGCGCTGCCAGAACACGTTGTAGGCGATCTCGACGTCGCTGGAGGTGTCGGGGTCGCTGCCCATGTGGCTCTGGAAGAAGTCGTCGTGGTGGCCGTCGTCGATGTAGATCGCGTCGTAGATCCGGTTGCGCAGGAAGCGGTTGTGGTGGCCGCCGGTGGCGATCCCGTCGCGGCTGAAGAACTCCACGGTGTTGTCCAGCACGTCGACGTGGTCGCCGAACACGCTCATCGCCTGGCCGACGCGCAGGAACGTGTTGCACTGCACGGTGACGTACTCGGGGTCGTACAGCAGATAGATCCCGGTGGACGCCTTGTCGATGTAGTCCTGCAGCGTCACCAGGTTGCCGCTGGTGAAGTGGTTGTTGACGATCTCGAGGTGGTGGCACTCGCCCTGGTACTCGTGGTCCTCGGCGCGCAGCATCGTGCCGCCGTCCTCGCGCAAGAACGTCAGCCCGTCGAGGCGCCAGTACGCGCTGCCTCGGAAGTGCACGCCGGCGATCACCGGCTCGTGCAGCACGTCGGTGGTGATCTCCACGTAGTCGTCGTTGTAGCAGCCGGTGATCTCCAGGTCGGCGTCGTGGCCTGCGGCGCCGACGAGCACGATCGTGTCGCCGCCGTGGACCGGCGCGGCGTCGTGGTGCGGGACCCCGGCCTCGTCGGTGCAGTCGACCAGGTGATCGATCACGTACTGGATCGAGGCCCACGGACTGCCGGCGCTGCCGTCCCCGGTCTGGTCGTCGCCCAGCGCGGGGTCGACGTAGAACACCGTTCCGGGCAGTTCGTCGAAGCCGGTGGGGCACGGCTCGGTGGGGCCGCTGTCGTCGTCGCCGCTGTCGTCGTCGCCGGTGTCGTCGTCGGCGGTGTCGTCGTCGCCGGTGTCGTCGTC
>CAZOYV010000273.1:884-11654 GCA_964584075.1 uncultured Rickettsiales bacterium | reverse complement strand
GTGCATCAAGTGCCGCGTGTGCTACGAGGCCTGCCCCACGAAGTGGGCGGCCGTGGACATCGCGTAGGAGGCTGGCATGGCGAAGATCACGGTGAATGGGCCCCTCTACCAGGGGCACGAGATCGAGGCCGAGAAGGGCGCCAGCCTGCTGCAGGTGCTCGAGGACAACGGCTACGTGGTGCCGCACATGTGCTACCACGAGGCCGTCACCAGCGCGGGCGCGTGCCGGCTGTGCCTCGTCGAGGTCGTCAAGCGCGGCAAGCGCAAGCTGACCACCGCGTGCAACTACCCGGTGCAGGACGGCATCGAGGTGTTCCTCGACACCGACAAGGTGCAGCGCAACCGCCAGATGGTGTTCAAGCTCAAGCTCGCGATGTGCCCGGACAGCCCCGACCTGCAGCGGCTCGCGGCGAAGTACGGCGTGACGCTGGACGACGTGCCGTTCCCGCTGGACCACGACAACGACTGCATCCTGTGCGGCCTGTGCGTGCGCGTCTGCCGCGAGGTGGTCGGCGTGTCCGCGATCACCTTCAGCCAGCGCGGCGACCGCAAGGTCGTCGAGCCGCCGTTCGGCCCGCCGGCCGAGGACTGCATCGGCTGCGGCGCGTGCGTCTACGTCTGCCCGGTGGACTGCATCAAGATCGAGGAGCGCGACGGCAAGAAGGTGATCGTCCGCTGGCAGCGCGAGCTCGAGCAGCAGATCGACCCGGTCTCCGGCGCCCCGCTGGCGCCGAGGTTCCTGCTGGAGCACTTCCGCAAGCGGGCCAACCTGCCCGAGGAGTTCTACGACAAGGCGCCCTGGTACCAGGGCAAGAAGTAGCGGCCGCTAGCCCCGATCCTTCTTCTTTCCCAGCTTGCCCACGATCTCGCGCACGTCCGTGGTCCAGATCGACTCGGTGTCCTTGCGCTTGCCCGGCTCCGAGGGCTCCTCGAGCTCGTCGGTCAGCGAGGGGCGCTCCATGCTCGCCGAGTAGAACTCCAGCGACGAGCCGCTGCCGTGGCTGTCCTCGCCGTCGAGGTGGTCGAAGCTCTCCTCGAGCGTGCGGGCGGCGTCGCCCTCGGCCTCGATCCGCGCCGAGAGGTCCTCCAGCGCCTCGACCAGCGGGGTCGGATCGCTGCCGGCCCGGAGGAACGCGACGATCTGGTAGGCGCCGATGCGGCGCAGCGCCAGCGATCCCTGGGGGCACTCGGCGACGAAGGTCATCACGCTGCCCTGCTGCAGCTCGCCGTGGGCCATCGTGAAGCTGTCGAACGCGGTCTGGAGCTGCAGCAGGGTCTGCACCAGCGTCGAGGCGTCCAGCGGCGGCGGGAGCTGGTGGGCCAGGCAGCGGAAGCCGCCGTCGAACGCGGCGAAGCCGCGGACGCCCGGGATCCCGTCGAGCTCGTAGGCCAGGTCGATCACGGCTCCAGCGTCTCCTCGAGGCGGCCGGAGACCTCCAGCATCGTGGTCTCCGGGTTCTCGCCGGCCGGGCCGATCAGCACGGCGACCTCGTCGCGGTCGAAGCACACCGTCCAGGACGTGGACTCGGTCTGGGCGGCCCACGCCTGGGGCTCGCCGAGGTCGAGCATCGACAGCGCGTCGGCGATGGCGTGGGTCATCCGGTGGACGGTTGTCCACACGTGCTGGGCGTCGGTCTCGCCGGTGGCGCGCAGCACCCTGCCGTCACGGCTGGCGACCACCGCGGCGCGCCGGGCGCGGGCGTCCTCGCCGGCCCCACCGCTGCGGAAGAACTCGCGGGTGAAGTCGCCCAGCGACGAGCACTGCACCGCCGAGTCCGAGTCGTCGTTGCCGAGCACCGGCGGGGGCGTCGCGTGGGGGGACTCGGCCGGGGCCGGCGCGACCCCCTCGAACCACCCGAGCCACTCCTCGACGTCGGGTCCGCGGGTCGCGGCGCGCTGCAGGTCGCGCAGCTCGCGGCCCATCTCCTTGGCGCTGCCGTAGCGCTTCGCGGGGTCCATGCGCATCGCCCGCTCGACCACCGGCGCCAGCTCCGGGAAGCGCACCGCGACGCGCTCGACCGCGCCGCGGACGTCGGCGTCCATCACCTGCCGCATGACCTGCACCAGGGTCTCGCCGTGGAACGTCTCCTCGAGTGTCACCATCTCCTGGAGGATCGAGCCCAGCGCGAACAGGTCGCTGCGGCGGTCCAGCTCGCGCTTGCCGCTGACCTGCTCCGGGGACATGTACAGCGGCGTGCCGCGGGTGATGTCCTCGCCGCCGGTCTGGTAGAGGTTGGCGCGGGTCTTGGCCACGCCGAAGTCCATGATCTTGGTCTCGCCGGTGCGCGCGACGATGATGTTGGACGGCTTCAGGTCGCGGTGCACCAGCTCGATCGCGTCGCCGTACTCGGTCTTCTGGCGGTGGGCGTGGTCGAGCCCGTTGCAGATGTCGATCCCGATCCCGAGGATCACGCTCGGCGGGATCTCGACGCCGGCCTCGCGGCAGGCCCGCACGATGGCCTTGAGCGTCCAGCCGTCGACGTACTCCATCACCAGGCAGAACGTGTCGGGGGTGTGCAGGAAGTCGTAGACCTCGACGATGTTGCGGTGGTGCAGCTGGCCGCCGAGCCGGGCCTCGTTGATCAGCGCCTGGAGCAGCCGGTCGTCCTCCTCGCCGGCGACGCGGATCGTCTTCAGCGCGGCCTTCTTGGAGAACCCCATCGGCCCGCTGCGCACGGCGAGGTGGACCTCGGACATCCCGCCCTTGGCGATGCGCCGGAGAAGACGGTACGGGCCGATCTCACCGATCGGTGCGCTGGTGCCGTCGGGTGCCGAGCTGCGTCCCATCGTCCCAAGGGGCATGTTGCCACAACCCGGGCCGATGCGACAGGCGGGACGTCACTCGTCGACGTCGAGGGTGACGCGATCACCCCCGTCGACCTTGGACTGGCGCAGGGCGGCGTACGCCCGGTCGACCATCGCCGCGCGGGAGTCGGCGTCGGGATCGGCGGCGGTCAGCCCGACGCTGACCGTCACCACCGGCTCGCCGTCGTCGGCCGGGGGCTCGAGCAGGGCGCCGCGGAGCACGTCCTGGAGCCGCTCGGCGACGAGCGTGGCGCGCTCCTCGTCGGTCCCCGGCAGCAGCAGCGCGAACGAGTCCCGGCCGAAGCGGAACGCCACGTCGCAGCGGCGAGTGTGGCGCCGCAGCGCGTCCGCGATCACCCGCAGCACGCGGTCGGCCTGGGGGCTCCCCTCCCGCTCGCGGTAGGCATTGAAGCCGTCCACGTCGAACAGCATCAGGCTGAACGGTGCGCCGTAGCGCTGCAGCCGGCTCAGCTCCTGCTCGAGGACCTCGTGGAGCTGGCCGAGGGAGTACAGCCCGGTGAGCGGGTCGCGGACCGCGTCGTCCCGGGCCGAGTGGTACAGCTGCACGTTGTCCAGCGCCACCGCCGCGAGGGCGGCGCAGCGGGCCACCACGCCCTCGTCGCCCGCGTCGAACGCCCCGGCGGCCTCGGCGCCGATGGCGAGCACCCCCAGCGCGCGGCCGCGGCTGACCAGCGGGGCGATCACGTGGGACGCCATCGCGGTGCCCGAGGCCTGGGCCTCGAACCGCGAGGCGGAGTCCAGCTCGCCCTGGCGGTGGACCTTGCGGTGGGTGAAGACCCAGCCGAGCACGTTGCTCTCGTCCGCCGGGATCCGCTTGCCCAGGTCCGCGATGTCGTCGGCGCGGCGGTCGTCCAGGTGGATCTCGCGGAGCCGCAGCGTGGCGCTGTCGGGCTGCAGCAGCGACACCGAGGCGCGGTCGTAGGGCACCAGGTCGCGCAGCCGCCGCAGCACCTCGCGCAGGATACGGTCGGGATCCTCGGCGCTGTTCAGCGCCACCGCCAGATCGAGGATCGGCTCGATCCCCTCGTGGGTCGCCATGTCGTGCTCCCCTCGCTCCTGCGTGGAGTGTAGCGGAATCGCAATTTCCCGTCCCCGCGCTACCGCGCGCTCCCAGAAACGAGTATCCTGATCGCCTCTTCACCCCAACTCCAGGGAGGGTTCGTTCTGTGCGCTACTTCGTGCTCGTGATGGCGTCTGTGGGTCTGCTCTTCGTCGGCGCTTGCTGCAACTGCGGCGGGGGTGGCAGCAGCGACTGGTCCGGCGAGGACCTGTTCGCGGACACCTGCTTCCAGACCGTGCCGGTGGACAAGACCAATGCCGGCGACACCTTCGAGGTGTCCTGCCCCGCGGACTGCACCTTCGGGTCGGTCTGGGGCTCCAACCCCTACACCGGGGACTCCAACATCTGCTCCGCCGCGATCCACGCCGGCAAGATCCAGACCTCCGGCGGCTCCGTGAAGGTCAAGATCGTCGAGGGCAAGGAGGAGTACAAGGGGAGCGAGGCCAACGGCATCACCAGCTCCGACTGGGGCTCCTACTCCTACTCGTTCACGTTCGAGTAGTCGTCCGGACCAGACACGCCCACCCCAGCAGCAGGATCAGCAGCGCTGGTCCTGCCGAGGGGGTGTCCCTCGCCTCGCTGCAGCTGCAGCCGGTCCCCCCGTCGTCGTCCAGCCGGTCCTTGAAGTCGTCGAGGTCGTCGTCGCCCGCGCCGTCGTCGTCGCCCGCGCCGTCGTCGTCGCCCGCGCCGTCGTCGTCGCCCGCGTCGTCGTCGCCCGCGTCGTCGTCGCCGGGCATCCCTCCGTCGCACGACACGGTCAGCGTGAACGGGCTGATCGCCCCCTCCCAGCCGTCCACCACCACCACGTACTCCACGCCGGCGGTGGCGTCGAACACCACCTGCTCGTCGCTGTCGTCGGGGTTGTCCGAGGCGGTGATGCAGTCGCTGCCGTCGCATGCGGTGCTGGCCAGCGCGTACAGGTCCAGGTCGCCGGTGTTGCCGGTCAGATCGACGGTCACCGGCTCGTCCAGATCGGTGATGACCCGGTAGGCCATCTCGGGGCCGCTGTAGACCCACTCGGTGCAGCCGTAGAACGAGGTCTGCTGCTGGGAGCCGGCGCCGTCGTTGCCGGTGCCGACCTGGTCGCCGCAGGTCAGCGTCTGGGTGGGCTGGCACTCGGGCGGGGGGCCGTCGCAGTCCAGCGTCGGCTTGCCGTCGTAGGGGCCCTGGTTGACCCACTGGCTCGGCGAGGTCGGCGAGCAGTTGCCCTCGAACGGGTCGTAGCGGTTGTCCCCGGCGTCGCGGACCTCGAAGTGGATGTGGGGGCCGGTGGAGTAGCCCGAGGAGCCCATCAACCCCAGCAGGTCGCCGCAGCCGACCTGCTGGCCCTCGCTCACCGCCACGCTCCAGATCTTCATGTGGGCGTAGTAGGTCGACATCCCCGTCGTGTGCTGGAGCTTGACGTAGTTGCCGTAGCCGCCGCCACCCTCGCAGTCGCCGGTGGTGCACTCGTCGAACTCGCCGTCGTGGGTGGTGACCACGGTCCCGTCGGCGGCGGCGACGATGTCCCGGCCCTCGGCCATCCCGGTGAACGACCCGGCCCCGAAGTCGCTGCCCTGGTGTCCGCCGTAGGTGATGTTGCCGCAGTTCCAGTCCGTGTTCCCGCCGTGGTCGAAGTACGCCGTCGGGTACCAGTGGTCGTAGTCGGCCTGCGACGTGGGGAAGCGCAGCTGCTGGGCCGCGGCGGGGGCCGCCGCCAGCAGCGTCAGGGCGATGATCGGCGCCGCGCCCCTCATGGCAGCTCCACCGCGTGCTCGCCCTCGGGCGAGGTCCACGTCAGCCGGTCGCCGTCGAACACCGGCGGCCCGCGGTGGGGCACCGGCACGAACCCCTCTGGGGGCTGGCCCGGCTCCCGCGGGGCGCTGGCGAGCCCGACGTTGGTCAGCTGGACCGGCTCCCCGCCGGCGAACGGCACGACCCACAGCGCCGCGATCCCGTCGGCCGCGGCGACGTAGGCGACCCGCTCCCCGGCGGCGTCCAGCGCCACCCGGTCGGGCCGGCCCTCGCCCTCGACCAGCACCCGCGGCTCGCCCCAGCGGTCGCCGTCGCGGGCCACCACCTCGATGCGGGTGCGGTCGCCGTCGTCGGGGGCGTGGGACCACGCGACGCGGCTCCCGTCGGCGCTGGCCGCCGGGACCCCCACCAGGTGCGGGATCACCACCGGTGTGGCGTCAGGGCAGGCCAGCTCCATCCGCTCGCCGGCCCACGCCAGCGTGCAGCCCAGGGCCACCTCGCGGACGCCCTCGCGATCGGGGATCGCGCTGCGTTCGGCGGCGACGGCCTGGGAGGCGGGCTGGGAGGGTGCCGCAGGTTCTCCCGCGCATCCGGAGAGGATCAAGAACAGGAGCAGTGGATTCCAGCGCATGCCGGAATCCTACGACGCGCAGCCGCTCCCGATCGAGATCGATATCGAGAGTCACGGTTTCAGGGCGACTTCGGCGGCAGTTCATGGGTTTCGGGGGCGATCGGGAAGACCGGCCGAGATCCGTTGCGACGGGGGCGGTTCGGGCAGTTCAGCCCATGCCTCCTGGGGCCTCGGGGCGGATCGGACGCTTCGTGCGAGGTGGATTCTGGCTGAGGTTGGCGGCCTCGAGTTCGAGATCGAGCTCAACTCCCCCCGACCTGCATCCAGTTCAGCTCGCCGGCGTCGACCATCACCGGATCGACCATCGGGTCGGCGTCCACGTCGAACACCGAGTCGGTGCCCTCGACGACGCTCTGGTCCTGGACCACGATGCCCCAGCCGCCGGGATCGAAGATGTTGTCGGTCCCGCCGTTGCCGGTCAGGTGGGTCCAGGCGCCGTCGATCAGGATCCCGGCGCGGGCGTTGTCGCTGGCGGTGTTGCCCAGCAGCGTGGTCTGGAAGTACTCGGGCGAGAACGCCTCGTCGCCCATCGTCACGACGATGCCGTCGCCCGAGGTCTCGGCGACGTCGGGCAGCGCCGCCCCGGTGGAGCCGGTGACGACGTTGGACTCCAGCGTCAGGCCCATCCCCATGTGCACGTAGATCCCGGCGTCGGCGCAGCCGCTGACGGTGGCGTTGCGCACGCTGCCGCTGGACATCATCTGCAGGTGCACGCCGCGGCCGAGCCGGCCGTCGCCGTCGGCGGCGATCGACTCGACGGTGGTGCCGTCGATCTGGACCTCGGCGAGGTGGCCGAAGATCCCGACGCCGGTGGTGCTGGCCACGCGGCCGCCCTCGATCGTCGCCCGCGCCCGCTGGACCGAGATGCCCCAGCCGCCCGCGCCGTCGTCGAGGGTCGTCCCGCTGACCTCCACGTCGGTCAGCGCCGCAGCGCTGTCGCCGCCGAGGATGTCGTCGACCACGATCCCGGCGCCCACCGCGTACTGGACCTCGACACCGGACAGCACGATCGGCGCGCCGGCTCCTGCGCCGTCGTGGATCAGCACCGCCGGGCGGCCGCCCTCGATGGTCAGCGAGGTCAGCGTGACGTCGTCCACGGCGCGCACCGCGATGGCGGGCTGGGCCGGGTCTGCGGCGACGAGCTTGGTCTCGGCCGGCGAACACCCCGCGATGATCAGGCCCTGGTCGGTGAAGTCGCCGGCGACCTCGGTCAGCTCCGCCGCGGCCGCGTGGGAGCCCGGGCCCAGCGCGATGGTCGCCGGATCGCCCAGCGCGCGGGCCGCCGCCAGCGCGGTGTCCAGGGTGTCGTACGGCGCCGCCAGCGTCCCGTTGCCGGACTGGCTGCCGTCGACGGTGACGACGATCAGCTCGCCCTCGTCCAGCGGCACGTCGCCCCACGAGCCGTCGCCGCAGGGGCCGGTGTCCTGCACGGTGTCGTCGTCGCCGGTGTCGTCGTCGCCGGTGTCGTCGTCGCTGACGCTGTCGTCGTCCCCGGCCATGTCGTCGTCGCCGGCCGCGGAGTCGTCGTCCTCGAGCTCGCCGGCGGAGTAGTCCGCGCAGCCGTGGCCCGCCAGCGCCAGCGCGAGCAGCGAGATCGCCGCCAGCGACGGCAGCGCGGTCCACCGGGAACCGATCGTGGGGGTCCGCCCGTCGTCCATGATCCACCTCCGCTCCCGGTCCCAGCGCGTGCACTCCGCGTGCCAGCTCGCCGGGTCGTCCCGAGGCCCCTCGCAGCCGATGGTACCAGATGGAAACCGGCGGACGGCGGGTGTCCCGCGGCCCGGCTGCTGGCGGCCGCCTCCCGCGCCGTGCGATCATGGGCGCTCACGCGATGGCCAGCCATGCTCCCGATGCGGCGGCGACCGTCCAGCCCGCCACCAGGTTCGGCACCTTCCTGGGGGTCTACACCCCCAGCGTGCTGACGATCCTCGGCGTGATGATGTACCTGCGGTTCGGCTGGGTCGTGGGCAACGTCGGGCTGCCGCTGGCGCTGCTGATCGTGCTGCTCGCGAGCAGCATCACGTTCGTCACCGGGCTGAGCGCCTCGGCGATCTCGACCAACATGACGGTCGGGGTCGGCGGCGAGTACTACATGGTCTCGCGCAGCCTGGGCCTCGAGCTCGGCGGCGCGATCGGGATCCCGCTGTTCCTGTGCCGCACCTTCAGCCTGACGCTGTACGCCTTCGGCCTCGCCGAGGCGCTCGGGTTCCTGTGGCCCGAGGCCTGGGGGGAGCTGCCGATCCAGTGGATCGCGGCGGGGATCATCGTCGCCACCACCGCCATCGCGGGGCGCAGCGCCGACCTGGCGCTGAAGATGCAGATCCCGATCATGATCGGCGTCGGGCTGAGCCTGGTGGCGCTGATCGGCGGCGTGCTCACCGGCCCGACCACGGCGCCGGAGATGACGCCCCACTACGAGCGCTCCGCCGAGGGCGGGTTCTGGTTCGTGTTCGCGGTGTTCTTCCCGGCGGTGACGGGCTTCACCGCGGGGATCGGGATGAGCGGCGACCTCAAGGACCCCAAGCGCTCGATCCCGCGGGGCACGATCCTGGCGGTGGTGACCGGGACCGTGACCTACCTCCTGATCGTGTTCCTGCTGGGCATCACGGGGCGGGTCACCCCGCTGGAGCTGTCGGTCCTCGACCCCGAGGCCCCGCCGATCTGGACCCGCATCGCGTGGTTCGGGATGTGGACCGTGTTCCCCGGGATGTGGGGCGCGATCCTCAGCTCCGCGTTCGGCAGCGCGCTGGGCGGGCCGCGGGTGCTGCAGGCGCTGGCCAACGACCGCCTCGCGCCGCGCTGGCTGGCCCGCACGAGCAAGACCGGGCAGCCGACGATCGCGACGTGGACCACCGGCGGCATCGCGCTGGCGGCCGTGGCGCTGGGCGACCTCAACACCGTCGGCCGCTGGGTCACGGTGTTCTTCCTGACCCTGTACGTCACGATCAACCTCGCCGCGGCGCTGGAGAAGCTGGTCGGCGATCCGTCGTACCGGCCGACGATCAACATCCCGTGGTTCGTGTCGCTGCTGGGCAGCGCCGGCGCGCTGGTGGTGATGTTCCTGCTCAACCCGCTGGTCTGCGTGTGCGCCCTCGCGGTGGAGCTGGCGATCTACCTGGTGCTGCAGCGCCGCGGGTTCGAGAGCACGTGGGGCGACGTGCGCGGCGGGCTGTGGAACGCCGTGGCGCGGATGGCGCTGCTCAAGGCCCGCGCGGTCAAGCACGACCCGCGCAACTGGCGGCCCAACATCCTGCTGTTCACCGCCAACCCGGCGGCGCGGATGGGGCTGGTCCGGATGGCCAACTGGTTCAACCAGAACCGCGGGGTGGTCACCGTCTGCCAGGCGGTGGTCGGCGACCTGGCGCGCCACGAGTACGACATCCCGGAGATGACCGCCGAGATGCAGCGGGCCCTCGACGAGGAGGGGCTGGTGGCCTTCGCCGAGGTCGACATCGTGCCCCAGTTCCACGCCGGCGTGATCGGCATCGCGCAGGCCAACGGGTTCGCCGGGATGCAGTCCAACACGGTGATGTTCGGCTGGCCCGACGAGCCCGCCGGGCTGGCCAAGCTGCTCCGCACCTCGCGCGCGCTGACGCGGATCAACAAGAGCGTGATCTTCTGCAAGGTCCCGCGCGCCGACGGCCCGCTGACCCGCGACCGGATCGACGTGTGGTGGCGCGGCAAGGAGCACAACGGCGACCTGATGGTGCTGCTCGCCCACCTGCTGAGCCTGAACCAGGGCTGGCGCGGTGCCGCGATCCACGTCCGCACGATCGTCGACAGCGAGGAGCAGCGCGTCGAGATGGAGCCCAAGCTGCGCGCGCTGATCGAGGACGCCCGGATCGACGCCCTCACCGACGTGATCGTGCGCCGCAACGGCCGCACCGTGCCGGATATCATGCGCGAGGCCAGCGCCGACGCGTCGGTGGTGTTCCTCGGGCTGGCGTTCCCCGAGGAGGGCACGGCCGAGGCGTACGCCCGGCAGCTGCAGGCGATGGCCGCGCCGTTCCGGACCACGATCTACGTGCACAGCGCCGGCCCCTTCAAGGGGCAGCTGATCTGATCGCGCACGCAGGTTGCCCCACCCCCGGGTCATCGCTATTCTCCTAGCCTCACCCCGGTAGCCGAGCACCACCAGGAGGCGGCCCGAGATGGACATTCAGGACAAGATCGCCCAGCTCCGCGAGCTCAAGGAGCAGGCCCTCGCCGGAGGCGGCCCGGAGCGCATCGCCAAGCAGCGCAAGCTGGGCAAGCACACCGCCCGCGAGCGGATCGACATGCTGCTCGACCCCGGCACGTTCCACGAGATGGACATGCTGGCCAAGCACCGCTGCCACGACTTCGGGATGGAGCACAACCGCATCCCCGGCGACGGCGTGATCACCGGGTACGGCCTTGTGGGCGGCCGACTGGTTTATGCCTATTCCCAGGATGCCACGGTCCTCGGGGGGTCCGTGGGGACGTTCCATGGGAAGAAGATCTGCTTTCTCATGGACGAGGCGCTCAAGGTACGGGCTCC
>CAZOYV010000273.1:0-874 GCA_964584075.1 uncultured Rickettsiales bacterium | reverse complement strand
AACGGCGCCAACAATCTTACCCGTGATCACAGGGTACGGCGACATCCACGGGCGCACGGTCTACGTCTTCAGCCAGGACTTCACCTGCTACGGCGGGGCGCTGGGCGAGGTGTTCGCCGAGAAGATCTGCAAGATCATGGATCTGGCGTTGCAGAACGGCTGCCCCGTGATCGGGATCAACGACAGCGGCGGCGCGCGGATCCAGGAGGGCGTGGTCAGCCTCGGGGGCTACGCCGAGATCTTCTTCCGCAACACCATCGCGTCGGGGGTGGTGCCGCAGATCTCCGCGATCATGGGCCCCTGCGCCGGCGGCGCGGTGTACTCCCCGGCGATCACCGACTTCATCCTGATGGTCAAGAACACCAGCCACATGTTCATCACCGGGCCCAAGGTGATCGAGACCGTCACCGGCGAGCAGGTGACCTTCGAGGAGCTGGGCGGCGCGATGTCGCACAACACCCGCTCGGGGGTCGCGGGGCTGGCCGCCGACGACGAGGAGCACTGCATCGATCAGATCCGCACGCTGGTCTCGTTCATCCCTTCGAACAACATGGAGGACGCGCCGCTGGTGCCCACCGCGGACCCGCCCGACCGGATGGACGAGGCGCTGATCGACCTGGTCCCGGTGGACCCCAACAAGCCGTACGACATGCACGACGTGATCACCCACGTGGTGGACGACGGCGAGTTCTTCGAGATCCACCCTCACTTCGGGCGCAACATCGTCGTCGGCTTCGCGCGGATGGCGGGCCAGTCGGTGGGCATCGTGGGCAACAACCCGGCCCACCTCGCCGGCTGCCTCGACATCGACGCGTCGTGGAAGGGCGGGCGCTTCGTGCGGTTCTGCGACGCGTTCAACATCCCGCTGATCACC
>CAZOYV010000272.1:0-11664 GCA_964584075.1 uncultured Rickettsiales bacterium | reverse complement strand
GCCGAGGTCTCCGGGTCGGTGCTGGTGCTCGACGAGGCCGAGGCGCTGTTCCGCCAGCGGGACCAGAAGCACGGCGGCGGGGGGGCGCTGGCCACCGGGGTGGCCTACCTGCTGACCCGGCTGGACCGGTTCTCCGGCGTGCTGATCGCCACCACCAACCGCAGCCGCGACATGGACGAGGCGTTCTTCCGCCGGTTCGACGACTTCCTGGTCCTGCCGATCCCCGACGTGCCGACCCGCGACGCGCTGTGGCGGCGGATGCTGGCGCCGGAGCTCGAGGAGGCCGAGGACGGCGCGGTCGACGTGCCGTTCCTGGCCGAGAGCTTCGCGATCAGCGGGGGCCTGATCCGCGGGGCCTCGATCCGTGCCGTGGCCTGGGCCCGCGGCCTGGACCGCCCGCTGACCACGGCGGTGCTGCTGGCCAGCCTCTCGCGGGAGCTGAGCAAGAGCGACCGGTCGACGGCGAAGGTGCTGGTCGAACCCTACAGGGAGGAGGTCGCGGCGCTGCTCCGCGGCGACGCCGCCCCGACCGGGAAGGGTGGGGAGTGAGTCCATGGCGCTGATCGTCCAGTGCTTCGAGCCCCACGTCCGGCCCAGCCAGGTCTCGCTGAGCCTGGCCCCGACGGATGAGTTCGCCGTCTACCTGATGCTCGACACGATGGAGAAGGAGCACCGCGGGCTGCGGGCCACGATCCTGCGCCGGGGCGAGGAGGCCGCGCCCGAGGACGCGATGATGCTGTTCGTCGTGGCGACCACCGCCGACGGCAGCGGGATGCGCGTCCGCCGCGTCAACCGCAAGGTGACGATCGACCTGCTGCGCCCCGACAAGCGCAGCCGGGTCAGCACCGGGACCGAGCTGAGGAGCGGCAGCCGCTTCGAGGTCACCCACTGGGACATGCGCTCGATCACGTTCTCGCTGCAGTTCGCCGCCGACGTGGACCAGGGTGGGCGCAGCTCGGTGGCCGGGATCGGCTCGCGCCCGGCGGCGGCCGGGATCGGCTCGCAGCTGTGGCTCGTGCCGGCGGCGACCGCGATCCTCAGCGCGCCCAAGGCGCGCGTCGTACAGAGCATCCAGAAGGCGGCCAAGAAGATCGGGCTGTCCCCCGGCGTCGTGATGCTGTTCTTCACCGCGCTGGTGCCGATCGTCGTGACCCTGGTGTGGGGCGTGGTGCAGAGCCGCAAGGCGGCCAGGGCCCAGGAGCAGGCCGAGGAGACCCAGGAGCAGCTGGACGCGGCCCAGGCCGGGCTCGACGCCGCGCTGGACGCCGAGGCCGAGTGCGTCGACCAGCGCCGCGGGGTGGTCGCCGAGCTCGAGGACCTGGAGCAGCAGCGCCGGCTGCAGGCCGAGATCGCGCTGGCCAGCCCGCTGGCGATGACCGTCGCGATCGAGCACGGCGGCTCGCGGATGGCCACCGACGACGTGCTCGCGCTGGACGGCCCCTACCTCGAGGGGCTCCACGAGCAGGTCGTGTTCGAGATGCAGAAGCTGCGCGGCGCGCCCGAGGAGGCCGAGCGCTGCCTGGGCTACGACGCCGTGCTGGGCCAGGACCTGCCGCCCTACGTCCTGCTGTGGCACCCCGACCCCAAGCTGGTCTGCCCGCCCGAGTACGCGGTGATCGACAATGGCGTCGATCGGGCCGGGAGCTGGGGCCTGTCGGCCCGCGCGACGGCGGCGTTCTCCGGGGGGCAGCCGATCCCGGAGGGCGGCGACGAGGCGGGCGCCGACCTGCGGATCAACGACCGCTGGTCGTCCCACATCCTCGCCGCGGGCTACCGCGCGGTGATGGTCGCGCTGCTGTCCGCCGAGACCGAGCACCGGCCGCCGGTCCCGCCGAGCCAGAGCCAGCTGTGGGCGCTGGCGCTGTGGGACGCCTACAACCGGATGCCGTCGCCCGCCGAGGGGGTGATGGACCTCTCCGCCGAGGAGTGCGTCGAGGAGCTGGTCCTGCAGCTCGCGGCCTCGTCCGACGCGGCCGTGCCGGGGCAGCCGGTGCTGCCGGACATCACGGCCGTGGTGCTCGGGGACACCGAACCGGTGGTGTCCCCCACGGCCGGCTGCCCGTGGCCCACCGACTCGCTGACCGTCGGCGCCGCCGCGGCGGTCCGGGCGGTGTCGCACCACGCCAACCTGGTCGGCCTCGAGGAGGCCGCGGCCGAGTAGCGCGGCCGTGGCGACGGGAGCCTGTTCCATGCAACAGCCTCGGCCCGGCCCAGCCGACCTGCCGCTGGCGGTGATCCGCGCCGGCGTCCCGCCCGGTTCGTTCCTCTTCGATCTGGGCGCCCACGTCGGCGAGGTGGCGGTCCCCGCGGCCGACGACGGCTACAAGGTGCTGGCCGTGGAGGCGTCGCCGACCAACGCCATCGAGCTGTACGAGGCCGCCCGCGAGCGGGACGACCTGCTGGTGATCAACGCCGCGGTGATGGACCGCGCCGGCCTGGTCGACTTCCTCGAGGACGGGCTCCACGGCCACGTGGTCGGCGAGGCCACCGAGGACACGGTGCGGATCTCGGCCGTCACGGTCGACGGGCTGTGGACGGCCCACGGCTGCCCCGAGGTGGCGTTCGTCAAGCTCGACCTCGAGGGCGGCGAGGTGGCGGCCCTGCGGGGGATGGCCGACCTGCACGCCGAGACCCCCCCGCCGAGCCTGCTGTGCGAGTCCAACGGCCCCCGGCTGGCGGCCTACGGCGAGAGCCCCCAGACCCTGCTGGGGCTGCTCGCCCGGCGCGGCTACCGCTGCTTCCTGGCCACCCCGGGGCGGCTGATCCCGGTGGAGCCCGACGACCTGCAGCCCTCGTGCGTGGTGGACTACCTCGCCGTCCCGGCGCGCCACAACCCGTGGGAGGACTGGGTCGCGCCGCCGATGTCGGAGCAGGAGCTGCGGGCCCGGATCGAGGCCGAGCAGAACTCCCCCGACCCGGCCAAGCGCGCCTGGATCGCCGCAGCGCTGTCGGACGCCGGGGTCGGCATCTGATACGCTCCGCCGGAGCGAGGAGGCGACGGAGATGCCCTTCCTGGTCGTCAGCGGCGCGATGATGCTGTGCAGCTTCGGCACCGCGCCGATGGCGCTGACCGTGCTGCCGGCCAACATGGTCAACGGCAAGAACATGCCGGCGGCGAACATCATGGACAACAAGCCGTTCGTCAACATCCCGGCGTTCGCGATGTGCACCTCGATGGCCAACCCGACGGTCGCCTCGGCGACCTCGGCCGCCAGCGGCGTGCTGACCCCGATGCCGTGCACCCCGATGACCGCGGCCCCGTGGACGCCCGGCGCGTCCAAGGTGATGATCAAGAACATGCCGGCGCTGACCAACGCCTCGACGTGCACCTGCTCCTACGGCGGGACGATCACGTTCACCACGCCGGGGCAGTTCCAGATCAACGTGACGTAGGGCGTCCGTCGCACCCAGCTCGTCGTCCCGGTTCGGGGCGTCCCCGGGCACTCGTACCGGGCTTGCACCAGCCGAGTAGCTCCTGTCGGGTTCTCGGGGCTGGCCGCAGCGCGGGGCCCCCTTCGGTGGACCTGCCGCGGTCCTGCTGGGGGAACCGCGTGGGGGAACCGCGACGCCTCGCACGTGCTACCTTGATATCCGGGGACGACGATGACGCGCCTCATCCACGTGCTGTTCCTCACCGCGATGTTGCTGCCCCGGGCAACACCCGCGGCCGCGTACCCGGGACCAGGACCCTGGTCCGACGTGGCACCGCCGGACCCCGACGGTGGGACGGCCCAGCTCTCCCTCCAGGCCGGGACGCCCCATGCCTACGGCATCACCTTCGACGCGGGACTCGCCGGGATCTCCCTGGACCTGCGGCTGGCCCGCTGGGCGTTCCTGACGGTATCCGCGGAATACGCGATCCCGTCCTCGCCAAGCATGGCCCTGGGACCGTCGTTGTCGCTGGGACCTTCGGGGCCGCGAGGCCCCCGGTTCGTGCTGGCCCCGCGCGTCGGGCTGGCCGACTACATCACGAAGACGGAGCCCCCATCGGTGGTGGTCGGTGGACACCTTCTGCTCGACGCACCGCTGGACAGCCTCGGTGCGGGGCGCTGGTGGATCGGGACCAGCTACCGCCTCTCGGCCGACGTGGACGACGGCCTGTACTCGCACTACCTGTTCGTCCTCGGCGGCATGACCTTCCACGTCTCCCGTGTCGTCGATCTCGGATACCAGATCGCCGGCAACATCCTGTTCCGCACCAACATGGGCCACGACTGCGGCTGCTGGATTCCCTTCCGTGCCGTGACGATCACGTTCCAGCTCGGCCTCCACCTGGGACCCGGGGTGGAACGACGGGTGGCCTTCCCGAAGCCGGGGGGGTAGTGCCGAGCGAGAGGGGGTCGTCGTCGCCTCCACCGTTCGCCGAGGGACCCGGCCGGCAGCCGGACCGAGGAGCCGAACCGAGTTCCAGATTCTGGCTCTCTCTGCGCCACTTTCTGGAAGTTGGACGACCGAGTTCCAGATTCTGGCTCACTTTGCGCCACTTTCTGGAAGTTGGACGGTCTCTCGCAGATCGGAGAGTCCGCTCCGGATCAGGCCGGTCCAGCGCTCCTCGAACCGTGCCCACGACAGCGCCCCGGCCACCGCGCGGCCGGCGGTGCCGATCGCGGCGCGGCGGTCCGGGTCGCGGGCCAGCGCGAGCAGGGCCTCGGCCAGCGCGCGCTCGTCGACGATCGCGAAGTCGGTGACGGCGAACTCGGGGTGGTAGCTCGCGGCCACCGGGACGCGCACCACGCCGTCGCCGAACAGCTCCGCAGGGGCGCCGTAGGCGGGGACCACGGCGGGGACGCCGCAGGACAGCGCCTCGAGGACCGGCAGGCCGAAGCCCTCGCCGCGGGCGGCGCTGACCGCCACGTCGGTGGCGGCGTGGACGGCGGCGAGCTCCTCCTCGGGGACCCCGGCGCCGGGGGCCAGGCCGGGGTTGAGCAGGATCGTGGCCTGGACGCCGTGGCGCGCCATCAGCAGCGGCAGCGAGTGGAAGCCCTCCACCGCGGTGTGGAGGTACAGCCGGCTGCGGGCGGCGAGCGCGGGATCGACCCCGGCGGCGAGGGCCAGGTAGCGGGCCCAGGCGGACAGCAGGGTGTCGAACCCGGCGCGCTCCGAGTTGACCTTGATACAGGAAAACAGCAGGTCGTCGTGCGACACGGCGCCGCCGAACACCAACCGGGCCTCGGCCCGCGGCCGCGGCGCGAAGCACTCGCCGTCCACGCCGAGGGGGATCGTCTCGATCGGCGGAGGCTCGCCCTGCTGCAGCGCGCCGCGCAGCATCGCAGCGACGGCGTCGGCGCCCGAGGGGGTCCAGGTCACGATGCGGTCCATCGCCGCCAGCGCGGGAGCGACGTCGAGGTACTGCCGGGGCTCGCGGACCAGCAGCACGTAGCGCGGGTACGGGGTGGAGTCCACCGGCGTGACGCCGACCCAGCGGCAGGCGTGCTGCTGCCGCAGGTGGGCCAGCCCCTGGATGTCCCAGGGGTCTCCGACGCTGACGAGCAGCGCGCGCGGCTGCTCCTGAAGCAACCGCGCGATGGCCTGCCACGGCTGCTCGCCGTCGGCGGGGGCGATGCGCCGGGCCTCGTCGTAGTCCAGGTCGGGGCGGGACTCGAGCGTCACGACCGTGGGCTCGGCGCCGGCGGCGCGGGCCGCGCGGACCAGGTGGTGCACCACCCGGCCGAACCCGGTGGACCCCGCCGGATCGCCGCCGAACAGCAGGACCGGGGCGGTCATGCCCCGCCGAGCTCGAGCACGGCGCGGAAGCCGAGGTTGACGTCGACCTCCTGGGGATGGAACCCGTCGCGGCTGCCACAGCGGGCCTCGGCGTCGCCCAGGTTCCAGGCGCCGCCGCGCACCGAGCGCAGGCCCCGCTCCTCGTCGAACCAGTCGGCGCACCACTGGCGCATCGAGCCGGCCATGTCGCGCACGCCGTACGGCGAGACGTCCTTGGGGAACGTCCCCACCGGCTCGGGCCGCGGCAGCTCGTGGCGCGACTCGTCGGTCTTGCAGAACGCGTGGTCGAACTGGTCGCCCCACGGGTACAGCCGCCCGTCGACCCCGCGGGCCGCCTTCTCCCACTCGGCCTCGGTGGGCAGCCGGTAGCGGCGGCCGTCGATCTCGGAGCGCCACTCGAGCCACGCCTCGGCGTCCTCCCAGCTGACGCCGTAGACCGGCAGCTGCGGATCGAGCAGGTTGTTGAGGCGGTCGAACGCCGGCATGAAGAACCGTCCGTCGGGGCCGCGCTGGAACACCGGATCGATCCCGCCCGGCTGGCGCGGCAGCCGGAACTGGGCGGTCATCAGGTCCTCCACCGCCAGCTGGTTGATGAACGCCAGGTACTGCTCCATCGTCACCGGGTAGCGCGCGATCGCGAAGGCGTCGACGAACGGCAGCCGGCGGTCCATCGCGGCGCTGGCGTGGGGGTCGCCGCCCATCTCGAAGCGGCCCTCGGGGATGTACGCGAAGTCCTCGGGCAGCGCGCCCTCGGGCAGCAGCCGCAGCTCGACCCGCACGGCCTCCCCGCGGCGGATCCGTACCGGGCGCAGCGCCGCCTGCCGGCCCTCCGCGCGGATCGTCAGCTGGTAGTTGCCCATCGCCATCGTCGTCGGCGCCAGCGGCGCCTGGCCGAACGGGCCCGACGCGGCGGGGGACCAGATCCGGTCCTGCTCCTCGAGGCGCGCCAGCTCCAGCGCGGCGCCCGGCGGATCGACGACGACCTCGAGCGAGCCGTCGCCCTGCAGCGCGGCCGCGTAGGAGCCGTCGTCGTAGATCTCGAGCAGGTTGCGGAAGTTGCGCATGCCCTGCTCGTCGCGGGCGTCCTCGGCCTCGCGGAACTTGGTCCAGTACAGCGCCGCCAGCCCGGCCCGGGCCTCGCGGTTCTCCGGGTCGTAGCCCAGCGCCTGGACGTACTGGTTGATCGCGTCGCCGAAGGTATCGATCGCCTCCACCGAGCGGGCCTTGTGGGCGGCCTCGAGCTCCCACAGCGGCCGCTTGAGCTCCACGTCGTCCCAGGCGTTGACCCCGCGCGCGGCGTCGGCGTACTGGGCCCACAGCGCGGTGACCCGCTCCTGGACCGCCTCGTAGGTCCGGGCCAGGCGCTTGCCCTCGGCGACGTGGACCGCGGCCTGCTGCTTGCGCTTGGTCCCCTCGAGGAAGTTCTCGAGCTCCGCGTAGACCTCCATCGCGGTGGTGTAGCGATCCTGGGGCTGCTTCTCCAGGCAGCGCATCGTGATCGCCTCGAGCTCGGCCGGGATCGCGCGCTCGGGGGCGACCTCGCTCGGCGGCCGGATCGGCCGGGTCACCACCGCGCGGATCACCTGCATCGGGTCGTTCCCGGGGTGGGGCCGCTGGAAGCACAGCGACTCGTAGAGGATCACGCCCAGCGAGTAGACGTCGGAGCGCTCGTCGATGTTGTCGATCCGGCCCATCGCCTGCTCGGGGGACATGTAGGCCGGCGTGCCCTTGATCGTGCCCATCATCGTCTGGTCGGCGGACTGCGAGCGGTCCGTGACCACCGGCATCAGGTCCTGGGAGTGGCGGTCCTCCTGGCCGCGGACCTTGGCCAGGCCCCAGTCCATCACCAGCACCTCGCCGAAGTCGCCGAGCATGATGTTGGACGGCTTGAGGTCCCGGTGGATCACGCCCTTGGCGTGGGCGAACCCGACCCCCTGGCACACCGACTGGATGATGCTGATCAGCCGGGTCCGGCTGTAGTTCTCGACGACCTCCGCGTGACCGGCCTTGAGCCCGTAGATCACCTGCTCGAAGGTGCGGCCCTCGACCAGCTTCATCGTGAAGTAGACCTCGCCGTTGCGCAGCTTGCCCAGCTCGTGGACCGGCACGATGTTGGGGTGCTCGAGCTGGCCGGTGACCTGCACCTCCTCGAGGAAGTGCTCCAGCTTGATCGCCGTCGCCCTGGGGCCGTCGAGCAGGGTCTTGAGCGCCACGCGGCGGCCGATGTCGCGGTCGAAGACCAGCGTCACCAGCCCGTTGCCGCCCTTGCCCAGCCGGTGCCCGAAGCGGTAGCGGCTCTGGCCCGGGACGGCCAGCTCCTGCGTGTCGCTGAGCCGCTGCCGGGCCAGGTCGATCGACGGCGCGCGGAGCTGGTGGTCGCGCTGCAGCGACAGCACCACCGAGCGGTCGTCGGGCAACGGCAGGGTCGAGCGCTCGTCGTCGTCGGCCGCCTGCGGCGGGCCGGCGGCGCCCAGGTTCAGCGGGTCGAGGAAGCCCCCACCCATCGCGTCTTCGTCGCGTCCCTGGCTCATCGGGCTCCCCCTCCGCTGCCGGCCGGCTCGACCTCGCGGGCCATCTTCTGGACCTGCTCCACCAGGTCGTCGAGCTCGCCGAGGCGCTTGTCGATCTCGGCCAGCTCGTCGTGCATCGTACGCGCTCCGCCGCCCCGCAGGCGATCCAGCTCGGAGCGCTCGGCCTCCTTCTGGGCCTCGTCCATGCCGTTCATGATCACCCCGATGAACAGGTTCAGGATGATCATCGTGCCCAGCAGCACGAACGACACGAAGAACCCCGCGCCGAGCACCGGTCGCGCCTGGCTCGCCGGCTGCCACTCGGCGAGCATCGCCGCGTCGTAGCCGTAGTGCTCGGAGCCGTACATCTGGATGTACATGATGTCGGTCCAGTCCTCCAGCGTCACCACCCGGAACAGCGACAGCATCGACAGCTGCAGGCTGCGGAAGTGGACCGGGTCGTTGTCGCTGAACAGGAACGTCCCGGCCACCCCGTAGAGGTAGAACAGCAGCGCCAGCATCAGCGAGATGTAGATCATCGACGGGATCGACTTGAGCAGCGCGCCGACCAGGACCTGCAGCTGGGGCAGCGCGCGCACCAGCTTGAGCACCCGCAGCAGCCGCGCGAGCCGCAGCACGGTGACGAACTGGGCGTCGATCGGCAGGACGCAGACCGCGACGATCGCGAAGTCGAACACGTTCCACGGGTCCAGGAAGTAGCGCCACGGCTTGCGGCCCTGGGCCCCGATCTTGATCGCCACCTCGGCGATGAAGATCCACAGGATCACGTCGTTGAGCAGCGAGAGCGTCGATCCGTGCCGCTCGGCCATCGCGGGGTAGGTCTCGCAGCCCACCACCACGCCCGCGGCGAGGATCACCGCGGTGATGGACTGCTGGAACCACGCGGCCTCCGCGATCGAGGCGAGGAAGCGGGTGATCGGCGAACGGGTCTCGGTCATGGAGCGCCTCCGGAGCGGGGAAGGAGAGGAGAGACATGATATCGTACTCGGCGCCGAGGGAGGGCCCACCGATGGCCGGGAGTCCGAGGTTCGAAACCCTCTCCGAGCACGTCTGGCGCGTGGGCGGCGGGGACCTGTCGTTCCCCCAGGACGCGGCGGCCTACCTCGTCGGCGACGGCGAGCGGTTCTGCCTGGTGGACTGCGGCACGGGCCGCGGCGGGGAGGCGCTGCTGCGCAACGTCGCCGGGATCTGCCCCGAGCCGGCCGGGATCGAGACGCTGCTGCTGACCCACGCCCACGCCGACCACGTCGGCGGCGCCGCCGCGGTGGTCGCCGCGACCGGCTGCCGGGTGGCGATCCACCGGGGCGACCGCGCGTACCTCGAGCGCGGCGATCCGCGGTTCACCGCCGCGTCGTGGTACCACATGCAGCTCGCCCCCGTGGCCGCCGACACGGTGCTCTCCGGCTCCCACGGCACCCTGCCGGTGGGCGCGCTGACGCTGCAGTGGCTGCACACCCCCGGCCACACCCCCGGCTCGATCGTCGCCGTGCTCGACGAGGCCGACGGCACCCGCGTGCTGCTCGGCCAGGACCTGCACGGCCCGTTCCACGACGACTTCCGCTCCGACCGCGCCGCCTGGCGGCGCAGCATGGCGGCGGTCCAGGCGCTGGACGCCGACGTGCTCGGCGAGGGGCACTACGGGGTGTTCGTCGGGCGTGCGGCGGTCCGGGAGTTCATCGCGGACCTGCTGCACAGGATCGGCTGAGGCCGAGGTGTCCGCGGATCAGTCGAACCGCACCAGCATCCGGTCGTAGCGCTTCAGCGTGCCGAGCACCTCGTGGCGGAAGGCGACCCGCTTGGTGGCCTTCTTGCGGCGGAACGCGCCCTTGAACCCGGTGTTCTTGTCCGACTCCGAGATCCACCTCTCGAGGCTGTTGCGCAGCGCCTTGATCGTCGTGCGCTCGGCGCCCTTGGTCTTGTCGGTGCTGAGGATGAACTCGTGGGTCGCGACCCGGCCCTTGAGCATCGCGGTGAGGTGGTTGCCCTCGGTCTCGAGCTTGAACGGCTTGTCCTTGTACTCGCCGTCGAGCAGCGTGCGGATGTTGCGGATGTCGCGGCGGATCCGGATCCGCGAGCGGCGGGCGCGCTCGCCGTAGCGCTGCATCGAGTCGCGGACGTCGCCCTCGCGATCCTGCTCCGCCTGCTCGACGTCGCCGCCCTGGTCGATCAGGCGCATCCGCTTGTACTCGTTGTCGGTGGTGGCGCCCGAGCCCTCCACCGTCGAGCCGGCCTTGCCCGCCATCTCCAGCAGCTTGGTCGGCCCGGCGACCAGGTAGCGGCTCAGGTGCGCCAGCCGGCTGAGGGTGTCCAGCGGGTTGATCAGCTTGAGCATCCCGTGGGCGCCGAAGCCCAGCGTCAGGGCGACCTTGGAGACCTTGTGCAGCCTGGCGTAGAAGCTGTTCCAGACCACGGTGGCGTACTTCTCGCCCATCGCCCGCCCCGTGGAGTTCTTGGCCATGTTGTCGGGGTCCCACCCCGGCATGTACTTGGGGTTGGCGTCGCCCTTGTAGTCCTCCTCCATCGCCAGCCGCGGGTCGTGGCCGGTCCACGGGTCGCCCTCGCCGTGGGCGCCGCGGTCCTCGGCGGAGTGCAGCGCGTCGGCGAGCTGCAGCAGGCCCTCGCGGTAGAACCCGATGTTGTAGGCCTTGGCCGCCTTCTTGGTCTGGCGCTCCACCGCCGCGTGGTTGGCGGTCTTGCCGACCCCCTTCTTGGCGTCCTTGTACTCGCCGGCCTCGCCGTGCAGCGGGCGCTCGGCGCGCAGCCGCGGGATCAGGTCGCCGTTCTCCCACTGCTGCTTCTTCTTGCGCATCTCGGCGGTGTGCTCGGTGAGCGTGCTCTCCTCGTCGGTGCCGAGCTTCTTCCACTGCTTCATCCGCCGCTTGCCCTTGGGGATGTGGGGGATGAAGTTCAGCACGATCGACTGGAACGTGAAGTCCTGCCACCCGGCCTTGGAGGCGACGTAGTCCACGACCTTCGAGGAGTGGATGTTCTTGTTCTTCTGGCCGGTGTAGCGGGTGATCATCTTGTGGCCGGTGCCCCACCACCCGGCGACCCGGTCGGCCGCGCCCTGCTGCAGGGTGTGGGACAGCTCGTGGGCCAGCAGCTGGTCGCCGCCCGCGGTGCCGGGGCGGTACTCCCCGCTGCGGAAGTAGATGTCGCTGCCCTGGGTGAACGCCCGCGCGCCGAGCTGGTCGCCGGCGGCGTCGGCGTGGGCCCCGGTGTGGATCCGCACGTTGCCGAGGTCCGCGCCGAAGGCGCCCTCCATCCGGGACCGGTCCGGCGCTGCCAGCGGCTGCCCCGAGGCGCTCGCCGCGCGCATGCTGCGGGCGACGCTGCCGGTCACCGCGGCACCCCCGCCCGCCGCTCCTGCCGGGGTGGCGCGCGCCACCCGCCGCGGCGCGCTCGCCCC
>CAZOYV010000271.1:0-11673 GCA_964584075.1 uncultured Rickettsiales bacterium | reverse complement strand
ATGCCAGTCAGATCAAGGGCTTGTGGGGGTGCAACCGAATCTGGACGCGGTAGGGCGGAAACCCGAAAAACCAAACCGATTCCAGGGGTTACTGCTCGCCGAGATCCTCCTGGACGTCCAGGTCATCGAGGGCCCACGGATCGTCCCGGATCTCCACCTCGAAGCTGCCCTCGATGACGGCGATCCCGGAGCTGGCCCCGAACGAGTTGGCCTCGAGCATCAGGTCGAACGTGCCGGTGGCTCGACCGCGCGTCGTGCCCTGGGGCATCTCGAGCTCGTCGAGGATCAGGTTGGGCGCCGGGTCCTCGAGGGACGCACCGGTCTCCTCGTCGAGGCGGGTGTTGTTGAGGGTCTCGAACTGCTCGCCGCCGATGATCATCCGCGACATCAGCTCGATCTCGTCCTCGGGGATCGGGTGCTCCTGCTCCTGCTCGTCGAGGTAGGTGTCGAGGTAGTTGGCGTGCAGCTCGACGGGATACTCCCACTCGCCGGCGTCCCAGGGGCCGTCGTCGGGCGGCGCGGGCAGGTTGACCAGCAGGATCAGCCGCAGGTCCTCGTCGAGCTTGCGGTAGTCGCGGTCGCGGCGGGCCAGCTCGTCGTAGTACTCCTCGCCCCAGCGGTCCTCGTCGGACTCGCCGTTCCACGGCTCCTCCTCGAGGTAGCGCCAGCGGTCCTCGTCCACGTCCTCCGCGAAGATCTGCCCCGCGGTGAGGTGCGTCGTGATCTGCAGGTCCCCGCGCTGGGTGATGATCGCGTCGGCGGAGGTGCTCTCGTAGGGCAGGTGCAGCGGCAGGTACAGCGGCACCCGGCCGAAGATCGCGTCGTACTCGGCGCGGCGGCTGCCGGGGAACAGCACGTCCTCGTAGTAGTCGAGGTTGCCCGACGACAGGTACATCGCCAGCTCGGCGTCGACCTCGCCCGAGGCGCACCCCCCCACGGGCGCGCTGACGATCAGGCACAGGCCGAACAGCAGCGGGGGCAGACGGCGCATCACGAGGCCCTCCCAGCGGCATCCTGGAACAGCGCGCGGGGACGTGTCAACGCGCGCGAACCGGGTAGGCCGCGACCATCGCGCGGTACAGCGGGCGCGCCACCGCGGCGCCCACCGCGGCGAGGTCGAGATCGCCCTGGCGCCACGAGCGGTACAGGTGGGTGTCGGCGGTCATCAGGCGCAGCGCCCAGCGGTAGAACCCGGCGGGCAGGCGGCGACCGATCGGGCGCTCGGGATCGGGCCAGGCCCGGACCAGCGTCCGCATCCCCGGGACGCCGATCGCCTTGATCTCGTGGGCGATCGCCGCGATCTCGGGGTCCTCCAGGGTCAGCCCCCAGAGGTCGGGCTCGAGGACCTTGATCATGTCGATCGTGGCCAGCACGTCGTCGCGCGTCTCGCCCTCGAGGCCGAGGCTGACCAGCGCCCCGAACTCGACCTCGAGCTCCCGCAGCAGGCGGGCCACGCGGTAGATGTCCTCGATGCGGTAGCCGCGGTCGAGCTGGCGCAGCAGCCGCCGCGAGCCGGTCCCGAGGTCGAACGTGATCCGCGTGCAGCCGGCCGCCTTCATCGTCTCGAGCAGCGCCCGGTCGATGTCCTGGACCCGCCCGAGGCACTCGTAGGGCATCGGACCGCCGCGGGTCTCCAGGGCCTCGGCGAAGCGGGTGTGCCAGGGGTGGTCGGCGGTGAACACGTGGTCGACGAAGCGCACGCCGTCCAGCTCGTAGCGCTGGCGCAGCTCGGCGATCTCGGCGGCCACGCCCTCGGGGATCCGGCGGCGGTAGGCCGGCGTGCCGGGGAACCCGCGGGAGGTCACCAGCGGCAGCTCGGCGACGCCGTGGACCTCCTTGCGGCGCTGCAGGTACGCCCGGGTCTGGACCTCGTCGCGGAGCGGCGGCGGGGCGGTCTCGAGATCGAGCAGCTCGGTGGCCTCGGCGGTGTGGACCGTCTCGTCGCCGCGGCGGAACGTCAGCGACGGGACCTGCTCGAGCGCGTCGAGGTCAAGGCGGTGGCCGTGACCGCGGAGGTGCTCGAGCACCTGCGCCGTGACCAGCTCCGCCTCGCCGCGCACCACCAGGTCGAGGCCGTGCTCGAGGTACAGGTCGGGGACCGCGGCCGGGTCGTCGCCGAAGGCCAGCGTCACGCAGCCGTGCCGCCGGCAGGCCCCGATCAGGCGCCACGCTTGCTCGCGGGTCGAGGGGTGGCCGAACAGGGCGGCGACGCGCGGCTTGCCGCGGCTGAGCGCGACCTCGAACGAGGTGTCGTCCGGCTGCAGGGTGGGATCGAAGAAGTCGACGGCATAGCCGACGACCCGCAGGTAGGCCACGAGGCACGCCGGGGAGAGCGGCGCGTAGGGCCGCATCACGGGGCCGCCGTAGCGGTCGTTGCGCAGCAGGTAGGCGTGGAACGCCAGCAGATCCAGGGGGGGCTCGATGGGCACGCGCAGGCCTCCGGGGACGCGCCATCGTACCACCTCGACGGCGGATCTCGAGCGCCCGCGGCCGCGGGGGGGGTGCCGCGGCGATCGCCAAAAATCCAGAAATAAGCGAACGATTTCAGCCATTTGGCGCAATCCAAGTTTGCATTTCCTTGACACCTGGCGTAGACGAAGCCGGTATGCTGAGAAGGGCTCGAGTGTGTGCGGGTCCGATTGACGGTCAGGATGAAAAATCCTAGGATTTTCAGCTTGTTGCACTCGAAGCATACGCGCAGACGAGGAGACGATATGAGCAGGCTCCAGCGGAGTGAGCGGAGACCCCCCTGGTGGCGCACGAGCACGACCCTGTGGGCGGCGATCGCCGTCGCGGTGTGGTGCGCGTGGCCCGCGGGGACCGCCCTCGGCCAGGGTTCGACGATCTCCCTCGGTCGCCCGATCGAGGTCGACCTGATCCCGCCCGGCGTGATCACCGCCGACGGCAGCTCGCAGCGGCTGACCTTCGTCGTCACCGACGAGATGGGCGCGCTGGCCGAGGAGGTGCGGTTCCGCGGCTCCAACGTCGACGCCGGCAAGCTCTCCAGCTGGGAGATGGTCAGCCCGGGGATCTGGAGCTGCGTCTACACCCCGCCGAGCAACAGCCAGGTCCGCGAGGCGAGCCTCAAGATCAAGGCCAAGGTCGGCAGCAAGACCACCACCAAGCAGTTCGCGCTGAAGCTGCGGCCGTCGTCGGTGGCGTCGTTCACGTTCGAGGCCACGCCGCCGCAGATCGTGCTCGGCCGCGACCCCAACTCGTCGCTGGTGTTCTCGGTCACCGGGGAGGACGGCGGCCCGCTGGACGGGCTGGACCTGATGGTGCGGGCGTCCAGCGGCACGGTCCAGAACGTGATGGGGCTCGGCGGGGGCAAGTACCAGGCGCTGTACGTTCCGCCCCCCAACGAGATCGCGCCACAGGTCGCGCTGCTGTCGGTGGTCGATCGCGCCCACCCCGAGACCGCGGTGGGGTTCTTCACCGTCCCGCTGGTGGGCAACATCAACTGGCAGGTCAACACGGGCCTGGCCAACGTCAAGGTCCTGCTCGACGTCGGTGCCCAGCGCTTCGGTCCGTTCCAGGCCGACGCGGCCGGCGTGGCCAACGCGCCGATCCTGGTGCCGCCCGGGGTGGGGATGGCGACGGCGACGGTGATCATGCCCGACGGCTCGACCACCGCCCCGCAGCCGATCGACCTGATGGTGCCACCGTTCCGGCGGATCCAGATCGCGCCGCCGGCGGAGTACGTGCCCGGCGACGGCCGCGGCCAGTACCCGCTGTACCTGTACGTGGTGGACGCCCTCGGGGCGCCGCTGAGCAGCGCGCAGGTGGAGCTCGTGACCACGGGCGGGACACTGACCCCCGCCAAGCACGTGGGCAACGGGGTCTACCAGGCGGTCTTCACGCCGCCGCTGGTGCGGGCGTCGACGATGGTGACGATCACCGCCTCGCTGCCGGGGATGGACAAGGACGTCGACACCATCGGGATCGAGGTCGTACCGCCGCTGCCCGGCGAGCTGGCGATGTCTGCCGACCCGTCCAGCGTGGCGGGGGGGAGCGCGACCGTGACCCTGACCGGCGCCGTCAAGTTCGTCGACGGCGGGGCCGCCGACTACCTCGCCGCGGCGTTCTTCAACGCCAACGGCGCGGTGGGCGGGGTCCTGCCCCAGGGCAAGGGCGTGTACAGCGGCAGCTACGCCGACAACTTCGACCGGCGCAAGGGCGTGCTGGGCCTGGCGACGATGCCGGCGCTGGCCACGGAGGCGGTGGCGATCGTCGCGTGGCCGGTGATGGACCAGGTCGAGACCAACCGGCCGATGGCGATCGTCGCGATGGCGGTGGACCGCTACGGCCTCCCCGTGCAGGGCGTCCCGCTGTCGGCCACCGTGGTCGACGGCGGCGGCTCGGTCCAGGGCGGCGGCAGCACCGACGCCTCCGGCCGGGTCGTGTTCCAGTTCACCGCGGCCCCGCTGGGTGGGCTGTCGCTGGTGGAGATCAGCGGCGCCGACACGGCGTTCTACTGCCCGGTGTGGCAGACCAAGGCCCTGGCCGAGCGCTTCGAGTTCCCCGCCTCGGGGGGCAAGCAGCAGCTCACCGTGCTCGAGGCCTGGGCGCCGCTGCGGCGCCGGATGGTGTTCGGCGGCAACCCCTCGGCGGCGGCGACCGCGCCGGTGGTCACCCCGGTGGTGACCGCGCCGGTGACCCCGGCGCCGGCCGTCAGCGGCGGCGGGAGCTGGGGCACCACGACGTCGGAGCCGGCGACGACCACCGAACCGGCGACGACGGAGCCGGAACCGGCGGCGACCACGGAGCCGGAACCGGAGCCCGAGCCGGTGCCCGAGCCGGAGCCCGAGCCGGAGCCCGAGCCGGAGCCCGAGCCGGAGCCCGAGCCGGTGCCCGAGCCGGAGCCCGAGCCGGTGCCCGAGCCGGTCACGACCACCCCGCCGCCTCCCCCGCCGCAGGTCGGGCCCGCGGCCTCGATCGAGGTCCAGGCGATCCCGACCAAGCTGCCCAAGGACGGCAGCTCGACCTCGAGCATCATCGTGCGCGTGCTGGACGCCAACGGCAGGCCGGTGCCGGGCGAACAGGTGGTGATCGTGGCCTCCGGCGGGACCCTGGCCAACAAGACCGACAACGGGGACGGCACGTTCTCAGCGGTGCTGACCGCGCCCAAGGGCGGCAGCGACAGCCAGATCAACATCAGCGCGACCCGGCTGCAGGGGGATCTGTCGGCATGGGCCACCGTGGCCCTCGGCGGCGGCGGGGCCAAGGCCTCGACGCCCAAGACGCCCAAGACCCCCAAGACGCCACGCACCGGCGCCACCGCGCCCGCCCCCGCGGGCGACCGGCAGTACCGCATCGCCCGGATCCTGCTGCAGTACCCGCTCGCGGGGTACATGTACGACATGGAGCCGGCGATGTGCGGCGGCGGCGCCTGCGGGTACTTCCCGGACATGGACGTCGTCGGGCCCGAGAGCAGCCCGCTGGTGGGCGTGCCCGAGAGCTTCGCCGTGGAGGGCGAGGTGTTCCCGATCGAGTACGTCGGGGCCCACGTCAACTTCGCGCGCTACGGGTACCGCACCGACTTCCAGGTCACCGGCTCCGGCGGCGGCGCCGACGTGTTCAAGGACGGGATGTACCACATCTCGGCGGGGGCCACGGGGCGGCTGCCGCTGTTCCGGGACGCGCCGGTGGGCCCGCTCGACCTGCTGCTCGACCTGGGCTACCACGCCCAGGACGTGGTGGTGTTCCACCGCGTCGGCGAGGAGGACAACACCTGGACCTGGGAGAACCTGTGGCTCCACGGGTTCCGCCTCGGCTTCCACGCGCGGTTCCAGGTCGTGCCCTGGGCCCAGGTCCACGGCGGCTGGAACGGCACGATCATCGCGTCCGGCCTGATCACCAACCAGCTGGTGGTCGGGGGCACGTTCCGGATCTGGAAGGGGCTGACCCTCGACGCCCGCTACCAGGCGCTGGTGCGCAACCTGCACGTCACCAGCTCGGGCCGCCCCGACGAGGGCGACATCCACGAGGAGACCCACGGCCTGCTGCTCGGCGCCGGGTGGTCCTTCTAGGCGACCCTCCGATTCCCCCCGATCCCCCGATCCCCGAGCAGCTCCGCGCGGTCGCCGCGCCGCACCTGGAGCGCGGGGGGGTCCACGACCCGCGGGCGTTCCTGTGGACCGCGGGCGACCTCGAGCGCTTCGTCCAGGCGCTGGGGCTCCGCGGCGGGGGGCTGGTGATCGACGCCGGCTGCGGGTGGGGTGCGCTGGGTCTGCTGGTCGCGCTGCGGTTGCCCGCGGTGCGGGTGCTGGGCATCGACCTGGACCGCGAGCGGCTGGCGGTCGCGCGCGGGATCGCGGGGGCGCTGCGGCTGGGCCAGCGGGTCCGCTGGGAGGAGGGCGACCTGCTCGACCTCGACGCCGGGGAGCGGGGGGCGGCGGCGCTGATCGGGCAGGCGGTGCTGTCCCACCAGCCGCGGCCCGGGGCGTTCCTGGCGCGCCTGGTGGAGCGCTGCAGCCCGGGGACCACGGTGGCGTTCGTCGAGCCCGACGCGGTGGCCGTGGCCCGCGCGGTGCGGGACTCGGTCACCGACGGCGATCCGAGCTTCGCCGAGGAGCGCGAGGCGGCGGCGCGGGCGGTGGCGCGGGGGGCGCGCGACGGGCTGGCGGTGGACCGCCGCGCCGGGCGCGAGCTCGCCGGGTGGCTCGACGACGCGGGGCTGACCGCGATCGGGACCGCCGTGATGGCCGCCGAGACCCGGCTCCGCCCGCCGTACCGCGGCGACGAGCCCGGGGTCGTGTGGTACCGCGCCGCCCTGCAGCGCCGCATCGCCGACGGGGTCGATCCGGTGGAGCGCGGGCTGGCCGTCGCGGGCGGCTGGAGCGAGGAGCGCTACCGGGCGTGGTGCGCCCGCCGGGTCGAGGCCGACCGGCAGCGGCTCGCCGCCCTGCAGCGGGGCGCCTGGACCCGGGACGAGCGGGGGGGCTGGATCCAGGCCTGGGGCACCGTCCCGTGATCCGGTAGAGTGGGGGCACCAGGGAGGGCCAGCCGATGACCCGCAAGCGGATGATGGACGATCAGCTGCCGGCCGCGGAGGACCGCTCCGAGCCCCGGGAGAGCGCCTCGCCGCGGACCACCATCGTCGGGGGCCAGCCCCGGGCGGGGGCCGAGGAGGTCCCGCCGGTCCCCACGGGGATCCAGTCGCTGCTGCGCCTCGCCGCGGTGGACGAGGCGTTCCGCGAGCAGCTGGTGGCGCGGCGGGGGGCGGTGGCCGAGGCCGTCCGCCTCGAGCTGACCTCCTCGGAGCAGGCGATCCTGCGGGCCATCCCGGAGGATCAGCTGCGGCAGATGGCCGAGCAGCTGCCCCCGCCCCCGCCGGCGAGGCGCGCGTTCCTGCGGCAGACGGCGGCCACCGCCGTGGTGCTGCTCGGCGGCGCGGCGATGGCCCAGACGCTCGAGGCCTGCTGCGGCACGCTGGCCGGCGAGGATCCGATCGGCCGCCCCGAGCACAACGAGATGGAGGTCGAGGGCGGGGCGTCGCCCCACTGGGACGAGGAGCCCACGCCCGAGGCGATCACCGAGGAGCCCACCCCGGAGCGACCGGACCACAACGAGATGCAGGAGACCGGCGGGGCCGCGCCGGACTGGCCCGAGGAGCCGACCCCGGTGGAGGCGATCACGCCGCCCAAGTCGCCCAGCCGCGGGATCTCCCACGACATGCCCCCGCCCAAGGAGTCCGGCAAGCCCGGCGGGTCCGGCTAGGAGGCCCCGTGGCCGACATCACGATCTGCAACCTGAACATGCTGTACGTGCGGTACTTCGACACCGTGGAGCGCGAGCGCCACCTGCCGCTGGGCCCGCTGTACGTCACCGCCGCGCTGGAGGACGCCGGGTACGAGGTCGACTTCCGCGACTACCAGCTGCACGAGGCCGACGAGCTGTTCTCGGCCGACGAGATCGTGCGGTTCCTCGCCGATCCGGCCCCGGTCGTGGGGTTCTCGTGCATGGCCAACCTGCTGCCGTTCACGCTGCTGGCGATGCGCGCGTTCCGCGAGGCCTACCCCGACCGCACGCTGGTGCTCGCCGGGGTCGGGCCCAAGTCGGTGGAGGGGGCGATCCTCGAGCGCTTCGGGTGGGTCGACCTGATCGTCCGCGGCGAGGCGGAGACGATCGCGCCGGCCCTGCTGGACGCGCTGCAGGGGGGCCGGACGCTCGCCGAGGTGCCCGGGATCAGCTACCGCGACGGCCGCGGCGGCGTGCGCCACACCGAGCGCCCGCCGCGGCTCGAGGACCTGGACGCGATCACCCGCCCCGCCTACCACCACATCGACATGACCCGCTACAGCGGGTTCGGGATGATCACCTCGCGGGGTTGCCCGTACCCCTGCACGTTCTGCTCCGTCGCGCCGATCTGGGACCTGCGCTCGTTCCACCGCGACCCCGCCGACATCGTCGACGAGATGCGCTTCATCCACGAGCACTCCGGGGCCGAGCTGTTCCTGTTCCAGGACGAGTTCTTCGTCTCGGGCCGGCGCCGCGTGCTGTCGTTCTGCGACGAGCTGCAGCGCGCCGGGCTGGACGTGAAGTGGAAGGCGTTCGGCCGCATCAACCTCACCGACGAGGAGATGATGCGCGCGATGGAGGCCACCGGCTGCGTCGAGATCCGGTTCGGGGTCGAGTCGGGCAGCGACGCGGTGCTGCGGCGCTGCAAGAAGGGGTTCACCGCCGCCGAGACCGTCGAGGTGGTCCGCACCGCCTGCTCGATCTTCCGCCGCACCGATCTGTTCTACGTCTGGGGCTTCCCGTTCGAGACGATGGACGACTTCTACCAGTCGGTGTTCCAGATGGTCTCGTTCCGGATGATGGGCGCGCGGATCCTGCCGTCGCTGCTGTGCCTGCTGCCGCAGACCGAGATCTACCGCGAGGAGATCGACCCCACCGACCTGGTGTTCGCCCCCGACCTGTTCCCCGAGTACATGATCACCGGCCACGAGATCAGCCGCTTCGCCCACGTCGAGATCCGCCCCGAGCACGGCGACGTGTTCGCGTTCATCCGGCAGCACCCGGACCTGTTCCCGGGGTTCTTCCACGTCGGCCTCGAGACCAACGTGCGGCCCAAGCTGCGGGTGCTCCAGGAGTTCGGGTTCTACCCGGCCTCGGCCGCCGAGCTCGGCGAGATGGAGTCCTGCGGGGCCCACTCGCCCAAGCTCAACGAGAGCCAGAAGGAGATCGCCACGCGCGCGACGAGCTGCTAGGGGGTGGGCGGGGCAGAGGCCGCGGGCGCCGCGCCGCGGATGATCTCGACGCGCTCGAGGACCACGTCCTCGTCGGGTCGGTCGGGGCGCGCGGCGCCGGTGGGGACCGACGAGATCGCCTCGACCACGTCCAGGCCCGAGACCACGCGCCCGAAGGCGCTGTGCTTGCCGTCGAGCTGGGGCGCGGCGACCAGCGTCACGAACACCTGGCTCTCGCCGGTGTTGGGCCCCGAGTTGGCCATCGACAGCACCCCGGGGCGGTCGTGCAGCAGCTCCGCCGAGAACTCGTCGGGGATCGGCGTCCCGCTGCCCTCGGTGCCGCGACCGGTGGGGTCGCCGGTCTGGATCACGTAGTCCGGCAGGACGCGGTGGAAGATCAGGCCGTCGTAGAACCGCTGGCCCTCGCGGGTCTCCTCGGTGACCGGGTCGATCCACGGCTGGGTGCCCTCGGCGAGGCCCACGAAGTTGGCGACGGTCCGGGGGGCGAGGTCCGGGAACAGCTGGACCCGGAAGGAGCCCAGGCTGGTGACGAACTCGGCGAACAGCGACTGCTCGAGCTCGACGCCGGCCGCCGCGAGCACCTCGCGGACCTGCTTGCGGTCGACGGCCGCCTGGCACTCGTCGAGCTCGTGCTCGAGCTCGAGCACCTGGTCCTGGAGCTGCCGCTCCGTGACCCGGTGCTGCTCGATCTCCGCCTCGAGGCCGACGTTCTCCTCCTTCAGCGTGGCGCTGCAGGCCGCCAGCAGCAGCGGCGCGAGCAGCCAGGGGAACGAGGTGCGCGGCATCGGGGGGGTCATCATCGCTCGTGGTTCTTTTGCACGATGGCGGAGAGCCGGTCAAGCGAGGGGCGGGCGACGGGGAATGCACGTCGGCCGTGTCCCCCCCGGCGGGTTCTGCTAGGCTCGCCGGCGGGTCGAGGAGGTGTCGATGAAGGGCCGGACCGTCCAGGTGTTCCTGCGGACCCCGCTGTACCGGGGTCGGTTCCCGGCCGTGGGGGAGCGCCGCCCGCTGTCCCGCGACGTGGTGGAGATCGTCGGCGAGGTGCTCGAGGAGCGCAGCGCCGGGCTCCACCTGCGGGTCATCGAGCTGCGAGACGAGCTCGGCGATGCGCTGTCACCCTCTCCGTTCGGGGAGATCGTGCTGCCCACCGCCAAGATCGACTACACCGTCCCGACCGAACCGGAGGGAACGTGATGAGCAAGGTTCTGTACGTGGCTGGCGTGCTGGCGCTGGGACTGGGACTGGCGGCCTGTGGGGGCAAGGCGACCATCGAGGGCACGGTCCAGGACACCCTCGGCAACCCCATCGAGGAGGCGGCCGCGACCATCGAGGGGAGCACCGCGGTGGGGATGTCCGACGCCACCGGCAAGTTCTCGGTGTCGTGGATGCCCGGCGAGACGATGAAGGTCGTGGTGGCCAAGAACGGCTACCTGTCGCACACCGCCGAGGTCCAGGCCACCGAGGCCGGGACCTACGACGTGGGCACCGTGCAGCTCCAGCCCCAGCCCCCGGACAAGGGCCTGTGGCTGTGGGACAACAACGAGTTCACCCGCATCACCGACTCGTACCTCCAGCGCGGCAAGGTCGACCGGACCACCGGCTGGTGCCTGCCCGACAACCCCGGCGAGCCGACCCAGGTCCCGGCGGGTGACGTGACGTTCTTCGACTGGTCGGATCAGGATCGGCACCTCGTGCGGCTGGACGAGAAGGGCTGTGCGGGCCTGCGCGAGACCGAGAAGTGGGTGGTCGACGACCAGATCGAGGAGACCGTCGAGGAGCTGCGGGAGGACATGTACCTGCGCCGGGTCAAGCTGACCCCCGGCCGCTACGTCTACGCCGACTGGACCGGCGGGTTCTTCTCCAAGGGCACGACCTGCTACTTCCTGGTCCGGTAGGCGCGCGCGCCGCTCAGTCCTCCCCGCCGCGCAGCATCGGCTGCTCCCGCGCCAGGCACTGGCGGCGGTCGTCCTCGCAGGGGCCGACGCACTGCTGCATGTCGGCGTAGGTGTCGAACATCCGGTCGCAGGTCGCGACGCAGTCGTCGTAGACCTCGTCGCACGATCCCAGCACGCGCTTCTTGAACCACGGCACCAGCAGCAGGGTGGCCAGCACCAGCGCCGCGCCGGCCACCGACGCGGCGACGATCCGCTCCCCGCGGTTCCAGCCCTTGCGGTTCGGATCGGGGCTGCCCTTGTCGCGCGTGCGGGCGTCCATCGAGACGCTGCGCATCGGGGCGATGGAGCGCCCCGGGCGCTGCTCGGCGTCGGAGACCGAGCGCTCGGCGCGCGGGGAGTGGGGACCGACGGCGCCCGGTGCCAGGGCGTCGCTGCGCCGCGACGGAGGCGCGTGGCCGACGGTGACGGTGCGGTCGTCGTCGTCCGCCGCGGCCGGCGGGGGCGACACCGGGGGGATCGGGGGGGGAGCCGTGCGCGCGGGGGCCGGCGGCGGGGCGGGCGGAGGC
>CAZOYV010000270.1:0-11728 GCA_964584075.1 uncultured Rickettsiales bacterium | reverse complement strand
GGTGTGGGCCACCCGCAGGGGGGCGTTCGCCGGCAGTGACGACAGCCTGGTCGTCGCCCACGGCGCGGTGCTGGTGCGGGTCGCCGCCGGGGGCGGGGGCTACCGCGTCGAGGCCGGCGGCGATGCCGTCGAGGCGACCGCGATCCCGGTGGAGTGACGCTCAGCCGAGGAAGTCGAGATCGGCCCCCTCGGGGGCCTGGAGCACGTGCTGGGCGTGGAGCCGGCGCCAGCCGCGGGCGGGGAGTTCGGGCGGGGCCCAGGAGGTACGACGACGTTGTAGCTCGTCAGGATCGACGAGCAGGTCGACGCGGCCGGCGTCGGCGTCGAGCTCGATCTCGTCGCCGTCGCGGACCAGGGCCAGGGGACCGCCGGCGGCGGCCTCGGGGGCGGCGTGGAGCACCACCGTGCCGTAGGCGGTGCCGCTCATCCGGGCGTCGGAGACGCGGACCATGTCGGTGACGCCCTGCCGGGCGAGGTAGCGCGGGATCGGCAGCGAGCCGGCCTCGGGCATCCCGGCGGCCACCGGGCCGGCGTTGCGCAGCACCAGGACGTGGTCGGGGGTCAGGGCCAGGGAGGGATCGTCGATCCGCCGCGCCACGTCCTCGGGGGACTCGAACACCGCCGCCGGGCCGCGGTGCTGCAGCAGCGCAGGAGTGGCGGCGGCGCGCTTGAGCACCGCGCCGTCGGGGGCCAGGCTGCCGCGCAGCACGGCCAGCGCGCCGGTGGGACCCAGCGGGTCGTCGAGGGGGTGGATCACGGTCTGCCAGTCCGCGGGCGGGTCCGCGGCGTCGAGGCGAGCCGAGAGGGGGCCCCCGTCGACGCCCAGGGTTGTTTCATGCAACAGCGGGCGCAGGGCGCGCAGCAGGACCGGCACGCCGCCCGCGTGGTGCAGGTCCTCCAGGTAGTGCTGCCCTGCCGGCTTGCAGTCGACCAGCAGCGGGGTGCGGTCCGCGGCGGCCTGGACGTCGTCGAGGCCCAGCGGCACGCCGGCGCGACGGGCGATGGCGATCAGGTGGATCACGGCGTTGGTCGAGCCCCCCACCGCCATCAGCACCGTCAGGGCGTTGTCGAACGCCTCGCGGGTCAGCACCCGGCCGGGCCTCGGCCCCTCGCGGGCCAGGGCCACCGCGCGGCGGCCGGCGGCGACGCCGTGCTGCAGGCGCTGGCCCGAGGGCGCCGGGGGGGTCGCGCCGCCGGGGAGCATCATCCCCAGCGCCTCGGTGACGCAGGCCATCGTCGAGGCGGTGCCCATCACCATGCAGGTCCCGGCGGTGGCGCACAGCCGCTGCTCGATCTCGGCGATCTCGGCGTCGTCGTGCTCGCCGGCGCGGTAGGCCGCCCAGTGGCGACGGCAGTCGGTGCAGGCGCCCAGCCGCTCGCCGCGCCAGCGCCCGGTGAGCATCGGACCGGTGACGACCTGCAGCGCCGGCAGGTCGCACGACGCCGCGGCCATCAGCTGGGCCGGGACGGTCTTGTCGCAGCCGCCGACGAGTACCACGGCGTCCATCGGCTGGGCGCGGATCGCCTCCTCGGTGTCCAGCGCCAGCAGGTTGCGGTACAGCATCGTCGTCGGCGCGGTCAGGATCTCGTGCCACGACGTGGTGGGGAACGCCATCGGCAGCCCCCCGGCCTCCAGCACGCCGCGCTTGATCGCCGCGACCAGCTCGGGCATCTGGCGGTGGCACGAGACGTAGTCCGACGAGGTGTCGGCGATGCCCACCACCGGTCGCTCGAGATCGTCGGGGTCGTACCCCTGCGAGGCGAGGAACGCCCGCCGCAGGTAGCGGCTGAAGCCCTCGTCGCCGTAGCGGGTGAGGTTGCGGAAGATGCCCCGCCGCCGCTGCGCCATGGCCGGTCCTCAGAGCCTGATGTTGACGTACTTGGTCACGGTGTAGGCCTCGATCCCCTCGCTGCCGCCCTCGCGGCCGAAGCCCGACATCTTGATCCCGCCGAACGGTGCCTCGGCGGTGGCGATCACCAGGTCGTTGACCCCCACCATCCCCACGTCGAGGCCCTCGGCGGCGAGGAACGCGGTGCGGGTGTCGTGGGTGAACACGTAGCCGGCCAGGCCGAACGGGGTGGCGTTGGCCAGCTGCAGCGCCTCGTCGAGGTCGGCGAAGCCGGTGATCGGGGCGATCGGGCAGAACGGCTCCTCGGTCATCAGCTTCATCGACAGGTCGACGCCGGTGAGCACCGTGGGCCGGTAGTAGAACCCCTTGAGCCGGTCCGGCAGCCGCTCGCCGCCGGTGGCCACGGTGGCGCCGCGGTCGACGGCGTCCTGGACCAGCGCCTCGGTGGCCGCGAGGCGGCGGGCGTTGGCCAGCGGGCCGACGTCGACGCCGGGCTCCATGCCGTCGCCGACGATCAGCGAGCGGGTCACCTCGACGAAGCGCTCGGTGAAGCGGTCGAGCACGTCGTGGTGGACGAAGAACCGCGACGCGGCGATGCACACCTGGCCGTTGTTGCGGAACTTGCCGCGGGCGGCGATCTCGGCGGCGGCCTCGACGTCGGCGTCGGGGAACACCAGCACCGGCGAGTGCCCGCCGAGCTCCATCGTGACCTGCTTGATGCCGTCGGCGGCGAGCCGCAGGATCTCCTGCCCCACCGGGACCGAGCCGGTCAGGCTGACCTTGCGGATCACGTCGGAGGCCAGCAGCTTGCGGCTGATCTGCGACGAGTCGCCGGTGACCAGGTTGACCACCCCGGGGGGTACCCCGGCGTCGTGGCACACCTGCACCAGCCCCATCGCGGTGTGGGGCGCCTCCACCGCCGGCTTGACGATGATCGAGCACCCCGCGGCGATGGCCGGCGCCAGCTTGCGACCCGCCAGCAGCGCCGGGAAGTTCCACGGGCTGAACGCCGCCACCGGCCCGACCGGCTGGCGCAGCACCAGCAGGCGGTGCTCGCGGCTGTGGCCGTCGATCACGCGGCCGTAGATCCGCCGCGCCTCGTCGGCGTACCAGTCGAACTGGTCGGCGGTGGCGCCGAGCTCGCCCCGCGCCTCGGGCAGCGGCTTGCCCTGCTCGCGGGTCAGCGTCTCGGCGAGCTCGCCGAGCCGCTCGCGCAGCAGCGTCGCGGCGCGGCGCAGCGTGGCGCTGCGGGTCCAGGCGTCCACCTCGCGCCACGCCCGCCAGCCCCCGTCGGCCGCGGCCAGCGCGTCGTCGAGGTCCTCGCCGGTGGCCACCGGCGCGTGGCCGACCACCTCCTCGTCGGCGGGGTTGACCACCGCGACGGTCTCGCCGCCGCGGGCGCCGCGCCACTCGCCGCCGATGTACAGCTTGCCCTCGATGGTCATCGCTGCCCCCTCGTCACAGCCCCTGGTCGTGGCGCCGCCGCTGCGCGTCCGCGACCCAGTTGCCCACGTTCCAGCGACCCCACGCCCCCAGCCCGCCGAGCGGATCCGGGCCGTAGTACACCGGCACGTGGATCAGCGACAGCCCGTCGTGGGCGTAGGCCTGCTCCAGCGCGCCGCGCAGCTGCTCCGGGGTGCGCCCCCCCGACAGCGCCTGGACCCCCGCGACCGCGCCGGCGAGCGCCACGTAGTCCACCGCGACCCCGTCCCAGGTGGCGTACTCCTCGCCGTACTGGGCCCGCTGCAGCGACGAGATCGCCGCCATCCGGCGGTTGTCGAGCAGCACCACGCAGCCCCAGGCGCGGTGCTCGACGCCGTCGATCAGCACCTGCGGGTTCATCATGAACGAGCCGTCCCCGGTGAGCGCCACGCCGTAGAACGGCTGGGGGGCCAGCGCGCTGGCCAGCAGCGCCGAGGCGGCGAACCCCATGTAGCTCGCGCCGGTCTCGGTGTAGGTCCGCCCGACGCGGTCGTCCTCGACGACCTGGAACCCGTTGGCCTGCACGTCGCCGGCGTCGAAGAACGAGATCGCCCCGCGCTCGCGGGCCCAGTCGGTGACCAGCTTGATCGCCGCGGGCTGGGTCAGCACCGGGCCGCCCCACACGTCGTCGTGCAACACCGGGTGCTCGTAGCGCTCGGCCTTGTACGCCTCCCACTCGCGGCGCTTGGCCGCGCACCGCGCCATCCACTCCGAGAACGACGCGCCGATCGTGCGGCTGCGGCCCTGGAGCATGCGGTTGATCGTCTGCAGCGTGGCCACGGCGTCGCCCACCAGCGGGATGGTGCGCGCGTAGTGCACCGCGTCGGCGCGGTCGGGGTTGACGTTGACCACCTGCAGCACGCCCGGGTAGCCGGTCCGCGAGCAGTCCGACTGGCACACCGCGCGGGTCCCCAGCGCGACCAGCAGATCGGCGTGCTCCATCGCGTAGTTGCCGCAGATCGTGCCCTTGCTGCCCCCCACCAGCATGTTGCGCGGGTGGTGGTGGGGCAGCACCCCGGTGGTCTGCGGGCCGAGCACCGCGACGCCGTCGATCAGCTCGAGGAACTCCTCGAGCTCCAGCCCCGCGTGGCGCGCCCCGGCGCCGACCTTGACCACCAGCCGCTCGGCCTGGAGCATCGCCTCGACGGCCATCTTGCAGTGGGCCTCGGGGGCCCCCGCCGGCGGCGGGAAGCGGTGCCGCCGGGGCAGCTCGTCGAGGTGGAACGCGGGCAGCGCGGCGGGCTGGGTGTTCAGCGGCAGCAGCAGGAAGAACGGGCCACCGCGGACGGGATCGTCGACCGTCACCAGCCCCCGGCGCAGCGCCGTGCCGACCGCCTCGGGGGTGTGCAGCGCGTACGCAGATCCGATCGTGGCGCACAGCTGCAGGAACAGGCCCTGCTCGTGCTTGGGGATCTGCTGCATGTTGGGACCCTCGTCGTGGGTCGTCTCGTCGCCGAACAGGTACCAGACCCCCAGCCCGTTGCTCGCCGCGGCCAGCGAGCCGGCCAGCGCGTGGAGCGCCCCGGGGCCGATCGACGTCACCACCGCCGCCCGCTCGCCGGTGACCCAGCGCAGCGCCGTGGCGGCGTGGCTCGCCTCGACCTCGCTGCGCACCCCGTGGCTCCGCAGCAGCCCCTGCTCCTCGTAGATCCGCAGCACCTCGCCGATCTCGGTGCTGCCGTGGCCGAGCACGCACAGGAAGCGGGTCACCCCCTGGCGCAGCAGGCCCAGCACCACCGCCTCGGCCAGCGTGGTGTCGATCGCGCGGGGGACCGCCCCGCCCTGGATCGCCTCGTCGAGGTTCCCCGCCTGGGCGATCCGCGAGGCGCGCTCCGTTCGCTGTCGTCGAAGCTCGCTGGGCTCCATGGACCCTCCGTCGCGGCGCGCGGGCGCGCGCCCGGCCGCCGCGACGCCTGCCAGGATCGCACAGAGCGCCGCCGCGCGCAGCCGGCTCCCGCCGATCCCGGTAGACTGGGCCCGGGAGGCGGCATGACGGCAACCGACGGTTCCCCGCTGCGCGTCGCGATGGTCGGCGTCGGGCGGATCACCGATCTGCACGCCGGGGCCTACGCGCACGAGCCGCGCGCGGAGCTGGCCGCGGTGTGCGACATCTCCGCCGACGCGGCGCGGGCCCGCGCCGACGAGTGGGGCGTCGGCAAGGTCTGCACCGACTACGCCGAGGTGCTCGCCGACCCGGACGTCGACGCCGTCGAGATCTGCACCCCCAGCCGGCTGCACGCCGACCAGGTGGTCCAGGCCGCCGCGGCCGGCAAGCACGTCTCGGTGCAGAAGCCGATGGCGCTGACGATCCCGGACGCCCAGCGGATGGTCGCCGCCTGCGAGCGGGCCGGCGTGGTGCTCAAGGTCTGCGAGAACTACGTGTTCTACCCGCCGCTGGTGAAGGCCCGCGAGCTGATCGACGCCGGCACGATCGGCAGGGTGCTCAACGTCGGGATGCGGATGGTCGGCGCCGCCCGGGGCGGCTGGCCGATCGCCCCCGCGGCGTGGCAGTGGCGCCTCGAGGAGGCCAAGCTCGCCGGCGGTCCGCAGACCTTCGACCACGGCCACCACATGTACTCCACGGGCTGGTTCCTCGGCGGCGAGATCGACGTGGTCCACGCCTGGATCAACCACATCGACCCGGTGGTCGACTCCCCGGCGACGATCCAGTGGAACTACGCCGGCGGGCTGGCCCAGGGCTCCGTGCAGTTCGTGATGTGCCCCGATCTGGCGATGCCCTCGCCGTACTACAGCAACGACGAGTGGGTCGAGATCGTCGGGACCAAGGGGATCATCTGGGTCAACCAGTGCACCTCCCACGTGCGCACCGACCTGCCCCCGGTGTGCGTCTACACCGGCGGCGAGGTCGAGCACCTCCACGACGTCGAGGGCGACTGGGCCGGGGGCTTCCACGGCGCGCTGCGCAACTTCGTCGACGCCGTCCGCGGCGACGCCCCGCCGCTGCTCAGCGGCGCCGAGGGGGTCCGGATCCTGGCGGTCGACCTGGCCGCCCAGCGCTCCCACCAGCTGGAACGCCCGGTGTACGTCGAGGAGCTGTTCGCGGCGCGCCCCGGCGCGGTCTACCACCGCCGGCGCAGGGCCGCGATGAAGGCCCGGCGCCCCCCCCGCAAGGGGCTGCTCGACCGGTTGCTGGGCAGCGACGATCGCTACGCCGGGCAGTGCCGCGAGCTGACGGAGGGTCTCGTCGAGCGGTTCGACGGCGAGGCCGTCTCCGAATGGACCGCGGTGCTGAGCGTCGATGCCCAGGGAGACGGCGGCGGCCAGTGGACGTTCCGCTTCGACCGCGGGACGATGGAGATCGAGGAGGGCCTGGACGACGACGCGGAGCTGACGGTGCGCCTCCCGGCGGGGACGTGGGCCGCGATCCTGCTGGGCCGCAAGAAGGTCGAGACGGCCTTCCTGCAGGGCAAGCTCCAGGTCGACGGCAAGCCCGAGTCGGCGTTGCCGCTGCGCGCGGCGTTCGGGCTGTAGCCCGGGAGAGGGGTGGGGACGATGCGGACCTGGATCACGATGGCGGTGGCGGTGCTGGTGGCCCTGTCGGCGACGGCGGCGCGGGCCCAGGACGGCGACGAGATCCTCGGCTTCTGGCTCACCGAGAACGAGGACGCGATCGTCGAGGTCTACAAGGTCGGAGACCTGTACCACGGCAAGATCGTGTGGCTGATCCGGCCGTTCGAGGCCGACGGCGACGGCCCCGACCTGGACGACAAGAACCCCGACTCGGCGCTGCAGAGCCGCGAGGTGCTCGGCCTCGAGCTGATGCAGGCGTTCGCCTACGACGGCAAGAACGCCTACAAGAAGGGCAAGCTGTACGACCCCGACAGCGGCAACACCTACGGCGGCACGATGACGCTGGTCGGCGACGACGAGATGAACCTGCGCGGCTACGTGGGCGTGCCGATGCTCGGCCGCACCTCCCACTGGACCCGCCACACCGGCCCGTTCCCGGCGACCGAGCCGCCGCCCAGCCCGGCCACGCCGGACAAGGACGCCGGAAAGGGCCCATGAGCCGCATCACCGTCGTCCTCGTCGGCACGGAGCCGGGGGGGGGGCAGGGGGGGATCCAGAGCGCGCTGGTCGGCATCCGGGCCGCGCTGGACGCCGCGGACCTCGAGCACGAGGTGGTGATCAGCCACCGGGCCGCGTCCCTGCGGGTCAAGGCCTCGCGCGCCGCCGGGGCCCTGCGGGAGACCCTCGCCGCGGTGGAGCGGATCCGCCGCCGGGGCCGGCAGCCGGTGGTCTACGCCCACGCGGGCGAGTGGCCCTCGATGCTGCGCAAGGCGACCCTGCTGGCTGCGGCACGGGCACGTGGCGCCCGCACGATCCTGCAGCTGTGGGCGCCCGAGCTGGAGGGCTACCTGGCCCACCGCGCGGCGCGAGCCGCGGTCCGCCGTCTGCTCCACGTCCCCCACGTCGTGTCGGTGCCGACCGTCTGGTGGCGAGAGCAGCTGGAGCCGCTGCGGCTCCGCCGTCCACTCGAGGTCGTCCCCAACCCCCTGCCGCCGGCGCTGGAGCGGGAGGCCTCGCGGGCCCGGCCCGGCGAGGAGCGCGACGACGGCGCCCCCCTTCGCGTCCTGGCCTTGACGCGGCTGGTGCCCGGCAAGGGTGTCGAGAATGCGATCCGGGCGGTCGCCGCCTTCGAGGGGGACGCGGTGCTGACCGTCGCCGGGGACGGAACCGACCGGGCTCGGCTGGAGGGGCTGGCGCGAGGTCTGCTGCCGGCGGACCGCGTCCGGTTCCCTGGCTGGCTCGGGGACCGGGCGCTGCAGGAGGCCTACCGGGCGGCCGACGTGTTCTGCCTGCCGACCAACCGGGACAGCTTCGGCATGGTGCTGGTCGAGGCGATGGCGCACGGGCTCCCCGTGCTGGCCCAGCGCTGGGGGCCGATCCCGGAGGTCGTCCCGGACGGCCGCGCGGGCGTCCTGGTCCCGGAGCCGGTGGTCCCCAACCTGGCCCGGGCCCTCGAGCGCAGCCGCGATCCGGCGCTGCGGCGGTCGTGGGGGCACGGCGGGAGGCGCTGGGTCATCGAGCGGTTCGGGGTGGCGACCACGAGCCGGACCCTGCGCCGGGTCGTCGAGCGCGCGACGCTACCGTAGCCAGCTGCTCCGATCCCGGCCGGTCAGCGTCTCCAGCGCCTCGATCTCGTCGCGGTACTCCTCGATCAGCAGCATCCGCGTCACGGGATCCAGCGGCGGAGGGTCGGCCACGACGCGGTTCAGCCGATCCAGGCGGGTGAGCAGCGCGTTGCGGATCCAGACCCGCGTGCGATCGTCGACCCACGATCGGTAGTGCCACCGCAGGGCCGTGTCGCCGCCGAGCAAGCGCTGCAGGCGGTGCGAGCGGCGGCGCGCCGCGCGGTTGCTGCGGACGGTGTACGGCACGCCGGCCGGGGACTCGTCGACGCCCAGCCAGCGGAACAGCTGCTGGAACACGGCGCGCGGGTTCTCCCACAGATCGTCGAGCCACAGGATCCGGAGCTGACTCCGCGGAAACCGCTCCAGGTAGCGGGTCAGCTGCGTCGCGTAGCGCCCGTGCTCCAGGTGCGTCAGGTGGGCTTGCTCCCACTCGCCACGGACCTCCCCCGCGCGCTCGCGGCGCATCGCCTCCGCCAGGGTCGGCGCCGGCTCCAGCCCGGCGCCGCGCATGAACCAGTAGGCCGAGTGGGCCCGCTCCGCGGGGTCCCGCAGGATCGCGATCAGCTTCGCCCGCGGGAAGTGGTCGTGGACCCATCGCGCGGCGTCGGGGTGCGCCATCAGCTGCACGTCCGCGAAGCCCCGCATCTGCCCGGGCCGGGCGGAACGGAAGTGCGGCTCGAGGAACCGCGGGCCGCGCTGCCGCCCCGCCTCGGTCGAGAGGTACTGGACCTCCTTGGCGTCGGGCAGGAACAGCTCCGGGTGGGAACGCAGCACGTTCCACAGCGTGGTCGTCCCACAGCGCTGCGCGCCGATCACGAGGAAGTCGACGGGGATCGCCATCGGCTCAGGCACGCCGCCGCCGCAGCAGCAGCGCCAGCAGCCCCAGCCCCCCGGCCAGCACCGGCGCCGCCGGGCGCCCGGAGACGCGGCAGGCACAGGCGCCGAACTCGCCGGCGCCGACCTGCTCGTCGATGCCGCCGTCCGCCGCCGAGTCGTCGTCCCCGGCGTCGTCGTCCCCGGCACAGCCCTCGTCCACCACGTCGTCGCAGTCGTTGTCGACCCCGTCGCAGGCCTCCTCGGCCCCGGGGAACACGGTCGGGTCGGCGTCGTCGCAGTCCCCCGAACAGGTGTCGACCCCGTCCCCGTCGGCGTCGTCGAGGTTGAGCTCGGCGAAGTCGTCGTTGCAGTCCCCGTCGCAGATCCGCCAGCCGTCCAGGTCCTCGTCGGCCTCGTCGGCGGGCAGCACCCCGTCGCAGTCGTCGTCGTTGCCGTTGCAGGCCTCGGGGGCGCCCGGGTGGACCGCCGGGTCGGCGTCGTCGCAGTCCCCCTCGCAGGGCTTGTAGCCGTCCCCGTCCTGGTCGACGCCGGTGTCGTTGTCGACGACCCCGTCGCAGTCGTTGTCCACGCCGTCGCACTGCTCCGGCGCGCCGGGATAGGTCAGCGGGTCGCCGTCGTCGCAGTCGACGCACAGCGAGTGGCCGTCGCCGTCGCCGTCCGGGGCGTCCTCGGTGGCCGCGTCGCAGTCGTCGTCGACGCCGTTGCAGGTCACCTCGGCGGCCCCGGGGTGGACCGCGGCGTCCCCGTCGTGGCAGTCCCCGGCGCAGATCATCCAGCCGTCCCCGTCGGCGTCGGCCTCGTCGGCCGCGGGCAGCCCGCTGCAGTCGTTGTCGATCCCGTCGCACTGCTCGGGAGCCCCGGGGTAGACCTGGGCGTTGGCGTCGTCGCAGTCGCCGTCGCCGATCGTCACCCCGTCGCCGTCGTCGTCGAGGGCGAGGCTGACCGGCGGGTTGAACTGGCTGGCCAGCGACAGCGCGACCTGGTCGAACGCGGCGTAGGACCCCGCGTCGATCGTGCCGTCGATCACCGCCCGGACCGTGACCGTGCCCTCACCCGGCGCGGTGAACCGGCAGTAGACGAACTCCCACTGCCCGTGCCCCGAGGTGCTCGGCGTCGAGCAGTCGCCGTTGCCGCCGTCGTACTGCACCACGCTGACGTCGTCGAGATCGACGTACGCCTGCCCGCCGCCGATCACGCCGTTGAACACGTACGCCGAGACCACGTAGTCCACGCCGGGGGTCACCGGCGCCGCCTGGCCCAGCGAGATCCCCGCCCCGGTGTTGGTGAACGCCGGATCGATCAGCGCCCCGCTGGACGCGCCGGCGTAGGCGAACCCGCTGTCGCGCCCGAACACGGTGTGGTCGGTGTTGTACACGGACCAGTCGACCAGCGCGGTGCCGCTGGTCGCCAGCTCCATCCCGCCGTTGGCCATCAGGCCGTAGGTCGCGGGGCCGTCGTCGAACGGGCCCTGGAGGGTGTGGCCGGCGCCGGCGACGCCCGGGATCGCGAGGAGCACCAGCAGGGGGAGCCAGGTACGGGCAGTGCGGAACGTCACGGCGAGGGGTCCTCGCCGCGATTGTGTCATCGGCGCGGGCAAAGGTCGATCAGCGCTTGCGGTAGGTGGAGGTGTACTTCACCGGCTCGGGCAGGTGCTTGCTGTCGGTGAAGCACGTGATGGTCAGCGTCTGGCCGTCGGCGGAGAGCTTGTAGTGATAGTCGCTGGCGCCGATCGACTGCTCGGCGTGGGCGTGGATCTCGTCGCCGACCAGCGTGCGGTGCAGCACGAAGTCGTCGCCGTCGTAGCGGTACTCGTAGACGGTGCCCTGCAGATCGGTCTTCCAGGCGTCGCCGCTGTCGGTGGCGACCGTGATGTGCTCGCCCTCGATGGCGATGTCGTAGCGCTGGGGGATGATCGTGCGCACCGTCAGGCGCTTGCGCGCGATGCCGCGCAGCACGGGCTTCATCTGCGCCACCACCGCCTCGATCGCGTCGATCCGGGCCTGCTCCTCGGCGTCGCCGCCGACGTGGTCCCAGGTCCCGGCGTAGGCCAGCGCCTCGGGCGGCGAGTCCCCCGCACGGGCCCCCCCAAGGGCCAGGCAGCAGGCGATCGTCGCGGCGAGCAGCAGTGCGGTGTCCTTCATGTCCCGTCGTCCCTCGTGGCGGCTGCAGCCATCCAGCGTACAGGATAGGATGGCCCGCCGTCCCGGCGAACCCACCCTGGAGTACCCCCATGCTGGACGCCCGACTGGCCCTTCCGTGGATCGCACTGTGCAGCGCCGTGCTGCTGGTGGCCGGCTGCCCCGAGCCCGACGACGACGACGACGCCGGCGACGACGACACCACCGCCGGGGACGACGACACCGGCGACGACGACACCGGCGACGACGACACCGGCGACGACGA
>CAZOYV010000269.1:0-11758 GCA_964584075.1 uncultured Rickettsiales bacterium | reverse complement strand
CTGAGCCGCTCCGGAAATCCACGCGCTATTGGTCAGGAGAACTGCGGAAAGTAGGCTGTGGGCTCGCCGCAGCCGCCGATCGCCTCCAGGTCGGGTAGGGGCGCATCGGTGTCGTTGCTGTCGGCTGGCAGCTCCGGTGGCTGGCGGCCAAGCTTGCTCAGGTGGATCCCCTGTCGCGTGAAGCACAGCGCGGCGACCGATCGTGATCCGGGATCCTGGAGCAACACCGTGTTGCGTGGAGCGGGAACCCGCCACACGTGCCGGGGTCCGGCAGGCCCGAACTGCAGCGCGGCCAGCTCGAAGCCGCCGCTAGCCGGGCCGCTCACCACGAAGGTCAGTGCCTCGGCCAGAGACGTGGCCATGGCGTGGGGCGCGTCTCCGTCGTGGTCCGCCAGGAACCAGGGAGCAGTGACCTGACCGTCCTCGCTCACGACCTGGAGCAGGAGCCGGCCCGGATCGTCGAGGTCGTCTGCCTCGTGCAGGAGCGCGACGACTCGGCGGCCGTCCGGATGCACGACCACATCCCGGGCGACCCCGGCCAGTTCCGCCCGCCGTGCGCCGCTCCGTCCACTCCCGCTCTCGTACAGGGTGATCTCCTCGTCCTCGAAGCTCGTGCTCGCGATCTGGAACCTGCTGCTCCCGACCAGTGGGGTGATCCACCCGAACTCGCCGGTGTCGTGGCACACCTTGTTCTTGTGGAGGTCGATGACGTACAGGCGGCTCGTGCCGAAGCCGTGTCCGCCGTGGGGCGTGCGGGTGTCGCACCACAGGTATCGAGCATCGGGGGAGAAGTGGGCATGCTCCATGATCAGGTCGGGGGGCAGTAGATCCTGGACGGACCGCCAGGCCAGGGGCTCCAGGGTGCCGGCCGCCAGCTGCAGGAGCTTCCCCTGTTCGCCGTACAGCCACAGCTGGCCATCGCTGGTCACGCACGCGGACGGGTAGACCAGGGGCTCCGGCGTGCGCAGGACGGTCCAGAGCCGGGGCCTTCCGTCCGACGCGTCTAGCTCGAGGACGAACAAGCTCTGCTCCTCGGCGCGGACCAGCAGGGCGCTCGTACCCCCGGGCAGCAGCCAGCATCCCGTGCCCTCGTACCCGTACCCGCGGTCGAGCCACCAGTCGAGCGGGCCATCGAACCCCGAGCCCTGGTGCAGGTGCCAGGCGGCCCGGATGCGCTCGTGCAAGCGGTCTTCTTCGCTCGACCACCGCGCGCGCTCCGAGCCGTGAGCCTCCTCCTGGCATCTGATCAGCGTCTGCTGGGCCTCCAGTAGCCTCCCGCCGGAGAGCAGCCGCTGATACTCCCCGGCGGCCGCTGCCCTGGTCTCGGCGTCTTCGAGTCGCGCCTCCAGGGAGGTGAAACGGGCGTGGACATCCTGGTGGATGCCCAGCGCGCGAGCTCGTTCCAGCTGGGAGCGTGCGTGTTCGAGTAGGTCCTGGTCCAGAGCGTCTTCGCCGGCCGCCAGGGCGAGGTCGATCTGCCGCTCTCGCTCCTGGTTCTCCCGGTACGCCAGCTCCTGCAGGCACCGGCCAGCCTCCGCGAGCGGCTTGAGCGTACTCGCGTGCGGCCGTAGCAAGTGGGCTGCTTCCTGCCAGCGGTCGCGGTCGAGCAGGTCTATGGCACGAGCCAAGGCGAGCACGGCGGCCACGTCCCGCGGTGCCTGCCTGCGGGAGCCACGGATCCGCACTCGATCCAGCCAGCTCAGCAGGGGCAGTGCCACCCGCTCGCGGACGCGAGCGCGCAGGCGGGCTGTCAGCGCGTGATAGGCCAGCAGCCCGGGCTCCAGGTCGTCCCTCGCGAGCAGGTCGACCACCTCGCTGACCGCACGGGCTTCGTGCTGCCGCCGGAGCATCCGGTGAGCCTCCCGGATCCGCGCCGTCAGCTCCTCGTCCCGCGCGCCGGCACGCGCAGCGCGTTGCCACAGATCGATCGCCTCCTGGTAGCGAGCGGCCTCCACGGCTTCCCGTGCGCGGTCCATCAGCTCCTGCAGCCTCCGCGACCGGAGTGCTTCCTCGATCTCCTCCAGGATCGCGGTCGCTCGCGCGTTCCCAGGGCACCGGCTCAGCACCTCGCGGGCCAGCCGCTCCGCCTCCTCGTGGTGCGTCCCGGACCAGGCCCGTTCCGTGGCGTCGACCAGGGCGTCCACCTCCCGCTCGCGCTGCCGCGCCAGCTCTCCAGCGAGCCCGGGCACCTCGCTGCACCCGGGCTCGATCTCCTGGATCCGCGCGAGGCACTCCTCCGCTTCGTCCAGGGCACCGTCACGCAGGGCGCAGCGAGTCAGCACTGCCCAGACGTCCACCTCCCTGGAGTCGGAGACGCCGCGGATCAGCGTCCGTGCGCGGCCGCGGTCACCCGTCCGCGCAGCGGCCAGGGCGAGCAAGACCCTGACTCGCGAGCTCTGCCGTGCCTCCGCGGACAGCGCCGACTCCAGGCGGAGCGCGGCATCGTCGTCGGCCAAGTGGTCCACCAGCAGGTCGAGGAGGGCGGTCGCCTCAACTGGGGCGCCGCCGGACCTCTGCAGCGCCTCGGCCAGCAGCGTTCGCGCGCTGTCGTAGTCGTACTCCTCGAGCGCGCGGAGGCCAGCGGCCAGCGGGTCCGGCGAGGGGGGCGGAGACGTGATGCCGCGCAGGCCGCCGCCGCGCACGGCCGGGGTAGAGGAAAACTCGGGATAGGATTCGGCCTCGTCGAGCCGGCGGCGGACCCAGGACCGGCTGTCTTCGTCGAGCTGGTCGAGCACCGCGTGGCAGGCGTCGCCGGGGAACTGGCGGCGGCGGATACTGACCGCGCCGGGAGCCGCTGGATCGAGCGCGACGTCGAGGTCACCAGCGAAACGCTCGATGAGCAGGGCCTGCAAGCGGCTCTTCTGGTCGTACCGGTGAGCTTGCTCCGCGGCCGCGAGACCGCGACCGGTGGGGTTGACCTGGTTGATCAGGCCGATCAGCTGGGCCACGTCGACCGAACGGGCTCCTCTCAGGACCTCGTCCACGGCCGGTCGTCCATCTCTGCGCCGTCGCTTCCTGGCCATCAAAAGCTCCGCGTGCCGCCCTCGCCGTCCATGCCCCAAAGGCCGGAATATTCCAGCGATATTCCGGAATATTCCCCGTGATTCCAGGGAATATGCCTCCTCCCCACCGCGGGAATAATGGTCTCGTCGATCAGCTCACGGGACGTGGTGCTGCTGGTCATGCACCATCCCGCCCTCGCGGCCAGCGCTGGCGTGCCCGCTCGATGAAGGTCGGCTCCGGTGGCTTGACCGTGCCGGCGGCGATGTCCTCGAACCCGGCCATGAATCCCTTCTTGCGGTAGTGCCTCTGCCGCACGTCGACCACGAGGGCATCCCAGTCGCCGGGGAGGCCGGTCTCCGCGTAGAGCCTCTTGGCGTGCTCCAGGTGGTCGAGTGCCGCGTCGTAGTACTTGCTCTTTCCGGCGTTGACGATGCGCATGCCGAGGGCCCGGCACAACCGGGCGGCCAGGTCCGGTCGGGACCGCTCGAGCTTCTTTGCCAGCGGCTCGGTGGTGTAGTGGCTGAGATCCTCCAGCTCGCCTTCCGTGGCGCGGTCGATCCGGGTGGCGAGGCGCTCCATCTCCTTGTGCTTCAGCCACAGGTCGATCTGGGAACGGAGGTCCCCGCCCTCGGACGCCTCCATCGCCTTGTCGTGCCAGTCCTGCTTCTCTCCGGCCGGGACATAGCGCATCAGCTCCTGGTACCTGTGCGTGCTCGGGTACGCCTCGAACTCGTTCCACGCCGATGCCAGCGCGTCCTCCGCGTGGCCGAGCCTGGCGAGCAGCGAACGCTTCAGCTCGTGCAGCTCGGACTCGCCGTGACCCAACCGGGGGTTCGCGGCGGCGATCTCCAGCCCCCGCTCGACCCAGGAGAGCGCGTCCTGCGGTCGTCTCCTGCGCCGGTACATCTCGGCGATGGTCCTGCAGTCCCGCGCGCTGAGCTCGGTCTGCTCGCACACCGCAACGTAGGAGTCGATGTCGCGCTGGGCAGCCAGGAGGATCTTGAGCGCGCCACCCCACCGGCGGCGGGCATAGCTGGCAACGCGGTCGCCGTCTTCGGACGGGGCTGAGGTGGAGGACTCGTACTTCGCGCGGATCTGGGCAGAGAACGCCGCCAGCCCGTGCTTGTCGAGCACCTTGACGGCTTCGCGGTCGAGGTGGTGACAGAAGCCGTACGGATCGTCCTCCATCCAGGCCAGGAGCATCCGGGCCGTCTCGCTCGCGTCCGCACCCGCCGACTGCCTCGACCTCATCCAGCCCCGGAAGAGGTCGTCGACCACCATGGCGAAGCTGCCACTCGAGTCGTCGATCTCCTCGGCCTTGAGGTGGCAGGCCGCGATGAAGGTCTCGTACAGGCGTGCCGCGCGCTCCGGCTCTCCGTCGATGATCTTCTCGACGTCGTTCGCCACGGCCTGGACGTCATCGACGAACGACCATGCCTCCCTGTAGGAGATGAACCGTCCCGGATCGAGCGCGGTCTCGATGGCCACCTCGATGGGATCCGCATCTCGCGGGTGAGCAGGTCGTCTGGTCCTCCTCGTCGATCGTGCCATCGCGCACCTTCCTTGCCAGGCGGCCCCGGTCGCGACGATCACGACCCCTTGCGCGCGAGCTGGGCCTCGACACGGCGGAGCCCCTCGTCCTTTGCGGACAGCGGTGGGTTCTCGGCCGGTGCGGGTAACCTGCCCGGGTTGTTGCAAGACGCTTTGAGGTCCGGCTCCTCGCCTTTGCGGCGCAGGATGACCTTGCGGCGTCGTTCGTCTTGCGTGTCCTCTCCCGAGCTCTCCGCGGTGGATTCCCCCGTCGACCGCTTCCGGGCGAACGGCGAGGGCACTCCGCCCGCCTGGAGGTGGTGCTGGTAGCACAGCCTGGCCGGACCGCTGGGGCCGTACATCTTGGCCGCGCACCCCTCGACCGAGCAGGTAGGCCAGCTGCGGCGCTTCTTTCGCTTCCCAGCTGGCTCCGGTCGGACGGCATCAGCCGCCGGGGCGGCGGACACCGTCTCCTCGCGCCTTGCTGGAACCTCACCGGCGTCTTCGACGGCCCCTTCGCCGCGCTCTGCATCACCGGACGGCTCGGACGGCCGCGCGGGAACCAGTCTCGACTCCCCAGGCTCCTCCAGCACACCTGGTACCGCGCGGAGGTCCAGCTCGGACAGCTCCTCGATGGTGGCCTGACGGATGATGACCATCAGCTCGCTCGTGAAGTTGGCGATGGCAACGTGTAGGGCTTCATCCAGGCGGGATCGAGGCGATGTCATGGAAGCGAGGATACCACGGCGTCATGAGGCGGCGGATCCGTTCCCGGACCGGACTGATCCGCACTCGCTACCTCGCCTGCAACAGCGGCTTGAAAACGGAGATCACCAAGGACAGCGCCGGCTCGACGACAACAGATCAGCCGTCGCTGCCGGCAGCTGACATGACAAGACATGACATGACAAGCCGCGGCGTCCTGGTGAGGACCACGGTCGACTGCGGGTTCCGGCTCGCGGCACCGGCGCGGGGTGGAGTCCGGCATCGCGTGGAGAGCTGCGTACCCCGCGGAGGCAGGCGAGGTAAGCGATTTCTCTGGTGACATGACATGCTCTGGCGATAGGCTTTGCGGTGCGACAGCGAAAGGAGCTCGGTGCCTAGTGCCAGGTTTTCGTTCGAAGGACTGGATGCTGTCGTAGCGCGCATTCACCGCCGCGCCCCCGAGGCCGGCTACATCACCATCAAGGACCGTACAGACCGCGCCCGCGAGGAGCCGGTCGGCCGGTTCAACCTCGACGAGCACGATGCGCGGGCGTACCTTGAGCCGCGGGTCACAGACGAACCGCCCACGCCCGTGGATCTGGCCAAGGCGGCTTGTCGGTGGTTGCGCGACATCGTTGCTCGCCACTGGACCGGCGAGGAGTTCCGCCGCTTCCGTGTCCGCATCTACCAGCCCAAAGGTGCCAAGCTGCTCGGCGGTGGCCAGTTCGTGTGCCGCGACCAATACTGGGCTGACCTGGGCTGCGATGGTGTCGATCCAACCGAGATAGGCGACCAGCCATCTCCAGCGCCCACCCTCGACATGGACTCCAGGGCCACCGCGCCCGAGAGTGTCGAGGCGCCGGGTAACGACTGCGTCTTGTGGAGCCTGATCGGTGGGCCACTCTCGGGTTCCGCCGGTCCGACTCCGGGTATCGCCGGTCGAAACCCGGGTATGGCCGGTCCAAACCCGGGTATCGCCGGGCCAGCTCCGGGTTTCGCCCGGCCGGCTCCGGGTTTCGCCGGGCCAAGACCGGGCACCGCCGGCCCGGTGCCGGGTTTCACCGGCCCGACTCGGGATTCCCCAGGCATCGCGCTGGGAACCGCAGACCTGGAGCCGGGCACCTCGGCAACCGGACCCCCAACGCGTCCCGGCAGGCCACCATCCCACATCCACGAACCTACGCAACCCGAGATCCATGCCGATCACTGAGGTGCTGTCGTCGAGCAGTACATGACCGGACGGAACGAGCTTGGCTTCGAGTGCCCCCAGCAGTCCCGCTCGCGGGAGGTCAGCCCACGGCATCGTCGGCGACTCGCCTGCCGTCCGGCACGCGATCCGGCTGGCACGCCGGTACGCGGTGACCCCGGCACCCGTGCTGATCCAGGGCGAGCGCGGCACGGGCAAGGAGCTGTTCGCGCGGCTGCTCCACGGGGCCAGCGGACGGGGTGGTGAGTTCGTCGCGCTCAACTGCTCGACGCTGCCACCGGAGCTGACCGAAGCCGAGCTGTTCGGGCACTCGCGGGGGGCGTTCACCGGCGCCGGTGATGCGAGGCCGGGCGTCTTCGGCGCAGCGGACGGCGGTACCTTGCTGCTCGACGAGGTCGGCGACCTGTCGCTCCAGGCCCAGGCCAAGCTGCTCCGCGTCCTCCAGGAGGGCGTCGTGCGGCGGGTCGGGGAGGCCCGCGAGGTCCCCGTGGACGTGCGCGTCGTCGCCGCCACCTGGCGCGACCTCGAGCAAATGGCTCGTGAGGGGGCATTCCGGGAAGACCTGCTCGACCGCCTGGCCTGGTGCCGACTCGGCCTTCCGCCTCTGCGAGAACGCGGCCGAGACGTGCTCCTGCTCGCCCGGCACTACCTGGCCTACGGTCGCGAGCTGGCGCACGACAGGAAGGGGCTGGCCCGCGATGCCGAGCCGGTCCTGCTCGCCCACTCCTGGCCGGGCAACGTTCGTGAGCTGCAGCGGACCCTGTTCCGCGCGGCGGTCGAGGGGAAGGGCCGGAGGGTGAGCGCGGAGGCCCTGCACGCCGTCATGTCAGCAGCGTCCATCCCTGCCGGAGACGGCGAGGTCGCCACCAACGCGCAGTACCAGGAGGGGCGTCTACTCGGCCTGCTGAACGGGCTCGGCGAGGTGGGAATCGGCGAGATCGAATCTGCGGCAGGTGCCTCCCGGTCCCAGGTCAAGCGTATCCTGTCCCGCCTCATGGAACGCGGCGACGTGCTCCGGAGAGGCCGTGGCCGGTCGACCACGTACAGGGCCATGCGGACCTCGGGATCTCCAGCAGGACCAGGGGAGGACCCGCGGTGGATCATCGCCCGGGACCTGGCTCTTGAGGAAGGGCGCATCACACGAGGTCGCCTGGCAGAGGAGCTGGAGGTGTCGGAGCGCACGGCCTCCCGTGTGCTCGCCGCGATGGTCGATGGCGGCGTACTCGTTCCGGACGGCAACCGGGGCAAGGCCCGGGGATACCTGCTCGCGGTCAACCTGCAGGGGAAGCCAGCCGGCCGTAGAACGCCCGTCGCTGGTCGGCGTGATCCGGCAGCCGCGCGATCCGAAGCAGCTCCCTGTGGGTGATTGGCTTCTTGTGTTTCACCGGCTGGTCCACCAGGTCGACGATGTCCGGTGCGAGCTGGAGCAAGCCGAGAATCTGACCCACGCGGCTGGCGCTGACCCCCTCCCGCTGGGCTATCTCCTGCAGCGAGCGGACAGCGCCAGCGTCCAGGATGGCCTGGTAGTGCCGGGCCTGGTCCAGTAGATGGCTGAATCCGCGCCGGGGGAGGTGCTCGCGGTTCCGGGGGGGCGGGCCGTTCGCCTTGTGCTTCGGCCGTCCGCGCCGCTCCTCTGCCTCGATGAGCTTCCTGTACTGGCTCGGCTGCCTGGCCGCGGGCAGCATGGACAGCTTCCGCAGGGCGCCTTCGGTCGGCACCGGACCTGTGCCCTCTTGGTCATCGAGGTCGTCGAGGATAGCGGGGACGAGGCGGAGCAGGCCGAGGAGCTGGCTGACCCGAGCCCGGGTCAGGCCCTCCATCCGGGAGACCTCGGCGGCGTTCGCGGCCTCGCCGGTTTGGATCATCCGGTCAAAGCGGCGGGCGCGGGCCAGGTGGCCACGCAGGCTGCTGCGGCGGTCGCCCCAGGGGTCGTCGGCGTCTGTCCTGCAAGCGTGTCCCGCAAGGGATTCGGCTGTCCCGCAAGCGTTTTTCTCAGTGCTGGCGGGGGATTGCGCGTGTCCCGCAAGCGAAGGGCGGCCGTTTCGTGGGCGCAGGTTGGCCTCCGGAGGCCGTGGCTTCCGGAGACCGAATCCTGGATGAGGGGGCAAAGGAGCTTCTACGACCCAGGTGTGAAGCACCTCGGGAGAAGTTCCCATCTGGACCAATTTGGCTCCCCAATTCCCCCCGCGTTGGAAAAAGCCAAACTCTCAGCCAGTGGGTCGTTGAGCGCGAGCTCCCGCCGAGCCGTTCGAGGCGCCGCGCGAGGGCGTCCCGCCGCCTGAGCGGCGATGCGTGCCACGCGGAAACGCCCGCCCCGTCGAGCGATCCGGCTTGCGCCCCATCGAAAGGCGATGCGTGCCACGGATGCGTGCCATCGGACGGGGCCGCCGCCGGGCGGCCACAGAAGCAACGAGGCAAGGGCGTCCAGCACCTGTTCGAGCGGGCGCGGAAGCTCCGCCGGATGCTCGAGTCTGGCCAGGCGACCTCGCTGCGGGACCTTGGACTGCAGGAGGGGATCACCGGCGCCAGGGTCTGCCAGATCCTCAACCTGCTGGACCTGGCCCCGGAGATCGTCGAGCGCGTGGACGTGCCCTTCGAGGAACTGCCACCGGGGATCAACGTGACAAGGCTGCGGGAGATCGCCGCGGTCTCGGAGCCGGATGAGCAGCTCCGGCGCTTCGGGGCCGTGGTTGCCTCCCGACAGGACTGACGCCCAGGTCCACCACTGAGATTTGTTGTGAGGGGCCGCCCCGGGTTGCGCTGCCGTTCGTCTCGCGGAAGCACCAGTGACGATGTGCCTCGAAAGGGCGGTCGGGAACGGTATAGAGTGCGGGTACGACGTCCGATGCGATGTCACGGAAGTACGATCAGCCGGTCGCCGCCAGCTTGAGTAGCTCGTGGGACTCGTCGCCGGCCTGGCGGAACAGATTCAGCGCGAGACTGACCTTGAGAAGCTGCCGATACCAGGCGCGGTACTCCGCGGTCCCCTCCTCCACGGCGGGGTGGTCGGGTCCGAGGTACTCCATCGCCCAGTCCAGGACCTCCCCCCAGCGCCAGAGCACGGAGCGGTTGGATGCCGAGGCGTGGGCCGGCGCCGGGAACATGCCGTCCCCGCGCTGGCCGGTGGAGTACAGGCGGACAGCCTCGCGGGAGATGCCGAGCTTCTCGGCGATCTCGGCGGCGGTGACCAGGTCGTCGGGGAGGAGCCGCACGACCTCGGCGCCGAAGGGCGCGACGGCCTGCTTCACCCGGCGGACGATCGCGAACAGCTCCGGCACGACGTCTCCGGCGAATTCCCACTCGAAGAAGTCGACGGTCACGGTGCCGCCGCGGGAGGACAGGTCCGCGTCCCCCTCGAAGGCCATGAAGATGGCCTCGGCCAGGTCGTCGGACAGCTCGTGCACGCCGGACAGGACCAGCTGGAAGTTGTGGGTGATGTTGCTCATCTCACAGGCTCCTTTCCATCCGATCAACCCTGGTCGGTGCCATCACCTGTCGACCCGTCCTCGGGCGACCAGTGGGGACAGTTGTCGATCCAGCGCCGGATGGCGCGCGCGTGCCGCTCGGGGTTCTTCGGCGTGGACCAGACCGACATCATGCAGCCCTCGCGACTGCCGGCAGGGCACTTGATCGAGCCCACGGATGCGCTCTCGGTCCGGCCTTCTCCACCCTGAATCCCTTCGACCGCGCGTACTGCAGAGCGGCCTCGATGTGCTTGTTGGGGTGCGTTAGCGCCATCGCTGCTCCTGGATCCCGTTCGCTTCCGCGTTCACCGACCCCGCTGCACGAGCCGAGGCTGCTTCCTAACGTCAAGCTCACCGTAGCCGTGGTGTTGGAGTGTGTCAACAGATGTGTTGTGGTAAGTCAACGGGCTGGACAGGATACCTGCACTCCGCGAGCACCCGGATCGGCTCCTCGTCGTTGACATCACATCGGATGCCATGCATGGCACTCGGCCATGTTGTCCCTGGCTCTATCGGCGCTTTCGACCTTGCGATCCTCGACCCGCTCGAGGGTGGATCTGCTCCTGGAGATCGTAGCTCTCCGCCAACAACTCGAGATCTACCGGCGACAGGTCCGTCGTCCTCGTCTGCGCCGGGCGGATCGGCTGTTCTGGATCTGGCTGTGTCGGCACTGGACCAGGTGGCGTTCTGCCCTGGTCATCGTCAAGCCCGAGACGGTCCTGCGCTGGCATCGAGAGGGCTTTCGTCGCCACTGGAGGCGCATCTCGCGGGGCCGGCCGGGAAGGCGACCGCTCTCGGCGGAGATCGTCGCGATCATCGAACGGATGTCCAGGGAGAACCCAACCTGGGGCGAGGATCGGATCGCCCTGGAGCTGAAGCTCAAGCTGGGGATCGAGGTCGCCTCGAGCACCGTCAGGCGTCACTTGGTCCGGCCCCCCGGTCCCCATCCCTCGAACTGGAGCGTGTTCATCGCCTCCCATGCCTCCCAGGTCTTCGCCCTCGACTTCACGACCCAGTTCCTGTGGGACTACTCGCTGTGCCACGTGCTGGCGATCATGGCGGTCGACACCCGCCGGATCGTCCACATCGCCATGACCCGCCACCCGACGCTGGACTGGGTCAAGCAGCAGATCCGCGAGGCCACGCCATTCGGCGTGATCCCGCGGTACCTGATCCACGACAACGACGGGATCTTCGGTCAGCTCGGTCGATGTGCCGTTCCCCCTGAACGCACTCCTGCGCGGTCCTACCGCTGCTCCCTCGATGCCTGGCTGGACGGAGTCCTTGCGATAAAGGGTCTGCCAATCCCATACGGCGCCCCCAACGCCAATCCGCACATCGAGCGCTTCTGGAGGACCCTGCGCGAAGAGTGCCTGCGACGATTCATCTTCCTCTCCGAGGGGCACCTCCGCCGGACGGTCGGGGCATACATGCGCTACTACAACGGCGGACGCGTTCATCAAGGAATCGAGGGCATCCCCGAGCCGGAGCCTGGTGCGCTCGCGTCATCGGAGGCCGTCGTGGATGCACGCCGGGTCGAGTCCCGGCCCGTCCTCGGCGGCCTGATCCGCGACTACCGCCTCGCGGCGTAGCTGAGATCGAGCCCGAGGCCAGATAGGACACCGGGGCGGGGACGTGTGTGCAAGAGGGTGGAACGGGGTTGATGAAATCCACTCACGCGCCGGGCGCGGTGTCTGGATGGGTCAGTTCTGACCGGACGGGGCCGCGGATCGGCTCATGGATGTGACAGAGAGATGGTATCGAGCTGGGCGATCGGGATTTTCACGGAATACGAGGGACGATCTTCCAAGACACCCGCAGCCCGCTGGTGCTCTGGTTCCGCGCGATC
>CAZOYV010000268.1:5947-11835 GCA_964584075.1 uncultured Rickettsiales bacterium | reverse complement strand
GACGATCGGGATGTTGTTCTCCGCCTGGCAGGCCAGCACGCAGGTGGAGCACCCGGTGCACTTGCTCAGGTCGACGGCCATCGCCCAGCGGTGCCCGGGGTACTCGTGGTCGCCGAACGGCTGCTCCAGCGGCGGGTGGTGCACCACGTGCTTGGCGAAGTCGGGGTGCTGCTCGTAGGTCTCGAGATCGGCCTCGCGGACGATCATCGGCAGCCGGTTCTCGATCCCCTCCTCGCCGATCGAGTCCAGCGGGTAGTGGTCCTGGGTGCAGGCGATCTCGTGGAAGTCGGCGGTCGGCATCAGGCTGCCGCCGGAGACGAACCACGACCCGTCGGCGGGTCGCAGCGGGGTCACGTCGGCGCCGACGCCGTCGCCCACCGCGCCCGCGGCGCGGCGGCCGTAGCCCAGCGGCAGGGTCACGCTCCCGGCGGCCTGTCCGGGCGAGACCAGCACCGGGATCGTGATGTTGCGGTCCCCGAGCTCGGGCATCACCACGTCGCCGGTCTTCAGCCCCAGCGCCTCGGCCTCGGCGGGGGCGATCAGCGCCGCGTTGTCCCACACCACCTTGGTGATCGGGTCGGGCAGCTCCTGCAGCCAGGCGTTGTTGGCCCAGCGCCCGTCGAGCACCTTGCGGTCCGCGGCGAACACGAACTCGAGATCGGCGCCGGGCTGGATCCCCTTGGCCTGCTGCACCGCGGTGGCCACGCCGTCCAGGTGCCACGGCGGCTCCTCGCGGCGGTAGGCCGAGTCGGCCAGGAAGCCATCGTGCAGCGTGCGCCGCCAGCGGTCGTCGCTGTCCCACGCGCCGCCGAGCTCGGCCACGGAGTTGCGCACGATCTTGCGCGGGTCGGCGTCGACGCCGGCGATCAGCGCCAGCAGCTCCAGCTCGCCGTGGCCGCCGTACAGCGGCTCGATCAGCGGCTGGACGACCGACACCGTGCCGTCCCAGCTGCGGGCGTCGCCCCACTGCTCCAGGGCGTGGGTGCGGGGCAGGTGCCAGTGGCAGGCCTGCGACGTCTCGTCGTCGTAGAGCCCCAGGCGGATGCTGGTCTCGGCACCCCGCAGGCGCTCGGCGAGCTCGGGCGCGCCGGGGGCGTCGTAGGCCGGGTTGCCGCCGATCACCACCACGGTGTCGACCTCGCCGGCGTCGAACGCGGCGTTCAGCGCGTGCAGCGCCGCGGCGTGGCTCGGGCGCTCCGGGTCGGGCGCGGGGACGTAGGTCACGGTCTTGCCCACGTTGCCCAGCCCGGCGTTGAGCGCGTGGGCCAGGGCGTGGACCGCCGCCGGCTGGCGCGGCCCGGCGAGCACCACCGAGTGGCCGATGTGGGCCAGCAGGTCCTCGGCGATCCGCGCGACCTGCTCCCGGGAGACGGCCGCCGCGGGGGCGCTCTCGCCCATCGCCGCGGTGGCCGGCGACAGCGCCGCGCCGTACGGGTACTGGCGGTTCAGCTCGGCGCCGAGGGCCAGCGCCAGCCCCGCCACCTCGGCGGAGCGGATCGGGAACCGGTGGTCGGCCAGCGAGCCCGACAGGCTCAGCGCGCTCTCGGCGGCCCAGACGCGGCACATCGTGCCGTCGTGGGCGTCGCGGCGTCCCGCCAGCTGCCGCGTGAGGCGCACGGCGTCGGGGTGATCGCCGAACGGATCGGCGTCCAGCAGCACGACCACGTCGGCGCGCTCCAGATCGAGCAGCGGACGGAACGGCGCGCCGAACAGCATCGCCGTGCCCTCGCGCTCGGCGTCGCGCGACGCGGCCTCGAACTCCACCCAGCGGGCCTGCGGCGCCTTGCCCAGCAGCACCCGCCGCAGCCGTGCCACGCTGGGGGACGAGCTGGCCTCGGCGAGCACCACCAGCCCGGCGCCGTCGCGGCCGCGCAGCTCCTCGAAGTGGCCCTTGGCGAACGAGACGAACGAGGCCCAGTCGCTGGTCGTCTCGGAGCCGCCCTCGCGGCGCACGACCTTCTGGCTGCGGTCCGGGTCGTACAGCTGCAGCACGGCGGCCTGGGCTCGCAGGTCGCTGCCGCCGAGGCTGGACGGGTGCTCGGGGTTGCCCTCGATCTTGACCGGGCGGCCGTCGTAGGCGGTGACCAGCACGCCCAGCGCGGCGCCGCGGGCGTCCAGCGCGGTGGCGTAGTGCACCGGCACGCCGGGGGTCCGCCCGGCGGGGCGGCCGGCGTAGGGCACGATCGTCTCGGTGGCCTTCTTGCAGCCGGCGAGCCCGCCGGCCAGCGCCAGCGAGGCGCCCATCAGCTGCAGGAAGTGGCGGCGGTTCGAGGGGGGCAGCTCCGGGACGGACAGCCCGTGCCGCTCGAACCAGGACTGCGCCTCGGGGGTCCGGGAGAGCTCGTCGAGGCTCCGCCAGTACCCGTGGCGCGGCTTGGGATCTTCTAGCGATGACACGTCGAACAGTCCTCGGAGGGGTGGATGTCGTTCTGCTCCATCAGCCGCAGGCCCATCATGCGCTGGTCCTCCTCGGGGACCCAGTCCAGGGCGGTGGCGAACTCGGGGGGCCGCAGGTGCTCCTCGGGGTGGCGGTGGCAGCGCAGGCACCAGCCCATGTGCAGCGGCTCCTGCTGGTAGACCTTCTCCTGCTTGTCGATCCGCCCGTGGCAGGCGACGCAGCTGATGCCGCGGGTCACGTGGGCGCTGTGATTGAAATACACGAAGTCCGGCAGGTCGTGGACCCGGACCCACTCCACCGGCATCCCGGTGGCGCGGCTCTCGTGCACCGGGATCAGCTTCTCGCTGTCCTGGCGCACCAGCTCGTGGCAGTTGAGGCAGGTGTCGGTGGGCGGCACCGCCGCGTGCCCCGTCTCCTCGACGGTGGTGTGGCAGTAGCGGCAGTCCATGCCCATCTCGCCGGCATGGAGCGCGTGGCTGTAGGGCACCGGCTGCTCCGGCTGATACCCCACCTCGCGGGTCGCGGGCCACAGGGCGTAGTAGGCGAGCGCCAGCGCGTACGCGGGCCCGCCCAGCAGCGCCACCGCGATGCCCGGGCGCAGTGCATTGATCCACTTGGGGAAGACGAACACCGGATGTCCCTCGTGCGGCGGTTGGGGATTGCGGACGGGGGGCCCATCCCGGCCCCATGGATGGGCGGAAAATTAGAGGTCGGACCGGGGAAAGTCAAGCAATTGGGTGGAGCACGAAACCGCTGGTTTTGTTGAATGTTTTGGCCGTGTTTTCGTCCAATGTGGTTAGATCGGCGGGAAGGGAGCGGCAGGATGCGGAACCGGTTCTGGATCGCGATCTCGGCCCTGGCCCTGTGTGGGCCGGGGATCTCGGCCTGTGGCGGGGGCGCCACGCCCGCGGGGGCGAGCATCACGGAGCCGCAGGAGCCGGAGACGGCGACCGTCGCGGTCCCGGCGGAGGATCCCGACCCCGCGGACGCGCCGGCGCAGGAGGCGGACGACGACTCAGCGCGCGCGGACGCGAGCGCGGGCGGCGCCTGCACGCAGGTCCCGCGCGACCTGCCGCTGGCCGAGCAGTGTGCGATGGCCGGCGCCGAGGTCCACCGCTTCCCCAACACCTGCGTCGGCAAGTGCCGCGCGATGGAGAGCGAGGGCATGATGTGCGGCCAGGCGATGACCGTCGGCTGCAAGTGCCCCGACGGCCAGTGCATCGACGATCGCACCGGCTGCTGCCGCGAGCTGATGAAGTGAGTGCGCGTTGACAGGCGCCCCTGGCGTGGTCAACTTGCTACAGAACGGGTAGCCCCGGCGACGCGCGTCGCGCCCGGGGGTGGAGGTCACCGATGACAAGCAAGAGCGGGCGCTCCTGGCCCGGGATCCTGGCCGCCGTGGCGCTGTCCCTGTCGGGGTTCGCGCTGATCGGCTGCGAGGAGGCCGAGGACCTGCTGCTGGACACCTACGTGATCAAGCTGGGCGCCGAGCCGCAGGAGGTGGCCACCGTGGTCAACGACCTGCAGCTGGAGTTCGCCGACATCTTCGAGTTCGAGCCGCTGCACCTGTTCACCGACGTGACCCAGGGGTTCTCGGTGCGGCTGCCGATCGGCGTGGTGGACTCGTTCGAGGGCATCTCGGACATCGAGTACATCATCATCGATCCGCCCCGGAACTACGAGCCGCCGCCCGGCAGCGATCCGGAGTTCGGGGACACCGAAATCCCGGAAGGGGTGGCTCGAATCGGCGGTCCCTACGAGTTCTCGCTCGGGGACGTGGAGGTGGCGGTGGTCGACACCGGGATCGACCTGGACCACCCCGAGCTGGAGCCGTCGATCGTCGGCACCTACGACGCCGTCGGCGAGGGCGGCGGCAGCGACAACGGCGGCGACGACGGCAACGGCCACGGCACCCACGTGGCGGGCACGATCGGTGCCGCGGCAGATTTCAACGGCGTCGTCGGCGTGGCCCCCGGCGTCGGGCTGCACGCCGTGCGCGTGCTGGACAACGACGGGTCGGGGACCCTCGGCGACATCGTCGCCGGCCTCGAGTACGTCGCCCAGCACCCCGAGATCAGGGTCGTCAACATGTCGCTCGGCGGCCCGTCCGACCCCGACAGCGGCCCGCAGCCCCTCGAGGAGGCGATCCAGGCGCTGGAGGACATGGGCGTGGTGGTCTGCATCGCCGCGGGCAACGACGGCACCAACACCAACGGCTACATCCCCGCGGGCTACGACCTCGGCGTGGTGGTCAGCGCCTACGACGCCTACGGCGGCAGCGACAACGGCTTCGCCGACTTCTCCAACTTCGGCGACGCCGTCGACGTCGCGGCCCCCGGGGTCAACATCACCTCGACGTGGAACAACGGCGACTACGCCTCGATCTCCGGCACCTCGATGGCCACCCCCCACGTGGCCGGCGCGATGGCCGCGTACTTCGCCGAGAACCCCTCCGCCAGCGCCGAGCAGGCGCGCCAGGACGCGATCGGCACCGGCGAGGACGGCTACCAGGGCCAGGGCGGCGACCACCCCGAGCCGATGATCGACGTGGCGGCGCTGACCGAGTAGCCCGCGAGATCCCCACCCCGCACCCGCCGGGAGCATCCCCATGACCGCACCGAGCTGCCAGCCGCGCAAGCGCGGCTACACCCCGTCCGGGTTCCTCCGCGACCTGGGCTCCTGCGCCGCCTCGACCCCGGGCCTGGTGGGCGCCTACGTCGCACCGGGGCGCATCGAGCCGGCCCTGCGCGAGAAGGTGATGCTGGGCATCACGCGGGTCAACCGCTGCCGCCACTGCGCGGCGGTCCACGGGCTGTGGGGCGAGCACGCCGGCGTGGCGCCGCCCGAGGTCCAGGCGCTGCTCTCCGGCGACGCCGCGCCCCTCGCGGACGGCGAGCGCGAGGTGATCGAGCTGGCCTGCGCCGTCGCCACAGGGAAGGGCGAGCTACCCCCCGACGTGGCCGAGCGCGCGCTGCGGGAGCGCCTGGGTCCGCGCGCGGCTCGCGAGGTGGCCGCCGTGGCCCGCGGGATCAACCTGGCCAACCGGCTGGGCAATACCTGGGACGCGTTCCGCGATCGGCTGCGCGGCGACGCGGACGGCGCCGAATCCACCTTGCTCGACGAGGTCGTCGTGCTCGGCGCGATCGCCCCGTTCGGGGCGCCTGCCCTGGTGATCTCCAAGGCCGTGCGGCTGCTGCGCGGGGAGCCCGAGATCTAGCTCCCCGCGTCCTTCCGGTCCGTCCAATTCCATTGCCGCTGCCCTGTCCCTCGCCGTCGCCGTGTCCTCTGGGCGTCTCCGCTTTCGAGTGTTCCATGCCGGTCACTGGTGCAGGGGGGCCCTCGAAGTTCCGCTGAGGGGAACTTGGGACGCCCAGGAGGCGGTCGTGGGCCCTCGAAGTTCCGCTGAGGGGAACTTGGGATGGCCAGGAGGGGGTGGTGGGCCCTCGAAGTTCCGCTGAGGGGAACTTGGGATGGCCAGGAGGGGGTCGTG
>CAZOYV010000268.1:0-5847 GCA_964584075.1 uncultured Rickettsiales bacterium | reverse complement strand
AGGAGGGGGTCGTGGGCCCTCGAAGTTCCGCTGAGGGGAACTTGGGATGGCCAGGAGGGGGTCGTGGGCCCTCGAAGTTCCGCTGAGGGGAACTTGGGATGCCCAGGAGGGGGTCGTGGGCCCTCGAAGTTCCGCTGAGGGGAACTTGGGATGCCCAGGAGGGGGTCGTGGGCCCTCGAAGTTCCGCTGAGGGGAACTTGGGATGGCCAGGGGGGGGGCCTGAAGCCGAGATCGAGAGCGAGACCGAGATGGAGTTCGAGATCGAGTTCGGCTGTCTCTGGGTCCCCGGTGACAAGCGGCTTGGGTTGCCCTCATCGCTCCGGGGTGGTCCGGCACACCGGCGAGAAGCGGCAGCGGCCGAGATCCGGGTCGTCCCGGAAGCGGGTGACGGGGGCGGATCGGGCAGTTCAGCCCGTGCCTCCTGGGGCTTCGGGGGGCGGATCGGGCAGTTGGTTCGAATCGACTTCCAGCTAACGGTGGCGGCCTTACAGGTCCAGCTCCTCGACGTCCTCGGCGCGGTCCATGATGAAGCGGAACCGGGCCGAGGGGTCCTTGCCCATCAGCTCGGTGATCACGTTCTCGGTCTCCAGCCGCGCGTCGTCGGGGATCGTGACTCGCAGCAAGCGCCGGCGGGCGGGGTCGAGCGTGGTGGCGTGGAGCGTGTCCGGCATCATCTCGCCCAGCCCCTTGAAGCGCTGGATCGACGGCTGGGCGCGGCCGTCGGCGCGCCGCAGGATCCGCTCCTTGTGGGCGTCGTCCAGCGCCCAGTAGGTCTGCTTGCCCACGTCGATGCGGTACAGCGGCGGCTGGGCCAGGAACACGTGGCCGGCGTCGAGCAGCGGCTTCATGTGGCGGTAGAAGAACGTCAGCAGCAGGGTCGAGATGTGGTGGCCGTCGCTGTCGGCGTCCATCAGCAGGATGATCTTGTGGTAGCGCAGCTTGGACAGGTCCATCGCTCCGCCCGCGCCGCACCCCAGCGCGCTGACGATGTCGGCCAGCTCGCGGTGCTTCAGTGCCTTGACCAGCGACACCTGCTCGCTGTTGAGCACCTTGCCGCGCAGCGGCAGGATCGCCTGGGTCTTGCGGTCGCGGCCCTGCTTGGCCGACCCGCCGGCGCTGTCCCCCTCGACGATGAACAGCTCGCTCTCGCCGGCGTCGCTGCTGGAGCAGTCGGCGAGCTTGCCGGGCAGGTTGAGCCGCCGGTTGACCGCCGACTTGCGGCGCACCTGCTGCGCGGCGCTGCGGGACGCCTGCCGGGCCCGGGCGCTCTGGATCGCCCGCGCGACCACCGCCTCGCCCCAGCTGGAGTTGGCGTGCAGGAACTGCTCCAGCGCCCCGCGCACCGCGGTGGACAGCACGCTCTTGACCTCGGGGTTGTTCAGCCTGGACTTGGTCTGGCCCTGGAACTGGGGCTCGAGCATGAACACCGAGAGGATCCCGACGATGCCCTCGCGGATGTCCTCGGCGGTGAGGCTGACGTTCTTGGGCAACAGGTTGTGGGTCTCGATGAAGCCGCGCACGGCCTTGACCACCCCGTCGCGCACGCCGAGCTCGTGGGTCCCGCCGTCGCGGGTCGGGATCCCGTTGACGAACGAGCGGACGTACTCCTCGGGGGACTCGCTCCAGCGCAGCGCCAGCTCGACGCGCACGCCGTTGTCGCGCTCCAGCGTGAACGGCGGCTCCACCACCGGGCGGGCCTTGCGCTGGGCCTCCACGTGGGTCAGGAACTCCTCGACGCCGCCGTCGTGCTGGAACGTCTCGGTCTCGCCGCTGTCCTCGTCCCGCAGCACGATCTTCAGTCCACGGGTCAGGAACGACTTGGTCTCCAGCTGCTCGCGGACCATGCTCGGATCGAAGACCACCGTCTCGAAGATCGTCTCGTCGGGCTCGAACGTGATCGTGGTGCCCGAGCCGCGGGCCTTGCCCACCTCCTTGACCGGCGCTGTGGGCCGGCCCCTGCGGTAGCCCTGGCGGTACTCCTTGCCCTCGCGGCGCACGGTGACCGTCATCCGGGCGGACAGCGCGTTGACCACCGAGCTGCCCACCCCGTGCAGCCCGCCGGACTTGATGTAGTTGGTGGCGTCGAACTTGCCGCCGGCGTGCAGCGTGGTCATCACCAGCTCCAGCGCCGAGCGCCTGTGCACCGGGTGCTCGTCCACCGGGATCCCGCGGCCGTTGTCCGTCACCGTGGCGCGCGTGTGGCCGCGGTGGAGCGTCACCACCATCCGATCGGCGTAGCCGTTGATCGCCTCGTCGACGGCATTGTCGACCAGCTCCCACAGCAGGTGGTGCAGCCCGGGCTTGCCCACCCCGCCGATGTACATGCTCGGCCGCTTGCGGACCGGCTCGAGCCCCTCGAGGACCGTGATGTCCTTGGCCGTGTAGCCGCTGTTGCCCATCGCCCTACTCCTGCTCGTCCGCGTCCGCGTCCGCGCCGTCGACCTGATCGCCCCAGCCCAGCGGCACCACCGGCCCGGGGATCACCCGGCGCAGGTAGGCCCGCTTGAGCATCTGCCGCCCGCGCCCGCCGCGCCTGGTGACCTCGTACTTGGTGGTGCGCACCACCATCGTCGCCCCGCGGCTGCTCTCCACCTCGAGGCCCTTGCGCGCCGCGTCGCTGATCTCGGCGCCGAGCAGCAGGTCGTCCCGGTCCAGCTTCATCGCCTGGACGCCCTTGCCCACGCCGGACAGCACGTTGACGTCGTCGACCGGGAAGATCGCGCAGCGCGCCTTCTCCGACGCGACGCAGACGTTCTCGTGGCCGATCGTGACCGCCACCATCAGCACCCGGTCGTCGGCCATCCCGGGCTCGAGGCGCACGAAGCGCCGTCCGCTCTTGTTGCTCGGCGTGCGGTGCGGCCCCAGCGGGAAGCGCAGGCACTTGCCGTTGCGCGTCACCGCCAGCACCAGCGGCCAGCCCAGCTCGCCGGCGCCCTCGGGGGCGGGGGGCAGCACGCGCGGGTCGCTGACCACAACGCCGACCACGTGCTCGCCGTCGTCGAAGCTGAAGAACCGCTGCACCGGCTCGCCGTGGCCGGTGGTCGCCGGGACGTCGTCGATCCGCATCACGTAGCACACCCCGCGGTCGGTGAAGAGGCACACGCACTCGCGGGTCGAGCCGCGGATCAGCCAGCGCACCTCGTCGTCCTCGCGCACGCGGATCGCGCCGACCTCGGAGAACCCGCGCTGGCGCTTGATCCAGCCGTCGCGGGTGACGATCACCCAGGCGTCCTCCTTGACGATGTAGGCCTCGGGCTCGAAGTCCTCGGCGGTGGCCTGCGGCGGGGCGTCGAGCACCGTCCGGCGAGCGTCGGCGTAGGCCCCGCGGACCTGGTCCAGCTCGGCGCGGATCAGCTCGTTGCGCATCGCCTCGCTGGCCAGGATCATCCGGATCCGGTCGGCCTCGCGGGTCTTGTCCTCCAGCTCGTCGAGGATCGCCTGGATCTCCATCTTGGCCAGCTTGTACAGCTTGATCTCCAGCACCGCCTCGGCCTGGATCTCGTCGAGGTCGAAGCGCTCCATCAGCTCGACCCGCGCGTCGGCCTTGTCGTCGCTGCGGCGGATGATCCGGATCGCCTCGTCCAGCGCGTCGAACACGCGGGCGAAGCCCTCGAGGATGTGGATCCGCTCCTCGAGCTTGCGCAGGTCGTACTGCAGCCGGCGGGTGACGACCTCCATCCGGAAGTCGAGGAAGTGCAGCAGCATCGTGCGCAGGTCGACCTTGGCCGGGCCGGCGACCTGCGGGTTGTCGGTGGGCACCAGGCAGGTCAGGTTGACGTGCCAGTTCATCCGCAGCGGCGTGTGCTTGTAGATGAACGCCATCGCCACCTCGGGCTCGGTGCCCCGCTTGAGCTCCAGCACGATCCGCACGTCGTCGGTGGACTCGTCGCGGACGTCGAGGATCTGCGGGACCTTCCTGGCCACGATCAGGTCGGCGATCTTGGTGACCAGGTCGGCCTTCTTGAGCCCGTAGGGGATCGAGGTGATCACGGCCAGCTTGCGGCCGCCGCCCGACTCCACCTGGTACTCGCCGGCGAGCACCACCGGTCCGCTGCCGGTCTCGTAGATCTGGCGGAGCTCCGCCTCGGACGACTCGATCCGCCCGCCGGTGGGGAAGTCCGGCGCGGGGATGTGCTCCATCAGCTGCTCGAGGGTCATCTCGCGGTCGTCGATCAGCTCCACGAGGGCGTCCACCACCTCGCCGAGGTTGTGCGGCGGGATGTTGGTCGCCATCCCCACCGCGATCCCGGTGGAGCCGTTGATCAGCAGGTGCGGGACCTGGGCCGGCAGCACCACCGGCTCCTCGGTGGTCCCGTCGTAGGTCGCGCGGGTGTCGACGGTCTCCTTCTTGAGCTCCTCGAGCAGCTCCACCGCCAGGTGCCGCAGCCGCGCCTCGGTGTAGCGCATCGCCGCGGCGGGGTCGCCGTCCAGCGAGCCGAAGTTGCCCTGGCCGTCGACCAGCGGGTAGCGCAGCGAGAACGGCTGGGCGAGGCGCACCATCGCGTCGTAGATCGCCTGGTCGCCGTGGGGGTGGTACTTGGCCATCACCTCGCCGACCACCGCCGCGGACTTGCGGTACTTGGCGTCCGCCCCCAGGTGCAGGTTGTGGTACATCGCGTACAGGATCCGGCGCTGTACCGGCTTGAGCCCGTCGCGGATGTCGGGCAGCGCGCGGCTGGTGATCACGCTCAGCGCGTAGTTCAGGTACCGCTGGCGGGTCGTCTCGTGCAGCGCCACCGCCTCGGGGCGGCCGAGCTTGGCCGGCGGGATGTCGGGGGCCGGCTCGTCGGCGCCCACCGCCACCTGGTCCAGCAGCGACAGCTGGCTGCGATCGTCGTCGTCGCGCTTTCCGCGCTTTCCGCGTCTACCGCGCTCAACCATGGCGCACCTCGTCGTCGTCCGCGGTCGTCGTGCGGACCGTGTTGGGTCGGGCGTCCCCGTCGATCACCACCAGCCCGCAGCGCTCCAGGATCGGCAGCAGGTAGGGCAGGCAGCGCACCCCGCCGTTGCCCCGGCGCGTGAACCGCGCCAGCGGCCCGGGGTGGTTCTGGGACGCCTGGATCGGGATCGGCTCTCCGGCGGGGACCTGGGTCTCCAGGAAGTACAGGCAGCGGTTGACCGCCTCGCCGCGCAGCCACAGGGGTGCGGCGTCGCCGTTGCCCAGCGGTGTGATCTGCAGCCCGCCGCGCTCGGCGTCGACGTGGTCGAGGCGGAAGGGACGGCTGCGGCGCGCGTCGGGGGTCGACAGCTCGGCGCCGGCCAGCGAGGGGAGGGGGCCGCCGGGGGTCGCCAGGACAGCGAAGCGATCGGCGGTGGCGTCGCTGGCGGCGTAGGCCGCCTCCACCGCGTCCGCGCGCGCCCCCCCGCCGTCCGCCTCCCGCGACTTGCGCTCGGCCCACTCGTGGAACGCCGGCTCGGAGCAGCGCAGGTGCCCGGGGCCGATCTCGAACCCCGGCAGGTCCCCCCGCCGGTAGGCGTCCCACACGACGCCCACGTCCACCTGCAGCAGCCCGGCCATGTCCCCGTCGGTGAGGATTCGGCTCGTGGTCATGGAACTATCCAGTAGTGACTGGTTGGCTACTGGATGATTCTACAATAGCGAGTAGATAGATACAACAGGAATTTTACTGAAAGGAAGTTCAGTTCACGGGCGAGCTGTGGAGAGTATACGGGAAAACGCGCCATGGTTGGCACGGGATCGCTCGTGTCGGCGGAAACCAGGATCGAGAGGAGCGAAATCGCCGAGAGCGCGGAGAGCGCCGAGGGGAGACCAACCCAGGGTTCTCGGCGCGCTCTGGTGCGCCAGGCGAAGTCTGGCCCAACTTGCTGTCTGAAAGGAGGCAGCCA
>CAZOYV010000267.1:0-11854 GCA_964584075.1 uncultured Rickettsiales bacterium | reverse complement strand
CGGTGTCGTCGTCGCCGGCGGTGTCGTCGTCGCCCGCGGTGTCGTCGTCGCCGGCCGCGTCGTCGTCGCCCGCGTCGTCGTCCACGGGCTCCTTCTGGATGCAGCCGACCGGCGCCAGGACCAGCGCGAGCATCAGCACGATGGCGATCGGACCTCGCATCACGGGTTCCTTCCGGTCCCCATCTTTCCACGGACGGGGAGGTGCTGCCCACACCCGCGTCTCACTCGCGGTCCCGCTGCGGTCTCGGGCGGCGCTTGTCGCGCTTGCCCTCGCGCGGGCCCTCCGCGGGCGCGGCGAGGGACGCGAACAGGTCCTCGGGTCCCCGGCGCCGAGCCCCCTCCTGCTCGAGCTCGGCCCGCAGCCGCGCCTCGGCATCGGCCCGCGGCGCGTCGCCGTCGAGCCCCCGGAACAGGGCGTCGCGGTCGGGTCCCCTCGGTGGCGCGGGGCGCGGCCGGCGCTGGACGTCGAGCACGGCCTCGATGGGCGGCGCGTCCTGCCGCTGCCGGCGGTCGCGCAGGCCCTCGAGCAGCTCGCGCATCACCCGCTCCTGCTCGGTCTCGTCGCTGCGGTCGTGGCCCGGGCAGCCGCCGATGCAGCGCCGCGGCGGGCCCCACCCGTAGGTGCGGGCGTACAGCTGGAGCTCGCGGGGGTAGCGGAAGGTGCGCCCGCAGCGCTGGCACGTGCGGAACTCGTCCCTGGTCTCCCGGCGCGCGGCGCGGCAGCGGGGACAGCGCTTGGGCAGCGACAGCCCCTCGCGGCGGAACCAGTCCTCCTCCTCGGGCTCGATCGAGAACGGCGCCTGGCAGTCGGCGCACTTGCGGATCATCCCGCCACCCGCCCGCGGCCCAGCCGGTACAGCGCCAGGTACAGCGGCAGGAACAGCACGCCGCTGCCGGCCAGCGCCAGCGCCCCCCAGTGCCACCCGACCTGCTCCCAGAGGGTGTCGGTCTCCCACCACAGCCCGGCGGCGTCGGCCACCACCTGCAGCCCCAGCCACCCCAGCCACGCCGGCCCGGCGACGCCGCGCACGCCGGTGGTGTACAGCACCATCGCCACCAGCGAGACCGCCGTCGTACCGACCAGCAGCCAGCCGAGCCAGCTGGCCGGAGGGCGGGCGATGATCAGCACCAGCAGGGCGATCGAGATCAGCAGCACGTAGGCCTTGCGCAGGGCTTCCATGATCGAAGCGGCATCCTACACGATGCAGCGGGGGACGAAAGGGGCAGCGGGGGCGGCGGGGGCGAGAAGGCGGGGAGTGACCTCAGCGCGTGTGGCGGGCCTTGGTCTCCCGGGCCTCGGCGCTGCGGTTGGTCCCGACGCTGCGGCCGGTGCGGCGGACCTCGCCGGGGGTCATGATCTTCTGGCACGACAGGACCGCCGACTCGTACAGCCGCTGGGCGTCCCGGTCGGAGATCTCGCCGTCGGAGCCGGACTTGGCCTCCAGCTGGTTGAGGCGGACGACCTCCTTCTCGAGCAGCTTCATCTGGCCCTCGGAGAGGTCCTCGCGATCCGCGTTGCGCAGCATCTCGACCGCGGTCTCGTCGATCACCGCGGGGGTCCGGTTGGGCGGCGCGGTCGCCACCGTCGTGGCCCCGGGATCGACCCGCGGACGTCCGTACTTGCCAGCCGAGGCGGTGGTGACGGGGATCGCGACGGCGATCAGGACGATCAGGGCTCGGGTCAGGGTCGACATCGGGTTCCTCCAGCGACGGTGCGTCGGTTCGTTCGCGTCTGCCCCATTCGACGGCGCGAGGCCGGACGTCATTCACCCCGGGCGGAAAAAAAGACGGCCTGCAGGGAACGCCTCGAAACCCGAAAAACCAGAGGGGGCGGGGGATCTAGAACGGGACGGCCTCGACCGAGGCGACGCCGGGGACCTTCTCCTTGAGTATCCGCTCGACGCCCATCTTCAGGGTCATCATCGCGCCCGGGCAGCCGGCGCAGGCGCCGAGCAGCCGCACACGGACCACGCCCTCGTCGCTGACGTCGACCAGCGCGATGTCGCCGCCGTCGGCCTGCAGGTGGGGGCGGATCTCGTTGATCGTGGTCTCGACCTGTTCCCTCGAGATGGACATCGTTCCTCCGTGCGGGCTCGTCGCGAGCCTCTCGTTGTGGGGAAATGTAGGTGTCCCCCGGCGGGAGCGCAACCGACTTCTGCCGCCGGGCGGTCAGATCAACGCTCGCAGCTCGCGGGACATGAACGACGCGATCCGGTCGGCGATCTCCGGGACGTGCGCGGCGAGCCGGTGGTCCCCGCCGCCGAAGCACAGCGCCTCGGCGCGCTCGCCGCAGCGGTCCACGAGCCACTCGGAGTCGGCGGGAGGCACGACCTCGTCGCCGTCGCCCCAGATCACCAGCGCGCGGCCGGAGAACGCCTCGGCGGCCTCGCGGACCTCGGGCCACATCGACACGGGGGTGGCGATCCCGGCCCACACCGGGGCGCCGTGCCGCGCGGCCGCCACCAGGCTGACCGCGGCCCCCATCGACGAGCCGCACAGGCCCACCGCGCCGCCGGGGTCGACGTGCGCCGCGAGCCACGCCAGCGCGGCGTCGAGATCGCGAACGCGGCGCTCGAGGCCGATCGGCTCGTGGCGGCCGTCGGAGTCGCCGCAGCCGCCGTGATCGAAGCGCAGCGCGTGGACCCCCCGCCCGGCCAGCTCCCCGGCGATGCGCGCCACCTTGCCCCGGCGGTTCGACTCCATCCCGTGGGCCACGATCACCGCCGGCGCGGGCCCGACGGCGCCGTCGTCGGCGGGGTGGAAGCTCAGCGCCAGCCGCTCGCCGCGGCCGTTGACCACCTGACTCTCGATCACGTCTTCCATCCAGCTCGTGCCTCCAGGCCGGCCAGGATAGCACCGGCGCGCGCGGCCCGATCGGAGGGCACGACTCTTGCATCCCTGTCCCCACGAAATTCCACGACCCTGCGGGGCGCAAGGGGAGACGATGACGCGGACCGATCGCTTCGGCGTGGCGGCGCTGGCCGCCGGGACCCTGCTGCTGGGGGCCACCGGCTGTGACTCCAGGGCCTACCTCGAGCCGTTCGAGAGCTGCGAGGAGCTCGAGCAGTACATCGAGGACCTGGCCATCGAGCAGTACACCTACACCGGCGGCGGCGGGTACGGGATCGCACCGCCGCTGCGCGGGGCGGCGCCCACCGACGACATGGCGATGGAGGACGGCGCCGCCGGCGGTACCAACCAGGACGGCGGCGGCAACAGCCACTCCTCGACCAACACCCAGGAGCGCGGCGTCGACGAGGCCGACTTCGTCAAGAACGACGGCGAGTACATCTACGTCGTCGGCGGCGACAGCCTGCGGATCGTCGATGCCTGGCCGGCCGAGACGATGGCGGAGGTCGCGACGCTGGGGCTGGAGGGCTGGCCCGAGGCGATGTACCTCGACGGCGACCGCGTCGCGGTGCTGTCGCACCTGTACGACGAGGCCAACCCCGAGGGTGACCGCGACTTCGCGACCCGCGGCTTCGTGACCAAGGTCAGCGTCGTCGACGTCACCGATCGGACCAGCCCGCGGCTGACCCGCGAGATCTACGTCGAGGGCTCGCTGTACGACTCGCGGCGGGTGGACGGCACGCTGTACCTGATCACCTACCGCGACCTGGCGGACAGCGGGATCGAGTACTGGGACCAGAGCACCAGCGAGGTCAAGGACGCGGTCCGCGAGCGCACCCTGGAGCAGTGGATGCCGCGGCGGGCGATCAACCAGCGGGACGGCGAGGCGTGGACGCTGCGCGACGACGCGGTGTGCGACTGCCGCGACGTCTACCGCCCCAACCGCGACGGGGGGCTGGCGATGATGACCGTCGTCACGCTGGATCTGGACGACCCCGACGGCGAGCCGGTCGGCACCGCGGTGATCGCCGGCGTCGGCGAGGTCTACGCCACCCCCGAGTCCCTGTACCTCGCGGTCTACGAGCCGGGCAGCGGGCCGTGGCGGGTCGGCAGCGCGTCCCAGGCCGGCACGCGGGTCCACAAGTTCGACCTCGCCGGCGGCCTGTCGCGCCCGGTCTACGAGGCCAGCGGCCGGGTCGACGGGCACGTGCTCAACTCGTTCGCGATGGACGACGCCGAGAAGCACTTCCGCATCGCGACGACCAGCTTCGAGGGCCGCAGCTGGACCCCGGTCAGCGGGCTGTACACGCTGCGCCAGGTCGGCGGCGAGCTGATGGAGGTCGGCTCCGTGACCGGGATCGAACCCGGCGAGGAGATCTACGCGGTGCGGTTCATGGACGACGTGGCGTACGTCGTGACCTACTTCCAGATGGACCCGCTGTTCACCTTCGACCTGTCCGACCCGGAGAACCCCCGGCAGCTCGGCGAGCTGGAGATCACCGGGTTCTCGACCTACCTGCACCCCATCGGCGACGGCCACCTGATCGGCGTCGGCGAGGAGGTCGACCCCGACAGCGGCTGGTTCGAGGGGATGCAGATCAGCCTGTTCGACGTGCGCGACCTGGCCGACCCGCTGATGACCGACCGCGTCGTGATCGACACCGGCTGGTCGTGGTCCGAGGCGCTCTACGACCACCACGCGTTCAACTACTACGGACCACTGGACATGCTGGCGCTGCCGGTCAGCTACGAGGGCGCCGAGTACGGGGACGTGGCGTTCGCCGGGCTGCACACCTACGAGGTCGTGCCCGACCAGGAGATCCTGATGCTCGGGGCGATCGACGCCAGCGCGCTGATCGACCCCGACGTCGATCCCTACTACGCCCAGTACTGCGCGCAGGTCCGCCGCAGCGTGATCATCGAGGACGTGGTCTACGCCGTGTCGTCGGGCGGGATCATCGCCGCCGGCGTCGCGGATCAGGCCAACCCGTACGCCGTGCTGGCGTTCCCGGACCACGGGAGCTGCGACCAGGCCTGGGAGTGGTGGATCTAGCAGGTCAGCCCGCAGATGACCAGCAGCGGCACCACGAGCGGGTTCTCGTCGGGGTCGTTGCTGAAGATCCGCAGCACCCCCTCCTGCTTGCCCTCCACGGCACAGGTCACGGTCAGGTCGAGGTGCACCGGGTTGCCCCCCGGCGGCACGTTGCCCTGGAACTCCTGGAACGTCACCGGGTCCAGGGTGCACAGCTGGCCGCTGACGTGCAGCGGGGCGTCCCCGACGTTCTCGATGTTGACGCCCAGCGTGGTGGGCTTGCCGATGCACTGGTTCTGGAAGTTGACCTGCGGGGGGTGGACGTTGATGTCGGGCTGGCCCCCGGCGCTGTCGTCGTCGCCCACGTCGTCGTCGCTCGCGCTGTCGTCGTCGCCCACGTCGTCGTCGTCCGCGCCGTCGTCGTCGCCCGAGTCGTCGTCGGGGGTGGTGGTGGGACAGCCGAGCCCCAGCAGCATGCCCGTCAGGAGCAGGGAGATCATCGCCAGCCAGGTGCGCATCGTCGATCCTCCATGCGACCGCCATCTATCATCGATCAAACGCGCGCGATGCGGAAGGGCCGACCGCGGCCCGGACCGGGCCCGCTCCGAGGAGGTGTGCAGATGATCCGCCACTGGACGAGGACCATCATCCTGGCCCTGGGCCTCATCGCCGGACTGACCGGTTGTCCCACGGCCGACGACGACGACGACGACGACGCCGACGACGACGCCACCGACGACGACGTGGGCGATGACGACGCCTCGGACGACGACGCCGGCGACGACGACACCTGGAGCACCGATCCCCCGCCGCCGACCGCCTGGATCGGCCGCATCTCGATCGTCGAGTTGATGCAGCAGGACGCGGTGGCGGCCTCGCGCGTCGAGGCGTGGTTCTGGGACGGCGCGATCCCCACCACCCAGCAGGTCGTCGAGCAGAGCGGCGACTGCGCGCTGCTGGTCGGGGCGCTGATGAACCCGTGGGGCTGCGATCCGCCCTGCGACGTGGGCGAGGTCTGCATCGACGAGGTCTGCGAGCCGTACCCGGCGACCGCCCCCGCCGGCACGCTGACCCTCGAAGGGCTGCCCGAGCCGGTGGAGCTGGAGCCCGACGGGACCGGACGCTACGCCGCGATCTACGATCTGCCGGCCAGCCTCACCGACCCGGGCGATCCGGTCCACGCGACCTCCACCGGCGGCGTCACCCCGGCGCTGGACCTGTCCGCCCCCGGCGTGGCCGACCTGCAGTGCGACGAGTGGTCGTTCCAGCTCGTCGCCGGCCAGGACCTCTCGATCCAGTGGGAGCCCGGCCCCGGGGGCGACCGGATCCAGGTGATCCTCGCCACCGGCTGGCACGGCTCGCCGAACCTGACCACGATCTGGTGCGAGACCGACGACGACGGAGAGCTGGTGGTCGCCCAGGCGCTGGTCGATCAGTTCCCGATCCCGTCCTGCGGCGAGTGCGAGTTCTCGACCATCTCGCGGTTCCGCCGGGACACCGTGGACTTCGGCGACGGCCCGATCGAGCTGTTCGTCGCCTCGCAGCGCAGCTGGGTCCCGTGGTGGGGCTGGTACTGAGCCGACGGGGCGCGACGCCGCTGCAGCCTGCCGGCGCCGGGCCGATCCTGCTACCATCCGCCGCATGACCAGGCAAGACGCCCTCGACGCACACCGCAGGCAGGGGCTGCCGACGCTGGCGGTCCTGCCGATCCACTACCCCCGGGAGCTGCTCGACGCGCTGGACATCCTCGGCATCGAGCTGTGGGGCCCCCCGGGGCCGCTGCCCGACGGCCCCAGCGAGCGCATCCAGGCCTACGTCTGCAGCCTGGTGCGCAACGCGATGGCGTTCATCGACGCCGGAGGGATCGACGGGGTCGACGGGATCCTGTTCCCCAACACCTGCGACTCGATGATGGGGCTGGCCTCGCTGGTCCCCGACCTGGTGGGCTACGACAAGCCGGTGTTCCACCTGCACCTGCCGCGGGTCCCCGAGGCCCACACCGCCGAGCAGTTCCTCGAGACCGAGCTGCGGCGGCTGTGGACCGCGCTGGCCGAGGCGTTCGACCGCGAGCCCGACCTGGACCGGCTCGCCGGCGCGCTGGAGACCCGCCGCGCCATCGAGCTGGCCCACCGCGAGCTGCGGGCCGGGCGGCGGCGGCTGCCGATGCCCGAGCGCGAGCTGATGGCGCTGCTGCGCCAGGACGGCTATCTGCCCGCCGCGGAGCACCTGCGGGACCTGCAGCGGGCGCTGCGGCAGGTCCGCAAGGTCAAGCAGTTCCACGCCGGACCGGGGGTCGTGCTGTCGGGCATCGTCCCCGAGCCGATGGCCCTGCTCGACACCCTCGAGGACGCCGGCGCGGTGGTCGTCGGCGACGACTACGGGTCCACCGGGCGGCGCCTGCCGCGCTACGACCGCGCCGGGGACGACGACCCGCTGCGCCAGGTGGCACGGCGGATGGCCGCCCGGCCGCCGTGCTCGACGACCTCGGCCGACACCCACGCCCGCACCGACTACCTCGCGGGGCTGGTGCGCCGCAGCGGCGCCGCCGGCCTGATCGTGCACTCGGTGCGGTTCTGCGAGCCGGAGCTGTTCGACATCCCAGCCATCAAGGACCGCATGGAGCGCGACGGGGTCCCGGTCCTGTTCCTCGACACCGAGGTCGAGCGCGAGGTGCCCGGCGCGCTGCAGACCCGCGTCGAGGCCTTCGTGGAGATGCTCTCGTGAGCCTGCGACGCACCGTGGAGTACCAGCTCGCCAGCCGCGTGGTGGGTCCGGCCCTGGCCAAGGCCGACCGCACCCGCGCGTGGTGGAAGCACCGCAACAAGACCTGGGACCCGAGCAAGCCGATGGGGCCGCCGCCGGACACCCTGAAGCTGCTCAAGGAGGTCAGCCTGGTCCACTACTTCAAGGGCCGCTACGCCGACGGCGCGGTGCCGGTCGCGTGGGTCACCAGCGGTGCGCCGATCGAGGTCCTGCGGCCGCTGGGCTACTACCTGGTGTACCCCGAGAACCACGGGGCGATCTGCGGCGCCGGCCACACCTCGCCGACCTACATCGAGGCCGCCGAGGAGGCGGGCTTCAGCCAGGACACCTGCAGCTACGCGCGCACCGACTTCGGCGCGCTGGTGACGGGCGAGACCCCCATCGGTCGGATCCCGCTGCCGGACCTGCTGGTGTGCTGCACCAACATCTGCCAGACGGTGCTGTACTGGTACCGCGAGCTGGCCCGGCGGCTGGACGTGCCGCTGGTCGTGATCGACACCCCGCAGGTCTACGGCTCGCTGCCCGAGTCCCACCGCCGCTACGTGATCGAGCAGCTGAAGACCCTGGCCGACGTGGCGTCGCGGGTGGCCCGCAAGCGCTGGGACGAGGACGCCTTCGGCGAGGCGGTGCTGCTGGCCCGCGACGGCTGCCAGCGTTGGGCCGAGTGCATGGCGACCAACACGGCCCACCCGGCGCCGTGGACGGCCTTCGACCAGTTCGTGCACATGATCCCGATCGTGACGATGCGCGGGTCGCAGGACTGCCTGGACTACTACGACGTGCTGCTCGCCGACCTGCGGGACCGGATCCGGCGCGGGATCGGGGGCGTGGCGCGCGAGCGCTACCGGATCGTGTGGGACAACCTGCCGATCTGGTACCAGATGAAGAACATGGGCAACCTGCTGGCCGAGAACGGCGTCGCGATGGTGGCGGCGACGTACACCGACGCGTGGGCCACGCCGGCGATCAACCTGGACAGCGACGACCCGTGGGACGGGGTCGCGCGGGCCTACTCGCAGGTGATCCTCAACCGCGACCAGCGCTACAAGATCGAGCTGATGGCGGCGATGGCGGAGAAGTACGACTGCCAGGGGGTGCTGTTCCACTCGGACCGCTCGTGCAAGCCGTACTCGGTGGGCCAGGTCGAGCTGCGCGACCAGCTGGCCGCGCGGGGCCTCAAGGCGCTGATGCTCGAGGCCGACCACAACGACCCGCGGGCGTTCGCGGAGCAGCAGGCCGAGACGCGGATCAAGGCGTTCATCGAGACGTTCGAGAGCTCGGCGGCCTGACGTTCACGGGGGGGACTGGAGGGGACGATGACCTCGACCGATCTGCGCCTCGGCGCGCTGCTGGGCGCGCTGCTGTTCGCCGGCGCGGCGCTGGCCGAGCCGGCCCACCCGGGGCGGCCGCACCGCTGGAGCGAGGGCTTCGCCGCGCCGGGCGAGTTCGCCACCGGCGCCGCCGCCGGGGACGGCGTGCTGTTCCTCGCCGACCGCGAGGCCGACGTGGTCTCCGTGATCGACGCGAGCACCGGCGCGGTGGTGCGCGAGCTGCCGGCGCCGGGGTACGTGCCCCACGGGCTGGCCTACGACGGCACCTACCTGTGGCTCGCCGACGCCCAGGACGAGCTGATCCACCGGATGAACCCCGAGGACGGGACGGTCACGCGCAGCTTCGAGCTCCCCGGCGGCAGCGTCGCCGGTCTGGCCCACGACGGCACCGACCTGTGGGTCGCCGATCCGCAGGCGCAGCAGCTGATCAAGGTCAGCACGGTGGACGGCACCGCGATCGTCGAGCTGCCGGCGCCGTCCAGGCGCACCACCGGGCTGACCTGGGACGGTAGCTACCTGTGGGTCGCCGACCGCGGCGAGGACGAGGTCTACCGGGTCGACCCGGCCAGCGGCAACGTGGTGCTCACGCTGCAGGCGCCCGGCGAGCACGTCTGGGGGCTGGCCTGGGACGGCGAGCGGCTGCAGGTCGCCGACGTGACGGTCGACGCGGTGTTCCACCTCGCCCCCGCCGAGCTGCCGCCCTACGCCCTGCTGGAGAGCGGCGAGCAGCGGATCTCGTACCACCACGAGGTGCGCAGCCACGGCCCGGAGATGCTCCAGCAGGTGCAGATCTCCCTGGCCGTGCCGAAGGAGCGCCCGGGTCTGGAGCTGCTCTCCCCGGTGCGGTTCGATCCGGCGCCCGCCGAGCTCGGCCCGGACCAGTGGGGCCAGGAGTTCGCCCGCTTCCGGTTCGCCGCGGTGCCGGCGCCGGGCCACGTCGGGGCCACGATGACGGTGGACGCGCGCACCGCGGTGCTGCGCTACTACCTGTTCCCGGAGAAGGCCGGCGAGCTCAAGGAGGTCCCCAAGGACCTGCGCAAGCAGTACCTGGTGGACGGCGACAAGTACCGCATCGACGATCCGGTGATCCGGGGCGTGGTCGACGAGGTGGTGGGCGACGAGACCAACACCTACGCGATCATGCGCGCGCTGTACGACCACCTGCTGGACCACATGCACTACGAGCTCGCCGGCGGCTGGAACGTGGCCCCCGCCGTGCTGGAGCGGGGCAACGGCTCGTGCTCGGAGTACACCTTCGTGTTCATCGCGCTGTGCCGCGCCGCCGGGCTCCCGGCGCGCTACGTGGGCAGCGTCGTGCGCCGCTACGACGACGCCGCGATCGACGAGGTCTACCACCGCTGGGCCGAGGTCTACCTGCCCGGCTACGGCTGGATCCCGGTGGACCCCAGCCGCGGCGACAAGGACACCGAGGCGCTGCAGGCGGCGGCCATCGGCCAGCTCGACCGCGGGCTGGTGATCACCACCGAGTCCGGCGGCGACTCCACCGACCTGGGCTGGACCTACAACTCGGCCGCGCAGGTGATCTTCCGCGGCAAGGCCAAGGTGGTCCAGGAGACCTACGCCGAGTGGGAGCCGATCCCGGCCGCGACGCCCACCCCCGCGCCGCCCCCGGCCCCCGCGCCGGCACCCGCCGCGACCGAGGAGCCCGCCGCGGCGCCGGCGGAGACCGAGTAGCCGCCGTGCTCCCCTCCCCCTCCCCGGCCCTGACCGCCTACGCCTTCGGTCACGTCGAGGTGGACGGCCAGCCCCACTCCCGCGACCTGATCGCGCTGCCCGGCCGCGTGATCGCCGACTGGCGCCGGCTGCGCGGCCACCGCCTGCAGGCCGCCGACCTCGACGCGGTGCTCGCCGACCCGCCCGAGATCCTGGTCGTCGGCCAGGGCCACTTCGGCCGGATGGTGGTCGACCCCAGCGCCAGCGCCGCCCTCAAGGAGCACGGGATCAAGCTCGAGGCCCACTTGACCGCTCGCGCCGTGGAGCGTTACATGGAACTCCGCGAGCGCCGGCGGGTGGGCGCGGCATTGCACCTGACCTGCTGATCTCCCCGGCGAGCGACCCGCGCTGCACCTGCGCTGCACGAGAGCGCCCCCTCATCGTCATCGGAACGCCCTCCCCTGTGCGACGCGCCATGGCACCCTGACACCATGCCCGGCCTCGGTCACCTCGCCGTCGGCCTCGCCGCCGGCCGGTTCCACGCGCCCCGCTCCGCGTCCCCGCGGACGCTGGCCCTCGCGATGGGTGCCTTCGCGGCGCTGTCCGCCTGGCCCGACCTGGACGTCGCGGCCTTCGCGCTGGGTATCCCCTACGACGCGCCCTTCGGCCACCGCGGTGCGCTGCACTCGCTGCCGGTGGCGCTGATCGCGGGGCTGGCGTTCGGCGCCCTCGGCCGCCTGTTCGGTCAGCCCTGGCTGCGCACGACCCTCCTCGCATGCCTCGTCGCGGCGAGCCACGGGCTGCTCGACACGCTGACCGACGGCGGCGAGGGTATCGCCGTGTGGTGGCCGTGGAGCGCCGAGCGGCTGTTCGCGCCGTGGCAGCCGATCCCGGTCGCACCGATCCTGCCCACCGTCTGGCTGTCTCGCTGGGGAGCCCGGGTGGTTCTCACCGAGCTGGCGATGTTCGCGCCGTTGCTGGTGTTCGCGTTCTGGCCGAGGAGGTCCAAGACATCTCGAGGTTGACGGCTGTGGACGGCCGTCGGCGCCGTGGATTTGTGGAAGGGCGGGAGGTGTCGGGTTCCCTGCGCTCGGCGGAGAACGTCACGGATTGCGCACACGTGTGCGCATCTCGGGGGCCCTTCCACAATGGGTGCGGATCCTCTGGTACGACGAGATTATACATTAAATACAAGAACTTGGGT
>CAZOYV010000266.1:0-11873 GCA_964584075.1 uncultured Rickettsiales bacterium | reverse complement strand
TGGCCCCAGACCTCGTCCGCGGCGCGGCCGTCGTCCGTCCTCTCCGGCGGCGCGGTGTCGGCCAGGAAGGAACCGGAGAAGCGCGGCGGCCTCGGCCGCCTGTTCGGCCGCAAGAAGGGATAGCGCGTGGCGAGGCGCCCCGCCCGATCGCAGCGAAGCGATCCCGCCGTCGAGGTCCACGTCCGGGACGGGGCCGGGCGGGTCCGCGCGTTCCGGCTGGTGCCGTGGCGGCTCGAGCTGCTGATCCTCGTCGCCGCGGCGCTGCTGGTCCTGGCCGCCGGTACGGGCGGGTTCCTGCTGGCACCCCGCGGCGACCCCGCGCTGGCGGACCGCCTGGCCCAGCTGGAGCACGAGAACCAGGACCTGCGCACCCGGGTCGAGCTGCTCGAGACCGAGGTCGGCGTCCCGACCGGCGTCCCGCCGGCCGTCGAGGCGGTCCCGATCCCGACGCTCGAGGCCGAGCCCACCGTGCGGGTCGCGGTCAAGCGCGACGGCCCCTCCGTGACGATCCTCGGCAACGGCCTGACCCTCGACGGCGACGTGACCGGCGGGGCCGTCGAGGTCCGCTGGACGCAGGACGGGATGTCCACGGTCGACGGGCGGATGATCCAGGACGGCACGCTGTTCGCCGCCGACGGGATGGTCCACCTCCACGGCGGCTCGGGCTACCCCGGGACCCTGTCGCTGTACCACGAGGGGAGCCAGATCCTGGTGGTCGCCGAGCTCCCCCTGGAGCGCTACCTCGAGGGGGTGGTGGGCAGCGAGCTGCCGCCGTCGTGGGGCGAGGAGGTCAAGAAGGCCCAGGCGGTGGCGGCCCGCTCCTACGCGCTGGTCCGCCGCGCCCGCCAGGAGGGGCCCTACGCCCTGGAGGCGACGACGCTGGACCAGGTCTACCGCGGCGGCTCCGTCGACCGCGCGACCGAGGCCGCGGTGGCCGCCACCCGCGGCCAGGTGCTGACCAGTGGCGACGCGCTGGTCGAGGCGTTCTACCACTCCACCTGCGGGGGCCACACCGAGGCGGCGTCCTACGTCTGGCCGGAGCGCGGCGTGCCCTGGGACTGGAGCACCCCCTGCGAGTACTGCCGCGACTCCCCGCTGTACACCTGGGAGCGCACGCTGACCCTCCAGGAGCTGTCCCGCGCGCTGCAGCGGGAGCAGGGCGGGATGGGCATCGTCACCGCGCTGTCGCTGGTCGGGCTGACCCCCTCGGGCCGCCACCGCGCCGTGCGGCTGCACACCGAGAGCGGCTCGGTGCGGCTGACCGGCAACGAGTTCCGCCGGGTGGTCGGCTACGGCAAGGTGCGCAGCACCTGGTTCGAGATGGAGGAGGTCGACGACGGGCTGCTGCTCCGCGGGCGCGGCTCGGGCCACGGCGTGGGGATGTGCCAGTGGGGCGCCCACGGGATGGTCGAGCAGGGGCACGACTACCGCGAGGTGCTGTCGCACTACTACCGCGGCACGCGCCTGCACCAGGCGTACGAGTAGCGCCGTGCGCACCCGCCCGCTGCCCGCCCTGGCCCTGGCCGCGACGCTGGCGGCCGGCTGCGCCGCGACCCCTCCGGACGACGCCGCGTGGTTCGTGCTCGACCCCGACGACCGCACCCCCGCCGGCCGCCTGATCGGCTGGAACCTGGGGCGCGGCACGCTCTACGCGACGGCGGACGATCCGCTCCACCCCGAGTGGCGCAGCCCCGAGCGCGCCGCCGCCGCCACCGCGCTGGCCGAGCTGCGCGGACCGGCCGGCACCGCGCCGTGGGTCCGGTTCTCGGGGCTGCAGATCGACGGCGCGATGGGCGGTGACGGCTACCACTACTGGGACTTCGCCGATCCCGCGCACGAGCCGGCCGGGACGGACAACATGGCGCCGTTCCAGGTGATGGCGCTGGCGAACGACATCGCCGGCGAGCCGCTGATCACGCTCAACTTCGGGTCGGGCAGCGCAGCCGAGGCCGCCGACTACGTCACCCACCTGGTGGGCACCGACGGGGACGACCCGCGGGTCGCCGCGCGGGCCCACTGGGGCGACCCCGACCCCTACCCCGCCGGGGTCCACGAGCTCGGCAACGAGGTGTACGGCTACTGGAACACGGGGTACTCCGAAGGCGGCGACTACGCCTACGCGAACCCGGACGCCGAGCACGGCGGGGACCCGGCCTGGCACGGCCAGCCGTCCAGCGACCCGGCCGACTACGCGGCGCGGGCGCTGGCCTACGTCGAGGCCGTCGCCGCGGTGTCCCCCGACGCTCGGTTCTGGGCCCCGCTGTCCCAGGCCGACATGGACGGCTGGGGCGGCCTCGACGCCGCGCTCCCGGCCCTGGAGCCGCTGCTGCTGCACCCCGCGGTGACGGCGGTGGTGATCCACCACTACCAGGTGGAGGACGCGGTCCGGGCGGGGGCCGAGGACCACAACGACCCCGACCTCGTGCTGGCCGGGACCGCGCTGTTCGAGCCGCGCTTCGCCGACCTGCGCGCGCGCCTCGCCGAGCTGCCCCGCGACGAACCGCTGGCGATCGCGGTCACCGAGTACCACGTGGCGGGGTTCTTCGCCGGCGCCCAGTTCGAGCTCGGGGAGACCGCCGCGGTGGGCCTGGGCCTCGCCGACATGTGGATCGCCTACGCCCGCTGGGACGTCGAGCACGCCTGCCAGCACCTGGCGCTGGACTTCGAGGGCGGCGCGGACGAGCTGCTGTTCGAGGCCTGGTACAACCCGTTCCGCGCCGACGGCGACGGGGGCGTGGTCCCGATGCCGGGCTACCGCGTCCCCGCCCTGCTCGCCGAGCACCTGCTGGAGCACCGCGCCGGGCTCGAGGCGGTCCAGGCGCCGCAGGCGAGCCACGGCGGCGCGCTGCCGTTCGACTACCCGCGGGTCCAGGCCGTGGCGTTCGTCGACGGGACCGGCGGCGAGGCCACCGTGGTGGCGCTGCACCGCGACCTCGACGAGATCCGCTCGCTGTGGATCGACGTGCCCGACGGCTGGATCGCGACCGGGGTCCGGCAGTACGCCCCGCCGGCGTGGGACGCGCCGCTGGCCGACGGCGACGTGGTGCCCGTCGAGGTGACCTGGAACAAGTACGCCGGCGCCGTCGAGGTGCGGGCCCCGCCGCACAGCGTCACGGCGATCCGACTGCAGCGCTGACGCAGATCCTCAGATACGGATCACGGCCGCCCCGTCGACCTCGCTGTGCTTGACCGCGCGCAGCGCGGCGTTGAGCTCGGCCAGCGGGTAGGTCGTGACCTCGGTGCGGATCGGGATCTCCGCGGCGAGCTGCATCAGCTCCATGCCGTCCCGGCGGGTCGAGGCGGTGACGCTGACCACCGAGCGTTCGAAGTACAGGTGCCGCTCGTAGTCCAGCGCCGGGACCTCGTCGACGTAGATCCCGGCCAGCGCCACGGTCCCGCCGCGCTCCATGATCCGCAGCGCGTCGACCACCAGCCGCCCCGCCGGGGCGAAGTTGATCGCCGCGTCGATCTTGCCCGGGGGGTCGTCCGCCGCCGAGCCGACCCACGCCGCGCCCAGGTCGCGGGCCAGCTGCTGGTGGCCGGCCGAGCGGGTGAACACGGACACCTCGCAGCCCCAGTGGCGGGCCACCTGGATCGCCACGTGGGCCGAGGCCCCGAAGCCGTACAGCCCCAGCCGCTGGCCGGGCCGCACACGGGACATCCGCAGCGCGCGGTAGCCGATGATCCCGGCGCACAGCAGCGGCGCCGCCTGCAGGTCGGGGAAGCCCTCGGGCAGCGGGTAGACGAACGCCGCCGGGGCCAGCATCCACTCCGCGTAGCCACCGTCGGCGTCGAACCCGGTGAAGCGCGCGTCGCGGCACAGGTTCTCGCTGCCGTCGGCGCAGAACCGGCATGCCCCGCAGGTCTCGTGCAGCCACGCGGCCCCCACCCGCTGGCCCAGCATCGCCGGGTCGACGCCGTCGCCGACCTGGTCGACGATCCCCACCGGCTGGTGGCCGAGCACCAGCGGCAGCCGCGGCAGGTCCAGCTCGCCCTCGATCTCGTGCAGGTCGGTGTGGCACACCCCGCAGACCGAGACCCGCAGCCGGACCTGGCCCGGGCCGGCGTGGGGCTCGGGGAGCTCGACCGCGACGAGGCGGTCGGCGTCGTCGATCGACCCGATCTGCTGCAGCTGCATCGCGCGCATCGGTGCACCTCCTGGCGGCCGCATCCTACCACCCGGGCGCGCGGGCGCCCGCCACGGCGGCACGGGGTGTGCTACACCGGAGCATCACACCCCGGGGGAAGCATGGCACGCGTCCGGATCCGACGGCTCCGACCCGCCCTCGCCGCGCTGTGGCTGGCCGTCCCGCTGCTGGGCGGGTGCTGGATCGTGCACGACGACTACGAGATCGACCTCTCCATCGAGATCGTCGACCCCGATCCCGTGCCGGCCAGCGGCTACGCCGCGTTCGTGTTCGTCGTCGAGCGCATCGACTGCGCCACCAACGAGTACTGGTGGCCCGAGGCCACGCTGCTCGGCTGGGACTCGGTGGAGAGCCCCACGTCGGTCACCGTCGACGGCTACCACGACGCCGGGGGCGACAGCTGCTTCTCGGGGATCTACCTGGGCGCCTACCGCGACACCGACCACTTCGGCCGGGTCGACTACAGCCCCGGCGACGCCTGCGCCATCGCGCCGCTGAGCGACCCGACGGTGCGGGCCACCCCGATCCCGCTGGAGCTGTCCCAGGAGCACTGCTTCGACGAGTACTACTGGGGCGAGGCCTCGGAGGACCGGCCATGACCCGCTCCCCCGCGGCCCTGGCCCGACCGCCGCTCGCCGCGCTGACGCTCGCCGCGCTGCTGGCGGGCCTGGCCTCCCCGGCCCCCGCCGCGGCCGAGGCCAGCTGGGTGCTGGGCAGCGACTGCCCCGACCGCCGCGTCGGCGTGCTGCTCGGGTTCCAGCAGTCGACCAACGCCCAGTGGGCCGGGATCCCGTTCCCGTTCCACCGCCCGACCCTGCGAGCCGAGCTGGTGGGGGGGCTTCCTGGCCCCGTCGACGTCCACGTCCAGGGGATCATCGGCCACAACGGCTTCCTGCGCCCCGAGTACGAGCTCGCCGCCGGCCTGCGCCTGGCCCCGTTCGACGGCTGGACCCCGCGCCGCTTCGCCGTGTCGCTGCTCGGCGGTGTGCGCGCCGTCCCCGGCGATCCGATCTGGCTCGACTACTTCGAGGTCGACGACCACCCGGCGGTGGGGATGAACCGCCTGGAGTTCCTCTACGAGGGTCACAAGCGCCAGCCGGGGGCCGCTTTCCTGGTACGCTTCCGCTACGAGACCCACTGGCTGACGCTGGTGGAGCGGACCCACGCCGAGCACAACACCGACGTGCTGCGGCCGTTCGTCGCCTCGCACCTGTGGGAGCTGCGCTTCGGCCTGGCCTCGCGCCCCGACCTGCCCGCCTCGTTCGTGCTCGAGACCGGGATCTACCTGTACGTCCCGCAGTGGCAGGAGGAGAACGCGACGCACGTGGGGCTGATCATCTCGCTGGCCGGCGCGATGGGTCCCGATCCCGACCTCGAGGTCGTCCACGACTGACGGAGCTGGCGCCCCGGCCCGGCCGGGCCTACGATCCTGCCCAGGAGCCGCCGCCGATGTCCCGCGCCGCGACCGTGCAGTGCCAGCTGTGCCCCAAGGAGTGCCGCATCGCACCCGGGGAGGCCGGCAACTGCCGCATCCGCGTCAACCTCGACGGCGAGCTGCTGGCGCTGACCTACGCCCACCCCTCGGCGATCCACGTCGACCCGATCGAGAAGAAGCCGCTGGCCCACTTCCTGCCCGGCAGCGAGGCGTTCTCGGTGGCCACCGTGGGGTGCAACCTGCACTGCCGCAACTGCCAGAACTGGGAGCTGTCGCAGACCCCCGCCGAGGAGGCCGAGGCGTACCACATCCCCCCGCGGCGGCTGGTCGAGATGGCGATCGAGCAGGGCTGCGCGTCGATCGCCTACACCTACTCGGAGCCGCTGGTGTTCTTCGAGTACACCCGCGACAGCGCCGCGCTGGCCCGCGATCAGGGGGTCCGCAACGTGCTGGTCACCGCCGGGTTCGTCAACCCCGGGCCGGCCCGCGAGCTGTTCGCCCTCACCGACGGGGCGAACATCGATCTGAAGAGCATGGACCCGGCGTTCTACCGCGACGTCTGCGACGCGGAGCTCGAGCCGGTGCTGGACACCATCGTGCTGGCCAAGGAGCTCGGCGTGTGGGTCGAGATCACCAACCTGGTGATCCCGACCTACAACGACCGCGACGAGGACCTGCGCGCGCTGGCCCGCTGGATCGTGGAGCACACCGGCCCCGACACCCCGCTGCACATCAGCCGGTTCTCGCCGCGCTACCGGATGCGCAACCTGCCGTCGACACCCGCCGAGACGCTGCGGCGGGCCCGGGAGATCGCGCTGCAGGAGGGCCTGCACCACGTGTTCGTCGGCAACCTGCGCAGCGGCGACGCCGAGCACACCTATTGCCCGGTGGACGGCACGCCGGTGATCCGCCGCGTGGGCTACCGGATCCTCGAGGACCGCCTCGGCGAGGACGGCCGCTGCCCCGAGTGCGGCACGGAGATCGCGGGGGTGTGGAGGTGAGCGGCCGGCGCACCGAGCCACCGGTCCGCGGCCGGTCCCGGCGGCACGTGCTGCGGCGGCTGGTGCAGGCCGCGGCGGGGGCCGCGCTGGTGGCGGCGGCGCCGGCGCTGCGGCGACGGGGCATCGAGCCGCGGGCGGTGGCGCGGCGCTTCGGGCTGACGGTGGTCGCGTTCGACGAGCGGGACCTGCGCGGGCCTCACGACCTGGCGGGCTGACGGCGCAGCGCGGCGAGCGCGGCGAGGATCAGCACGACGGGGAGACCGCCGTGGCCCGGCCCTCCCCCCTCCCGGCACTCGCAGCCGTCGCCCTCGTCGTCGTCGTCTGCGGCGTCGTCGTCTCCGGTGTCGTCGTCCTCGGGTTCCGGCTCCCCGTACGGCGTCTCGTACGGGTCGAAGTACTCCTCGAGCCAGTCGAGCTCGTGGTCGACGCGGACCTCGATCGCACCGCCCGAGCAGGCGTCGTCGGGGTTGGAGCCCGAGTACACCGCGGAGTTGACGCCCGCGACGTACCACTGCCCGTCGAGGTCGACCAGCGCCGGACCGCCCGAGTCTCCCGAGCAGGTGTTGGTGTACGGCGTGTAGGTGAAGAAGATCTCCAGGTAGTAGTCGTACATCTGCACGTCGGTCTCGCGCTTGAGGCCGGCGCCGGGACCGCCGTAGTGGGTGTCGGAGCCGAAGCCGACCATGTGGAACCAGCGGTCCTCCCACAGGTGGTCGAAGCCCTCGGTGTTGACCGGGATGTACTCGACGTCCTCGATCGGCTCGTCGAGCTGCAGCACCGCGATGTCGTGGAAGTTGTACGAGTCGCCGGTGTAGTCGGGGTGGACGTGGGCCGAGGCGACGGTGTGCCACTCGTTGCCGGCCCACTCGTTCCACACGTCGTGGCCGATCATGAACAGGTCGTCGGGCCCGGCGCCCACGGCACAGTGCGCGGCGGTCAGCACCCGGTCGGGGCGCACCAGCGTGCCGGTGCACAGCCCGTTGGCCCCGCCGTCCATCAGGTACGCCCCGACAGCGGGCCACCCGGTGGTCTCGGCTCCCCCGACGATGGGCTCGTCCCAGGCCGCCCACGGCCGGTCCTCGCAGGCGGCCAGCAGCAGCAGCAGCAGGACCAGCCACGGGATCGAGCGGCGGAGGTTGGGCGTCGTCACGGCTCGGTTCCGTCCTCGGACCGCCAGTCTGGGCGTCCGACCAGGGTACCACGGCGACAATCTCGTCCCGCCGGGCGGGGCGGCGCCCGGTGGGCTCGGGGGTGGAGAGCGCGCAGAGGGGGCCTGTCTCATGCGACGGCTCTGGATCCTCGGCCTGCCCTGGCTCGCGCTGCGCAGTCGATCCTGAGCTTTCCGCCGGCGCCGAGCTGCGGCAAGATCGCCCCGGGCCCCGCGGGGGGCCGCGGGGAGCGAGATGCACGATCACACCACGACGAGAGCAAGGCGGACCGCCCGCGGCGGAACGTGGAGCGCGCTGCTGATCCTGCTGGCCGGGATCGTGGCCAGCTGCCAGGGCCAGGGCGGCGGTGCCGCGGCCGGCGAACCGGCCGAGGGCGCGGCCGAGGAGACCACCGCCGCGGCGGAGACGGAGGCCGCGACCACGGAGCCGGCCGAGGACCTCGCCGTGCGCCCCAGCCCGCTGGCCGGGAGCTGGTACGAGGGCACCCGCGCGGCGCTGCACCGCGAGATCCACGGCTACCTGGACGCCGCCGATCCGTACCACGGACCGCGGCCGCTGGCGCTGGTCAGCCCCCACGCCGGCTACCGCTACTCCGGCGCCGTCGCCGGCCACGCGTTCAAGACCCTCGAGAAGGAGCGCTACGACCGGGTGTTCATCCTCGGACCGTCCCACCGGGCGCGGCTGAGCGGGCTGGGCATCGGCGCGTGGACCCACTACGAGACCCCGCTGGGCCGCGTCCCGATCGACACCGCCGCGGTGGAGCGGCTGGCCCAGCACCCCCAGATCGCGGTGGTCCGCGGCGTGGACGACGAGGAGCACAGCGTCGAGATGGAGGTCCCGTTCCTGCAGGTCGTGGCGATGGGCTCGGCGATCGTGCCGATCGTGGTCGGCGACCTGGACGCCGACGGGATCCGCAGCGTGGCCATCGCGCTGCGCGAGGAGCTCGGCCCCGGCGACCTGGTCGTGATCTCCAGCGACTTCACCCACTACGGCAAGCGCTTCGGCTACGAGCCCGAGCTCGACGGCACGCCCGCCGAGGGCCTCGAGGAGCTCGACATGGGCGCCTACGAGAAGTTCGCGGCGCGGGACGTCGACGGATTCCTGCAGTATCGCGAGGAGACCGGCGCCACGATCTGCGGCTTCCGCCCGCTGGCGGTGCTGGCCGCGATGCTGCCCGACGACGCCGCGGTCACGCTGCGCGAGTACGACACCTCGGGGCGGATGGTGGACGACTGGGACAGCTCGGTGAGCTACGTCGCCGCGGTGGCCACGGGCACCCCGTGGGGCGGCCGCGGCGCCGACGAGAGCACCTGGCGGCTGGACCGCACCGAGCAGCAGACGCTGCTGAAGCTGGCCCGCGACGCGATCGAGGCGCGGCTGGCCGGCGAGCCCGCCCCGAAGCTCGAGGACTACGCGATCACCGCACCGATGAAGGCCGACAGCGGGGTGTTCGTGACGCTGACGATCGACGGCCACCTGCGGGGCTGCATCGGCGAGATCCCCCCCACCCGCCCGCTGGCCGAGGCGGTGCGAGACCGCGCCGTCGACGCCGCCTTCCGCGACCACCGGTTTCCCCCGCTGACCGCCGAGGAGTACGCCGACGTCGACGTGGAGATCTCCGCGCTGACGCCCCCGACCCCGGTGGACGGGTACGACGACATCGCGCTCGGCCGCGACGGCATCTACCTGATCCAGGGCGCCCGCCGCGCCGTGTACCTGCCGCAGGTCGCCGTGGAGCAGGGCTGGACCCTGGAGGAGACGCTGCGCACGCTGTCGCGCAAGGCCGGCCTGCCCGAGGACGCCTGGGAGGACGAGACCACGACCTACGAGGTGTTCCAGGCCCAGGTGTTCCACGAATAGTCCGTGGCTGCCCTGACCTCGGCCCTGCTGATCGCCTTCGGCGCGTTCACCCTCGCCGCGCAGACGGTCCTGTTCCGCGAGCACCTCGTGGCCTGCAACGGCGGCGAGCTGGCCGTCGGGCTGTTCTACGCCACGTGGTTCGCCTGGATCGCGGCGGGAGCGCTGCTGCACCGGCGCTGGCCGCCGGGGGACGGCGGCGCGGCGCGGCGGCTGCTGTGGCTGCTGGCGCTGTACCTGCCCGCGGCGGCGCTGCAGGTGGCGCTGCTGCGCTCGCTGCGCGGCATGGCCGGGGTGTCGCCGGCGGAGCTGTTCCCGCTGGGGGCGCTGGCGTGGACCACGGCGCTGGCCAACGCCCCGGTGGGGCTGGTCACCGGGGCGGCGTTCCCGGCGGCGTGCTCGGCGGTGGCCGGCGGGCGATCGGCCCCGCGGGCCGCGACGCGGACCTACGTGCTGGAGTCGGCGGGGTCGTTCGCCGGGGGGGTCGGCGCCACCGCGCTGATCTTCGCCGGGGCGCCGCCGCTGGTGATCCTGGCCGCCGCGGGGCTGCTCGTCGCGGGGCTGGGGGCAGCCGCTGCGTGGGGCCGCGGCGAGCGGGCGCTGGCAGGCGTCCTCGGCGGGCTGGCGGCGCTGGCGCTGGCGCTGGCGGCGACGCCCCTGGGGCGCCTGGCGGAGGACGCGGCCGAGGACGCCCGCTTCAGGCGCGCGCTGCCGGGCTACGAGCGGGTGCTGTCGGCCGACACGCCCCACCGCCACCTGGGCGTCGGGACCCGCGGCGACCAGCTCGTGGTGCTGTCCGACGGCACGGTGCTGGCCAGCTACCCCGACGCCGACGCGGTGCGGCTGACCGCGGCGCTGCTGATCGCCCAGCGGCCGGACGCCGCGCGGATCCTGGTGGTCGGCCAGGGCTCCGAGGCGCTGGCCGCGGAGCTGCTCCACTACAGGCCGCGGCGGCTGGTGCTGCTGCAGCCCGACGGCCCGGCCGCGGCCGCGGTGGCGCCCCACCTGCCCGCCGCGATCGCCGCCGCGCTCGAGGACCCCGCGGTGGAGCGGCGCACAGGCGATCCGCGGGCGGCGCTCGGGGCGCTCGCCGGCGCCGGGTTCGATCTCGTCGTGCTCGACCTGCCCGATCCGGCCAGCGCCAGCGCCAACCGGCTGGCCACCGCGGAGTTCTACGCGCAGTGCCGCGCCGCGATGGCCGATGGCGGGGTGCTGGCCCGGCGGATCACCGCGACCGCGAACTACCTGGGGCCCGAGAGCGTCACGTACGGCGCCTCGACCCTGGCCACGCTGCGCGCGGTGTTCGGCGACGTGCGGCTGATCCCGGGGGAGACCACCTGGTTCCTGGCCGGCTCCCCGACCGTGCCGCAGGACAAGCCGGGCGCGCTGGCGCGGCTGTACCGCACGCTGCCCGCCGACCGCCAGCGGGTGCGCCCCGAGCGGTTCGCGACGGTGGTGGAGCCCGCGCGGGTCGCGGCGGTGACCGCGCGCTACGAGGCCGCGCTGGCGGACGACGGGGAGGCGCTGGTCAACCGCGACGCCGCCCCGGTCGCGTACCTCCTGCAGCTGCGCGTGCTGGCGCGGACCGCCGGCTCGCGCGTCGCCGCGGGGCTGGACGCGATCCGCGCGGCCGGGGTGTGGTGGTTCCTCGTCCCCGTCCTGCTCGGGGCGCTGGCGTGGGTCCGCGGGGGGCTGCTGTTCCCCGCCCGGGGCGGCGAGGGCCGCGGCGGCGGGGCGCTGCTGCTGGGGATCGCCGGGGCGGCGGCGATGGCCACCCAGGTGACGCTGATCCTGTCGTTCCAGACCCGCTTCGGGGACCTGTTCGTGCAGGTCGGCTGGCTCAACGCGCTGTTCCTCGGCGGGCTGGCGCTGGGGGGGCTGGCCGGGGCGCGGCTGCTGCGCGGGGCCGGGGGCTGGCGCGTGTCGGCGGCGTGCGGGCTGGCGGCGGCGCTGGCGGCGGGCGTGGCGCTGGCGCTGCCGGCGCTGCGCGGGGCGCCCCACGGCGTGGCGCTGGGCGCGTACTACGGCCTCGTCCTCGCGGCGGGGGCGGTGTTCGGGGCGGTCTTCCCGGTGGCGGGGGCATGGATCGCCTCCCACGGGGAGGACGCCGGCGGCACCGGCGCGCTGCTCGAGGCCGCGGACCACTGGGGCGCGGCGCTGGGGGCGGCGGTCGTCGGCGTGGGGCTGATCCCGCTGCTCGGCCCGGCGGCGACGGCCGGGGCGCTGGCCGCGGCGCTGGTGGTCGCCGCGGCGGCGCTGCCGC
>CAZOYV010000265.1:0-11876 GCA_964584075.1 uncultured Rickettsiales bacterium | reverse complement strand
GCGACTGCGACGACGCCGAGGCCGCGGTCTTCGAGGGCAACCCCGAGATCTGCGTCGGGCTGGACAACGACTGCGACGGCGTCGTGCCCGCCGACGAGGTCGACGACGACGGCGACGGCGAGATGGTCTGCGGCGGGGACTGCGACGACACCAACCCCGCGATCTTCTCGACCAACCCCGAGGTCTGCGACGGGATCGACAACAACTGCGACGGGATCATGATGCAGGACGAGGACGTCGACAACGACGGGGACGGCAGCCCCGCCTGCGCCGACTGCGCCGAGAACGATCCCGACACCTACCCCGGGGCGCCGGAGCTGTGCGACGGGGACGACAACGACTGCGACAACGTGGTCCCCGACGACGAGATCGACGACGACTTCGACGGTACCGCCGAGTGCGAGGGCGACTGCGACGACACCGACGCCTCGCTCAACGCCTCCGACCAGGACAACGACGACTGGACCACCTGCGACGTCCCGCCCGACTGCAACGACGGCGCCCAGGCGATCCACCCCGAGGCCCCCGAGCTGTGCGACGGGTTCGACAACGACTGCGACGGGGCGATCCCGGACGTGGAGATCGACAACGACAAGGACGGCTTCAACGAGTGCCAGAGCGACGACTGCGACGACACCGACCCGATGATCTACCCCGGCGCGCCGGAGCTGTGCGACGGGCTGGACAACGACTGCGACGGCAGCCCCAGCCCCGAGGAGCGCGACGACGACGAGGACGGCTACGAGGAGTGCGGGATCGGCGGCGCGCCCCAGGACTGCGACGACAGCCGCCCCGACATCCATCCGGGCGCCGAGGAGATCTGCAACGAGATCGACGACGACTGCGACGGCGTGGTGGACGAGAACCCCGAGTGCTACGAGCCGGACTACGAGGTCAGCGGCGGCGGGGGCTGCGGCTGCACCGAGGCCGGGCGCGGCGAGGCCGGCGGGGCCGCCGCGCTGGCGCTGCTCGGGCTGCTGTGGATGGGGCTGCGCCGGCGGCGGGTGCGGGTGCCCCGCGGCGCGGGCGTGGCGCTGACCGCGGCGCTGCTCGCCACGGGCCTGGCCCCCTCCCCCGCCGCGGCCCAGGACGACGGCGAGGGCCTCAAGCCCGCCGTGGAGGTCCACGGGATGCGGACCAGCGCCGACGCGCTGGGGCTGTTCGGCGTGGAGAGCGCCGAGGTGCTGGGCAAGTTCCAGCCCTCGTTCGGGATGCACTTCTCGTACGTCAAGGACCCGGTGGTGCTGCACCTCGTGCCCAACGACGTCTACCCGCAGGACGACTACGACTACTCCCTGGTGCAGACGCTGATGGTGATGGACCTGCAGGGCGCGTTCGGGTTCGGCCCGGCCGACGTGGGGGTCCAGCTGCCGATCTACTTCGCGCGCCTCGGCGAGGGCGCGTTCGACTGGGACGAGCTGGGCGGCGGCGGGATCGGCGACCTGCGGATCGTGCCCAAGGGCACCCTGTTCAACCCCGGGCGGCGCAAGTACGGGCTGGCCTTCGCGATGCCGATGACGTTTCCGCTGGCTCACGCCAGCAGCGGGGTCGGCGATCCGTCGTTCCGGCTCGAGCCGACGGTGATCGGCGAGCTGCGCGTCGGCCCGCTGCAGACCGCGCTGAACGTCGGCCCGCGGTTCCGCAGCGAGGCGATGGCGATGAACGCGGTGGACCTGACCGTGCAGCACGAGTTCGTGCTGCGCTACGGGCTGGCGCTGCGGCCGATCGACCCGATCCAGTTCGGCGGCGAGATCGCGCTGTCGGCCGGGGGCCAGGGCGTCGGGGTCAACCCGGTGGAGTGGTTCGCCGGGGTCAAGATCTGGCCGGGCAACGGGCTGCGCATCGACGTCGGCGCCGGCCGCGGGGTCAACGACGGCTACGGCACCCCCGACCTGCGGGTGATGGCCGGCGTGACGTTCGCCAAGGAGCGCGAGTACGAGCCGCTGGTGCTGCGCGACAGCGACGGCGACGGCATCGCCGACAACGCCGACGAGTGCCGCAAGGAGGCCGAGGACAAGGACGGCTTCGAGGACGAGGACGGCTGCCCCGAGCGGGACAACGACCGCGACGGGATCGCCGACGTGGACGACCAGTGCCCCGACGAGGCCGAGAACTTCAACACCAACCAGGACGACGACGGGTGCCCCGACGACGACCCCGACACCGACGGCGACGGCCTCTCCGACCAGCTCGACCCCTGCCCGCGCGACGCCGAGACGCTCAACGGCAAGTCCGACCAGGACGGCTGCCCCGACGAGTCGCTGGCGCGGGTGACTCAGGACTGGACGCTGATCGCGCTGCAGAACCAGGTGGGGTTCCAGCGCGGCAAGGACACGGTCGACGACGCGACCCAGCCACTGCTGCGCTCGGTGGCGACGATCCTGCAGGCCTACCCCGAGATCACGCAGCTGGAGATCCAGGCCCACACCGACGACGTCGGCAGCGAGAAGAACAACATGGCGCTGAGCCAGCGGCGCGCCGACTCCGTGGCGGCGGTGCTGACCGGCCACGGGATCGCGCCGGAGCGGCTGGTGGCCAAGGGCTACGGCGAGGGCAAGCCGCTGATCCCCGGGACCACCGACGAGGCGCGGGCGGTCAACCGCCGCGTGGAGTTCCACATCCTGGCACTGTCCGAGACGCCACAGCCGGTCACCGGTCCGGTCGAGGAGGTGGTCGAGGAGCAGGCCGGCCCGACGGGTCCCGTCGGCGAGGAGCTCACCGAGGAGGAGCGCAAGCAGCACGACAAGATGATCAAGGACGCCGAGAAGGCCAAGGAGCGCCAGGAGAGCGACGCGGCCCAGACGGTGTGGGGCGAGGGCAAGGGCGCCGAGGGCGCGTCCGAGGAGACGGAGGGCGAGCCCGAGGCCCCGCCGGCCGAGGAGCAGCCCGAGGAGAAGCCGTCCAAGAAGGACAAGGCCGAGAAGGACAAGGCCAAGAAGGACAGGGCCGAGAAGGACAAGGCCAAGGAGGACGCCACCGACGTCGGCGCGGCCGAGCCGACCGAGGAGGAGGAGACCGCGCCCCCCGAGGAGCCGACCGAGGAGGAGGCCACGACGCCCGAGGAGCCCGTGCAGCCCGAGGAGAAGCCCGAGGGGGACGACGAGGAGTACGATCCCTGGGACTAGTCTCGAGATCGAGATCGAGATCGACTACGAGATCGAGTTCGAGATCGAGATCGAGTCCCGTCCTCCTCAGCCCTTGACCAGCGGCAGGACCTGCTTGAAGCCCGGGTGCCTGGCCCGGCGCATCCACTCGTAGACCAGCGCGATCCAGGTGGTCACGGTCACGCCGGCGGTGCCCATCCGCTGCAGCGCGACGTCGTGGTCGAGGCGGTGCTGGGCGGTGACGCAGTCCGCGATCACGGCCACGTGCATCCCGCGCTCGAGCCCCATCAGCGCGGTCTGCTCGATGCAGATGTGGGTCTCGCTGCCGACCAGCACCAGCGTGCCCTTGCCGCTGGCCTCGACGGCGTCGGCGAAGGCGGGCTCGCCGAAGCAGCCGAAGTCGGTCTTGGGGATCGCGGTCAGGCCGTCCAGCGCCGCGGCCATCGGGGCCAGCGTCGGGCCGAACGCCCGGGGGTAGTGCTCGGTCCACACCGCCGGCACGCCGAGCGTCCGCGCGGCGCGCACGAAGCGCACCATGCGGTCCAGCGTGGGCTCGCCGTCGAACACCGTCGGGTAGTGGTTCTCCTGGATGTCGACCATCGCCACGAGGCTGTCGTCGAGGTCGAGCAGGTGATGGGTCATGATCGCCTCCCGCGGTCCGCGCGGCCGCGCCGCGTGGTCACGGCGCAGCCCTGGTGATAGGGTGCCGTCACCGCCCCTCGGCGGGGACCACCCATGCCGGAACCCTCTACCCATCGCTGGCGCACGACGCAACTGATCGGGCTCGCCCTCGGCCCGCTGCTGGCGATCCTGGTGCTGCTGCTGCCGACCCCCGAGGCGCTGAGCTGGCAGGGCCAGAAGGTGGCGGCGGTGACGGCGCTGGTGGCGTGCTGGTGGATCACCGAGGCGCTGCCGATCCCGGTGACGTCGCTGGTGCCGCTGGTGGCGCTGCCGGTGCTGGGCGCGATGAACGGCAAGGAGGTCGCCGCCCAGTACACCGGCGACCCGATCTTCCTGTTCCTCGGGGGGTTCCTGATCGCCATCGCGATCGAGGTCACCGACCTGCACAGGCGCATCGCGCTGGCGGTGATCGCGGTGGTCGGGACCGGGCCGAAGATGGCGGTGCTGGGCTTCATGGTCGCCGCGGCGCTGCTGTCGATGTGGATCAGCAACACCGCCACGGCGCTGATGATGCTGCCCATCGCGCTGGCGGTGATCCGCGGGCTGGAGCCGCTGCTGGCCGGCGAGCGGGACCGCCGCAACATGGCGGTCGCGCTGCTGCTCGGGATCGCCTACGCGTGCAGCATCGGCGGGGTCGCGACCCCGGTCGGGACGCCGCCCAACGTGGTGTTCCTGGGGCTGTACGAGAAGCTCCACCCCGAGCTCGAGGTGCCCACGTTCTCCCAGTGGATGTGGACCTTCCTGCCGGTCACGGCGGTGATGCTGCCGCTGGCCTGGGTGCTGCTGACGATGGTGCTGTTCCCGGCGCGGCGCAGCGAGGAAGGGCGGCGCCAGGGGGCGGCGGCGCTGCCGCGGCCCGACGGCCCGATGACCCGCGACCAGTGGCTGGTGCTGGCGGTGTTCTGCGCCGCGGCGCTGCTGTGGATCGGGCGCCGCGATCTCGAGCTGGGCGGGCTGCTGCTGCCCGGCTGGTCGCGGCTGCTGGGGCCGGGGGCGGAGATGGTCACCGACGGCACCGTGGCGGTGGCCCTGGCGGCGCTGCTGTTCGTGATCCCGTCGCAGCGCGGCGACGCCCGCGCGCTGCTGCGCTGGAAGGACGCCACCCGCGTGCCGTGGGGCATCCTGCTGCTGTTCGGCGGCGGCTTCGCGATCGCCCACGCGTTCAAGGAGAGCGGTCTGTCGGCGTTCACCGGCAGCCACCTGGAGCAGCTCGGCGCGCTGCCGCTGCCGCTGCTGCTGCTGGTGATCGTGCTGGGCGTGACGCACCTGACCGAGATCACGTCCAACACGGCGACGACCACGGTGCTGGTGCCCATCGCCGCGGCGGCGGCGCTGCCGCTGGGGGTCCACCCGCTGCTGTTGATGCTGCCGGTCACCCTGGCCGCCAGCTGTGCGTTCATGCTGCCGGTGGCGACCCCGCCGAACGCGATCATCTTCGGCTCGGGCCAGGTCCGGATGGGCCAGATGATCTCCGCGGGGGTGGTGCTCAACCTGGTCTCGGCGGTGGTGCTGGTGGCCGTGCTGTGGCTGATCGCGCCGCACACGCTGGGGTTCGCCCTCCCGTAGGTCCCTCGCGATCTGCTATTTTCGGCAGCGAGGAGGCTCCATGCGCCATCCCTGGATGCTCGCCCCGCTGCTGGGCGCCCTGCTGCTCGCCCCGGCCTGCCCCGGAGACGACGACGACGACGACACCACCGGCGAGGAGCTGCCGCCCCCCGGCGAGTTCATGGCCGGCACCGCCACCGTGGAGATCCCGGCGCCGCTGGGCAGCCCCACGATCGGCTTCGGGCAGATCGGCTCCGATCCCTCCAAGACCCCGTTCGCCGACAAGATCCCCGGGACCACCCGCCAGCACGGCGCGCTGACGATCCGCGCCGTGGCGCTGTCGCGGGGCGAACACTACGAGGCGGTGTTCCTCATCGGCGACCTGCTCTACATGGGGGCCCAGGCGCGCAGCGGGATCCTCGTGGAGCTGGAGAACCGGCTGGGCCGCGACCTGGACGACGCGCTGATCCTGGGCGGCAACCACACCCACGGTGGCCCAGGCCGCTTCGTGGACAAGTCCGGCCCCTTCGAGCTGGGCTTCGACAGCTTCATGCCCGAGATGCTGGTGCGGCTGCAGCACGCCGCCGCCGACGCCGTGGAGCTGGCGCTGGCCGACCTCGCCCCCGCCGAGGTGGGCTACGTGATGGCGTCGACGTCGGAGGCCCACAACGACCGCCGCTGCGACAACGACGCGCTGCCGCTGCTGCAGGAGAACCCCAGCCTGCCCACCATCGCCGTGCAGCGCGACGGCCAGATCGACGCGCTGATCATGAGCTACGGCTACCACGGGACGATCCTCGGGGCCGACACCCTGACCCTCTCCGGCGACATGGGCAGCGTGGTGCAGTGGAAGGTCGCCGAGCGCTTCGACCACCCCGTCAACGTGCTATTCTTCAACTCGTGGGGCGGGGACATGTCCCCGGGCAGCCCGGAGATCGACCCCGGGGCCAGCGGCGCACCCCAGCCGGCCGACTACGATCGGATGGAGGCCCTCGGCGAGGCGATCGCCGACGCGGTGATCCCCGAGCTGGACACGATCGACTTCACCGACGAGCCCGACATCTCGATGGTGTCCACCTACGTGCCCATCGACCACGCGCTGCTGGACTACGACGACGACGAGTTCGAGAACTGCGAGAACGGCTGCATCTACTGCGCCCAGGGCGTCGACGGCAACTGCGAGGACGACACGCCGATGGACGAGCTGGGCTACGAGATGGACGACATGTGCGTGCCGTTCCCCGAGGACGATCCGGCGTTCGACGTGACGCTGTTCTCGGTCGGACGCGTGGGGGACCTGCACTTCGTCACCGGCAACGGCGAGTGGACCACCTCGCTGGCCGACATCGTGATGGCCGAGGTCCAGGCGATCAGCGGCGCGGACGACGTGATGTTCCTCGGCTACGCGCAGGACACGCTGGGCTACAGCCTGACCTACGAGGACTGGTGGCAGGGGGGCTACGAGACCGGCGGCACCCTGTGGGGCCCCAAGCAGGGCGACTACCTCGCGGACCGGCTCGTGGAGGTCTACCACGCCTGGTACGATCCGGACTACTCGCCGTCGTTCGGCGAGCCGGACCCGCTGCCCGCCTGGACCGGCTACGAGTACGAGCCCTACCAGCCCGAGGGGGCCCTCGGCGTGGGTACCATCTCCGCCGACGTACCCGCCACCGTCGCCCCCACCGACATCGTCACGTTCACCGTCCAGGGCACCGACCCCTGGCTGGGGCGCCCGGTGGCGACGCTGGAGCAGGACACGGGCAGCGGGTTCGCCCCGGTGACCCACGCCGACGGCTCCCCGGTGGACAGCGACGGCTACGAGTTCTGGACCGACCTGACCACCGACCCGGCCTACGCCGAGCAGATGCCGGCGATCCGCACGTTCTACTGGCAGTTCCACTTCCCGATGACCCACCGCGTGCCCACCGCCGTGACCGACCTGTCGGGCTCGTTCCGCTTCCGGATCGTGATCCCCACCGATCTCGACGGCGGGACCGAGGAGGTGACGACGGGCAGCTTCACGGTCGATCAGGGCCGTGCCGCCGCGGCGCCGACGGCGCTGCCGGCGAGCGGGCTGACCCCGTCCCAGCTGTACAACCACGAGGCGGCGCTGCGGTAGCGGCGCTTCAGCGGGTCGCGCGGCGCAGCGCGATCGCCCCGAGCAGTAGCATCACCGCCAGCGGGCGCGCCGCCGGGGTGCCGTCCACCCGGCACCCGCAGCCGTAGCCCTGGCCGTCGCCGGCGCCCCCGTCGTCGTCGCCGGCGTCGTCGTCCCCGGAGGCGCCACCCAGGGTCGCCTGGTAGCTGTAGGGCTCGCCGGCGGAGCCGGGCCCCGCGGCCTCCTCGGACAGCGCCGAGACCGCCATCACGACCTTGTCCACGTCGCCGCCGAAGTCCGCCACCGTCAGCGTCAGCGGCCCGCCCCCGATCACCGCGTCGTAGTCCGCCGAGCCGCCCTGGAACGCCACCAGCGCCATCCCGAAGTCGACGGTCCCGTCGTCGCCCTCGAAGGTCACCTCCAGCGTGGTGGCGCCGCCGCCGTCGGGCAGGAACTCGACGTAGTTGGAGCCCAGCCGCTGGGGCAGGTACTGGGCGATGGCGCCGTCCACCGGGTAGCTGGCGTGGCTGCGGGTGACCCAGATCGGGCTCCACAGATCGCCGTCCTCGAAGAAGTGGCCGGTGAGGTGCGCGGTGAAGTCGACGAACGCGTCGGGCAGCGAGCTGCCGCCGTCCTGGAGGATGTCGTCCATCGCCACGTCGGCGTCCACCTGGGCGCAGCGCTCCCACATGTCGCGGATCGCGACGGGGCCGCCCTCGTACTCGTCGAGGTACAGGATCCACGCCACGTTGCCGTACTCGTGCCAGCCGTCCTCGTAGTACAGCGAGTACTCGGGGTAGTCCATCCAGCCGCCGCCGTTGAGGTACTGCAGGTAGTCGTCCACGTCGGGGTAGACCAGCTCCTCGGCCCACACCGCGGTGGCCTCCATCCACCAGTCGCCCTCCCACCAGTCGTAGCCGGACTGGATGCCGTGCTGGAACTCGTGGGCGGCGGTGACCTGGGCGGCGCCCCAGCCGCCGGGGTAGGTGTCGTGCACGACCATGTAGGGGCAGTCGTTGCCGTAGTGGGTCACGTAGCCGTACACGTCGTTCTCGATGGTGGGCACGTCGCCACCGGTGTTGCCCAGGTAGACGTCGAAGTAGTGCTGGTCGGTGCACGGCGGCGCGGCGAAGCCGTGCGTGTCGACCTCGGCGCTCCAGACCTCCTCGAGGGTGTCCAGCCAGGCGTCGATCGTGCCCTGCTCGACGCCGCCGTCCTCGCCGACGATCAGCGCGAAGTTGGTCGACGTGTACTGCTCGGATCGGGCCGGCAGCGGGGCCGGCAGCGCGGCCTCGACGGCGGCGGCGCCGGCGGGCGAGAGCCACGCGCGGGCGGCGATCGCCTCGCGCACCAGCGGGGTGCCGCAGCGCAGCGGGCGCTCCTCGTCGGCAGGGGCGACCAGCGCGGGCGGCAGGCGTTCGCGGTCGACCACGCGGTACAGCCGGTACAGGACGCGCTGCTCGGCGTCGATCAGGCCGGCGGCGTGGGCCGCCTCGATGCGCTGCAGCGTCGAGCCGGCGAGCGCCGGCGCCGCCGCCGCCGGGGTCGCCACCAGGGTCGCGGCTAGCGCCGCCCCGCACAGGATTCGTAGAGTGTCGTCGCGCACGGTCACCTCCCGGTCCACCGGACCATGGTACCCGCGCGCCGCGTGGCCGGCACCCCGCGTTTCGGGTAGAACCGGGGGCCGCAATCCCACGGAGGGCCCATGCTGGTTTCCCGCGTTCGAGTGCTGGACCTGTTCATGAAGGCCGCCGAGGGCCTGGAGCTGGCCCAGCGGGCCGCCGAGCACACCAAGGAGTCGGTGGCGCTCGGCCTCGAGCACGGCGACCTGCTGCGCTGGCCGGGGCTCGGCTCGGTGCTGCTGTACGACACCGCCGACCGCCGGGTCGCGGGCCCCGCCGGCGCGGCCCGCGAGCTCGGCGCCGCCCGCGTCGGGATCGTCGAGCCCGACCCCGACCTGCACCTGCCGCTGACGACGGCGTTCGCCGATCTGGCCAACCTGGACGGCACGCTGGTGGTGGCCCACGACACGTTCGACGCCGCCGGCGCGATGGACGGCATCGCCGACCTGCCGCGGCTGGCCCGCGAGATCGGCGGCCGCGCCGAGGCGCTGCTGATGCGCTGCCCGTTCGTGCCGCTGGCGTCGCCCCCCGACGACCTGATGGCCCGGTCGCGGGCCAGCGACATCCCGCTGACCCGCCTGCACTTCGACCGCGCCGCCCGGACGCTGTCCGTCGAGACCTACTGCTCCGGTGACGTGCTGCGCCTCGCGCTGCCGTGGGGCGCCGGCCCCCAGGTCGCCGCCGCCGACGGCGCCGAGACGACCGCCCCGTGGCGGACCCCGCTGGGCGAGATCCTCGACCAGCGCACCCCCGCCGGCGAGGTCGGCGTCGACCTGCTGCTCGACCCGCAGCACTGGGCCCACCTGGTGGTCCGCGAGAAGGCCGGGCTGCCGCTGGCGCTGGCCCCGCTGCTGATGCTGGAGGCCTCCGCCGCGGTGTCGCTGGACGACACGCTGGTCGACGTGCTCGCCGACCTGCTCGAGATCCTCGAGGACGCCGACGACGCCGTGGTCGACCCGGCCGTGCGGCACCTGACGCTCGAGGCCGAGATCGGCGACGAGGACCACGAGGGCGCCGTGCGCTCGATCCTCCGCGAGGCCGGCTCCCACCTGCTGGTCTCGCTCGCCGACGGCCAGCCGGCGCGGGTCGACGCCCTCGGCGACTTCCGCATCGTCCACTTCCCGGGGATCCGCGGCGCGGGCGGCCTGGTCCTCGAGCCCGACCCGGTGTGGTGCTTCGCCCCGATGCGCGAGCACCTGGTGACGTGACACGGGTGGTCAGCGGGCCAGCGCGGCGGCGAGCTGGGCGCCGGAGATCACGTAGACCGCGCCGGCATCGGTGACCCCGTCGCGGTCGTACCCGGGTGCGCCGATCAGCAGGTCGTCGAGGCCGTCGCCGTCCAGGTCGGGGCCGGCGATCAGGGCGCTCCCGGATTGCTCCCACTCCTGGACGCCGAGGACCCGCAGCACCGCCTCGTCGGCGGCGTGGTCGCCCGCAGCGAGGGTCGGGAACAGGTACGTGACGCCGGCCTCGTGGGCCGCGCCGTCGGCGCCGGGGGCGCCGGCGACGAGGTCGTGGCGCCCGTCCCCGTCCAGGTCCCCGCCGAGGGACAGGCCCGCTCCGAGGTGATCGCTGGGACTCGTCCCCTCGATCTCGCCGTCGGCGTCCAGCTCTCCGTGGCTGCCCGCGTCGACGTCGAGGTAGAGCAGCACCCCGCCCTGTTCGTCGGCCCCACTCGTATGGGAGACCAGGTCATCGCGGCCGTCGCCGGCCACGTCGCCGGGCCGTGCCCCGCCGCCGGTCGCCAGGGTGTGGTCGAAGACCGCGAACGCGTCGTCCAGCGAGGCCGCCACGGGCAGCGGTCCCGCGAACAGGTGGCCCGACCCGCCGTAGGGGAAGTCCTCGCGCAGCACCATCAGGTCGTCGCGGCCGTCGCCGGTGACGTCTCCGACCCGCCGAGGCTGCAGCCCGACCTCCTCGGCGCCGTCCCAGCGCAGGCGCACATCCGCGTCGAGCAGGTCCACCTCCCCCGGCAGCAGCGGGTCCAGGAACAGGAACACCGAGCTGGTCACGTCGCTGGAGTCGTCGCCACAGAATCCCCACACCGCCACGGCGACGTCCCCGGCGCCGTCGCCGTCGAGGTCGCCGGCCGGCATCGACTCCACCGACATCAGCGTGCATCCCGGCTCGTCGAGGCGGAACCACAGCTGGGCATCCGCCGGGGTCAGCGCCCCGGCCAGCGGCCCGAGGAGGGCGAAGCTCGAGACCGGCGGGCCGCCGTCCCAGACGCCGACGAGGAGGTCGTCGGTCCCGTCGCGATCCAGGTCGGCGACGCCCGAGAGCCACGGCTCCGGGTAGGCGAGGCCGCCGGTGACGACCAGCCCCGCCTGCTCGGCGCCCACCACGCCGGCCAGCGGCCCGTGGAACCCGTAGATCGTCCGGTCGTCGCTCGTGCCGGCCTGGACGACGAGGTCGTCGACCCCGTCGCCGTCGAGATCGCCCGCGTCCATCCGGGTACCGATCCCGGCGTCCGCCACCGCGCCGAGCACGGCAGCGTGGGCTTCGGCGACCGACAGCTCCCCCGCGGGGATGCTCGTGTCGTCATCCGAGAGGTCGTCGTCCGAGACGTCGTCGTCCGAGACGTCGTCGTCCGCGTCGTCGTCGTCCGAGTCGTCGTCGTCCGAGTCGTCCGGGAGGTCGTCCCCCATCTGGTCGACGTACTCGACGCAACCGAGCAGGAGCACCCAGGGAAGCAGCAGCCTCAGCGTGCGCATCATCCCTCCAACTCCAGCCCAGCATCCGGCGTGCCCGGCGACATGGCAAGGGTACTCGGAGGCATGGTCGTCCCGTTGCCTCCGCAACGACCCGCCCCCAACCGGCGGCCCC
>CAZOYV010000264.1:0-11902 GCA_964584075.1 uncultured Rickettsiales bacterium | reverse complement strand
AGATCGACTGCAACTGGAAAGCCGAGGTGGAGTCACTGGGCATGCAACGCAAGAGTCGTCCGAGAGGGATACCTTCGACCATGAAGGCTGGAGGTTCCGCGCTGGGTGCCGTTGGCGCTCCGCAGCTGAACATAACGTGTTTGGTTCCCTGACGAGCACCATCGCCTGCATTCTTCCCGGCCCCCCAATACCTGGTTGCAGCAGGACGATCTGGATTGCCTGATCGATCGCGCTGATGTATTCGATGGACACGGCCGCAAGCACGTCCCGTTCGATGCCAGCACCCATCCGTCCGTGGGCGGAGCCGACCGGGTCGTGGACGTCTGCGACGTCTACCCCAGGCCTTCCAACCCGGTCGTGGAGTCCGATTGGGCGTGGAAGTACTCGTCGTTCTGCGTCGGACTCGTGCAGACCGGGGACTTCACGGTGCAGTCCCTGCCGTTCTACGGCGGCTGCATCACGGATGGCGACGACCACTGGAGCGAGTTCGGGACCTTCTTCCTCGACGTCGCCGCATGGCTTGCAGGCCAGAGTCGATGCCGAGGGATGCTCTGTCCTTGTCACGTACTTTCTTGATACGTACTTTTTTGCAGCAACGGCTCCCGTTGCTCAATCGACACGCTCCGGAGTTGGGCTCGTGTCCGGTCACCTCGACTCCTGGATTCGTCCGACCAGGTCATCCCTGGTGAACGTCCCTGGCGCCCGGATCAACGACCGGGCCGCGTCGAGCTGCCCCTCGAGGCCCCACAACAGGACCCCGTAGACCCGGCCCTCGCGCAGGTAGTACACGGCACCCCGGCGGTACGGCTCCAGCCAGTCCTCGACGGCATCGAGGGTGCTGTCGAGCTCGCCGACAGCCTCGTAGGCCTGGTCGAAGAACGCCGAGTAGAGGAACGGCAGGTGGTCGTACGGCTCGGGCGCGCCGGCCATCGCGCGGCCCGCGGCGAAGCCCGAGGCGTTGGCGTGGTCCTCGTGCTCGACGCGGCGACGTCCGAGCACGGGGCAAGGGTAGCGGGCGACGTCCCCGGCGGCGAACACGTCGGGGGCCCCGGCGCGGAAGCACTCGTCGACCAGGACGCCGTCGGCGGCGGCGAGGCCCGCGTCGCGGGCAAGCTCGTCTGCCGGGCGAGCGCCGACGGCGGCGACGACCTCGTCGGCGTAGACGTCGATCTCGGTGCGGCCGGCTGGATCGCGATAGCGCAGGGCCAGCTGGTCCCCGACCCGCGTGATGCGCTCCACCGCGGCGCCGGGTCGCACGGTGACGCCGTGGTGCACGAGCTGGGTGGCCAGCGCGCGGGCGAGGCCGGCGGGGAAGCGGTGGCCGCCGATCACGGGCTCGGGGAACAGCAGCGAGACCTCGACCCCGACACCGCTGAGCGCGGCGGCGAGCTCCGTCCCGAGGAAGCCCCCGCCGAGGATGGCGATGCGGCGGCCGGGCGTGGCGGCCTCGCGCAGGGCGTGGTAGTCGGCGACGGTGTGCAGGCGCCGTACGCCGTCGGCCGTCGGGAACGGCAGCGCTCGCGGCCGACCTCCGGTGGCCAGCAGCAGGCGCTCGTAGCTGTACTCGTCCCCGCGGTGATCGAGGACCCAGTGGCGGTCTGGGCGCAGCGCGGTGACGGTGCGGCCGAGGTGCAGCGACACGCCCCACTGCTCGGTGTGGCGCCAGATGCGCCGCAGCTTGCCGCGTGGGCGCCACAGGCCCTTGCTCAGCGGAGGACGGTTGTAGGGCGGGTCGGGCTCGGCGCCGACCACTCCGATCGTGCCGTCGGGGTCCACCTCGCGGATCCCACGGACGGCGGCGTCTCCGGCCATCCCGCCGCCGACGATCAGGTACCGGTAGTGCTGCGACACCCCTCCCCCTCGCCCGCGGTCACGCGTGGATCGCGGCGCCGCCGACGGCCAGCGCGGCCTCCTTGACGATCTCGGACAGGGTCGGGTGGGCGTGGACGGTGCGGGCGACGTCCTCGGCGCTGCCGCGGAACTCCAGGGCGACGACCAGCTCTGCGATCATCTCCGAGGCCCGTGGGCCGACGATGTGGGCGCCGAGGATCCGGTCGGTGGTGGCGTCGGCGAGGATCTTGACCAGGCCCTCCTCGCCGCCGAGCGCCTTGGCCCGGCCGTTGGCGCGGAACGGGAAGGTGCCGACGTTGACGTCGATCCCCCGCTCCTTGCACTGCGCCTGGGTCAGCCCGACCGATGCCAGCTCGGGGTCGGTGTAGACCACGCTGGGGATCGCGTCGTAGGAGACGTGGCCCGCCTTGCCGGCGATCCGCTCGGCGACGGCGACGCCCTCCTCCTCTGCCTTGTGGGCCAGCATCGGGCCGTCGATCACGTCGCCGATCGCCCAGATCCCGCCGACCCCGGTGTGGAGCCGCTCGTCCACCGCGACGCGGCCGCGCTCGGTGAGCGACACGCCGGCATCCTCGAGGCCGAGCCCCGCGGTGTACGGCCTGCGGCCCACCGCGACGAGCACCACGTCGGCGACCAGCTGCTCGTCCGCCTTTCCCTCGAGCTGCAGGGCCACGCCGTCGTCGCCCACCTCGGCGGACTTCACGGTGGTCTTGAGCTTGAACGTCAGCCCCTGGCTCTTGAGCGAGCGTTCCAGGGTCTTGGCCACCTGCTGGTCGGCGAACGGGGCGATCTGCTTGAGCATCTCGACGACGGTGACCTCGGCGCCGAGCCGGGCCCACACGCTGCCGAGCTCGAGCCCCACCGCGCCGGCGCCGATCACGGCCAGTCGCCCGGGGACCTCGGCAAGCGCCAGCGCTCCGGTGGAGTCGATCACCCGCACGCCGTCGAAAGGCAGGAACGGCAGCTCGATGGGGACGCTACCCGTGGCCAGCACGATGTTGTCGGCCTGGATCTGCTGCTCGCCGCCCTCCCCTGCGACGGCGATCCGGTCCGCGGCGACCAGCCGCCCGGTACCCTGCAGCACGGTGATCTCGTTCTTCTTCATCAGACCCGCGACGCCCGCGGTCAGCTCGCCGACGATCCGGTCCTTGCGCGCCAGCATCGCGGGCAGATCGAGGGTCACGCCGTCCACCGAGAACCCGAACTCCTCGGTTCGGGTCCGTGTCACATGGAACAGCTCGCTGGACTCCAGCATCGCCTTGGACGGGATGCAGCCGACGTTGAGGCAGGTGCCGCCGAGCGTGGTGTCCTTCTCCACGATCGCGGTCCTCAGGCCGAGCTGCGCCGCGCGGATCGCACAGACGTAGCCCCCGGGTCCCGAGCCGATCACCGCCACGTCGTACGCGTCCATCTCACACCTCCAGGATCAGCCGCTCGGGCTCCTCGATGCAGTCCACGATGCGCCGCAGGAAGGTCACCGCCTCACGGCCGTCGATCAGGCGATGATCGTAGGACAGGGCGAGGTACATCATCGGCCGGATCACGATCTGATCGCCGATCACGACCGGACGCTGCTTGAAGCCGTGCATGCCGAGGATCGCGCTCTGCGGCGGGTTGAGGATCGGCGTGCTGAGCAGCGACCCGAAGACGCCGCCGTTGGAGACGGTGAACACCCCACCCTGCAGCTCGTGCAGCTCCAGCTTGCGCTGCTGGGCGCGGCGGGCCAGGTCGGCGATGTCCCGCTCGATCTGGGCGAAGCTCTTCCGATCGGCGTCGCGGATCACCGGGACCAGCAGGCCGCGGTCGGTGCTCACGGCGACGCTGATGTCGTAGAACTGGTTGCGCACGATCTCGTCGCCGTCGATGCTGGCGTTGACCTCGGGTACGGTCTTGAGCGCGTCCACCGCCGCCTTGACGAAGAAGCTCATCACCCCGAGCTTGATGCCGTGCCGGGCCTCGAAGGCCTCCTTGTGGCGCTTGCGCAGCGCCATCATGTTGCCCAGGTCGACCTCGTTGAACGTGGTCAGCGTCGCGGTCTGCTGCTGCGAGGCGAGCAGCCGCTCGGCGATCCGCTGGCGCAGCGACGACATCCTGGTGCGGATCTGGCGCGCGCCGGGATCGGCCGGTGGGGGCGCAGGCGCCTCCCGGCGCGCGGGCTGCGGCTCGGGGGACGGCGGTGGGGCGGGCGCAGCCGCGGGCGCAGCCGCCGCCGGAGCCGCCTGGGGCACCCCGGTCAGGGTCGGCGCAGGTACGTCGTCGACCAGCCCGCCGACCTCGGCCTGCGCCGCGGCGAGGACATCCTGCTTGGTCAGCCGTCCGCCCTTGCCGGTGCCCTCGATGGCGGCCGGATCGAGGCCGTGCTCGACCACCAGCCGGCGCACCGCCGGGGACAGCTCGTCCAGCTGCGCTCCGTCGATCTTGGCCGCGGCCTGCGGCACGCCGGCGGGCGGGTGGGGCGCGGGCCCCTCCTCCCTGGCCGGCGCGGCCGGGGTCTCGGCGGGCGCGGCAGCGGCGGCCTGCTCGCCGTCGGCGGGCTGCAGCGTGCCGACCACCTGCCCGATCTGGACCGTGGCACCCTCCTCCACTCCGATCGACAGCCGGCCCGCCGCCTCGGCCGTGACGGTCAGCGTGATCTTGTCGGTCTCGAGCTCGAACAGGCCATCGTCGACCTCCACCAGCGCCCCGTCCTCGGCCAGCCACTCCACGAGGGTCCCCTCGGTGATCGACTCGCCGACCTCGGGGACCTTGATCTCGACAGCGCTCATCGATCGCTCTCCCCGCTCAGTGCCTCGTGCACGAGCTGCTGTTGTTCCTGCCGGTGGACCCGCATCGAGCCGGTCGCCGGGCTGGCCGCCGCCGGGCGCCCGACGTAGCGCAGCGGTACGTCGGGGAACGCCTCGCGGAGCTGCGGCGCCAGGTGGCTCCAGGCCCCGCGGTTGCGCGTCTCCTCCTGGACCCAGGCGACGTCCCCGACCCCCGCGTAGCGCTCGGTGAGCGCCCGCAAGGACCGCCCGGGAAGCGGGTAGAGCTGCTCGACGCGGACCAGCGCGACGTCCGGACCCGCGCCCTCGTCCCGCGCGGCGAGCAGGTCGTAGTAGACCTTGCCGCTGCACAGCGCCAGCCGGCGGGGCGCAGCGGGCGCGTCGGGGTCGTCGAGCACCTCCTGGAAGTGTCCCTCGGCCAAGTCGTCGACCGTGGAGACACAGCGCGGGTGCCGCAGCAGGCTCTTGGGCGACATGATGATCAGAGGCCGCCGGAACGGGCGGTGCATCTGGCGCCGCAGCACGTGGAAGTACTGGGCCGGAGTGGTCAGGTTGCAGACCTGGATGTTGTCCTCGGCGCCCGCCGCGAGGTAGCGCTCGAGGTACGCGTTGCTGTGCTCCGGGCCCTGGCCCTCGTTGCCGTGGGGCAGCAGCATCACCAGGCCGCTGGCCCGGCCCCACTTGGCCATCGCCGAGGTCACGAACTGGTCGATGATCACCTGCGCCCCGTTGGCGAAGTCGCCGAACTGGGCCTCCCACAGGATCAGCATCCCGGGCTCGTCCAGCGAGTAGCCGTAGTCGAAGCCGAGCACGGCGGCCTCGCTGAGCATGCTGTTGTACACGCAGAACCGCGCCTGGCCCTCGCGGAGGTGGTTCAGCGGGATGTAGCGCTGCTGGGTCCTGGTGTCGGTCCATACCGCGTGGCGGTGCGAGAACGTGCCGCGCTGGCTGTCCTGGCCCGAGAGCCGGACCGGGGTGCCCTCGTGGAGCAGCGAGGCGAACGACAGCGCCTCGGCCAGCCCCCAGTCGACGGTGCCCTGCTCGCGGACCGTCTCCCACTGCCGCTCGACCAGCTTGCCCAGCCGGCGGTGGATCGCGAACCCGTCGGGGACCCGTGTGATCGCGCGCGCCCCGCGGAGCAACAGCTCGCGGTCGACGCCGGTCTCGACCACGCGGTCGTCGTAGGGCTCGAGCAGCCCGACCCAGCGCGGGTCGACCTCGGGCAGCTGGACCTCGATGGCGTCCTCGGCGGCGCGCTTGACGCGGGCCAGCGCCTCTTCCAGCCGGGCCTTGAACTCGGCCTCGAGCGTCTTCGCGCCGGGGGCGTCGAGCACGCCATCGTCGATCAGCCGGCGGGTGTACTGCTCCAGCACCGAGGCGTGCTTCTCGATCTTGGCGTACATCACCGGTTGGGTGAACGCCGGGTCGTCGGCCTCGTTGTGGCCGTGGCGGCGGTAGCAGATCAGGTCGACGACCACGTCGCGGTGGAACTCCTGGCGGAACACCAGGGCCAGCTCGCAGGCGTAGACCACTGCCTCGGGGTCGTCGCCGTTGACGTGGAGGATCGGTGCCTCGATGCCCTTGGCCAGGTCGGTGGCGTAGGCCGTCGAGCGGCCCTCGCTGGGCAGCGTGGTGAAGCCGATCTGGTTGTTGATGATCAGGTGCACCGTGCCCCCGGTGCGGTAGCCCCCGAGCTGCGAGAGGTTGAGCGTCTCGGCGACCAGCCCCTGGCCGGCGAACGCGGCGTCGCCGTGGACCAGCAGGGGCAGCACACGGGAGCGGTGCCGGCGGTCGTCGAGGCGCCGCTGGCGCGCACGGGTCCGCCCCTCGACCACCGGATCGACCGCCTCGAGGTGGCTGGGATTGGTGGTCAGGCTGACGTGGACGTCCTGGCCCCACTTGTTGGTGTGGTCGGCGCTGTAGCCCTTGTGGTACTTGACGTCCTTGCCGCCGCCGGGGGCCTCGCCGAGCTCGATGTCCTCGAACTCGCTGAAGATCTCCTCGTAGCTCTTGTCGAGGATGTTGGCCAGCACGTTGAGCCGGCCACGGTGGGCCATGCCCATCACGATCTCGGCGACGCCCACCGCCGGCGCGAGCTCGACGATGGCGTGGAGGCCGGGGATGAAGCTCTCGGCTCCCTCCAGCGAGAACCGCTTCTGGCCGAGGAACCGCGACTGCAGGAAGGTCTCGAACAGCTCGGCGTCGACCAGCTGGCTGAGGATCTCCCGCTTCTTGCCGGCGTCGAATGTCAGGCGGTTGCGCGCGGGCTCCATCTTGCTCTGCAGCCAGCGGCGGACCTCGACATCCTGGATGTGCAGGTACTCGACCCCGATCGAGCGGCAGTAGGTGTCCCGGAGGATCTCGAGGATCTCGCCGAGCGTGGCGCGCGACGGGCCACCGAGGTGCCCGGTGTCGAACACCCGGTCGAGATCCTCGGTGTCGAAGCCGAACTGCTCGAGCGACAGCCGTGGGTAGTCCTCCGGCGGCTCTTCGAGCGGGTTCGTGCGGGCGATGCGGTGACCCTCGTCGCGGTAGGCGTAGATCAGGCTGGCGACCTGGCTCTGGTCGCGGGCGCTGTCGACGGCGACGCAGCTGCGGGGGCAGGCGGCGAGGTCGAAGCCCAGGAAGAACCAGTCCCAGCTGGCACCCACGGAGCTCGGATCGGCCTGCCAGCGCCGGTACAGCTCGTCGAGGTACTCGGCGTCGATCCCGGCGGCAGGGTGGTTCGGACGGGGCAGTTCGTCTTCGCTCACGGCGCAGGCTCCCTGGGGTCCACGCCCGTCCGGCCGGTGGACGGCGCAGTAAGCCCCAACGTAGTACCTTCGCGGCGGAGAGCAAGCCCGGGCGCGATCAGGGCGCCGACGCGTCTCCGCCGGAAGCGGACGGCGTCCCGGTGGCGGCCTTCGCTGCCTCGCGCTTGCGCGCCACCTCCAGCGCGCCGATCATCCCGACCAGCGCATGCTGGTTGTTGTCGATGCGGCAGTGGTTGTCGACGATCCCCATCCGCAACGCCCCCATCGCGCGGTCCGGATCGGCCATCCAGTAGCTGGTCTCGGGGCGGAACATCTGCTCGCTCATGTGGCGCGTGGCGGCCAGCACGGCGTCCTCGTAGCGGCGGGCGTCGACGCCCATCTCCCAGGCGGTGTGGACCACGCCCATCATCGCCTCGGTGCGCGATCCAGCGCGCGTCGTGCGCGGGACGTCCTTGGTCCTGCGGTAGGCCCCGTGGTAGTCGGGGAACGGCGGGATGTGCGGCCCGCCGAACTGCTCGGAGGCGTGGTGGGTGCCCATCTCGAGGGCGACCTCGCCGTACCGCGCGTTGCCGGTGACGTGGAACAGCAGGTACAGCGCCTGCATCACCCAGTGATCGGGGTTGGACCAGCGGTCCTTCTTGTAGATCGCGAGCTGGTTGCCGGCGATCTTCTCGGCGGCCTCGAGCCAGCGCTCGTCCTCGGTGATCACGTAGTAGCGCGTCAGCGCCAGCATCACCTCGCCGGGGTAGTACAGCGGCTCCCTGTCGACCTCGTCGCGGGTCATCGCCTCGCGGTAGTTGCGGAAGACCTTGCCGTTGTCGTCGATCATGTCGGTCATCGTCAGGGCCAGGCCGTCCATCTTGGCCTGGTCGTCGTCCTTGTAGATCATCGCCCGCTGCGCGGGATCGGCGATGTGCTCCCGGGGCGGGCGCGACATGTAGGTCATCAGGCTCAGCGCCGCCGAGCCGGACTGGCACTGGTTGCCCTCCATCAGGCAGTACCGGTCGCCGACCTCGTCCTCGGGGGGCTTGCCCAGCGCGTCGTAGACCCAGCCCACGGAGCGGGCGCCGGCGTCCAGGTAGCCGGCCAGGTCGGGCTCGAGCTGGGGCTCGACGCGGGCCACCGCGGCCATCTCGAACAGGCCGTAGACCGACCCGGCGTGGCGCACCACCGAGTAGTCCTTCGAGCCCTCGTCGGTGTTGGGGTAGTACTGGTAGTCGAAGGAGCCGTCCTCCTTGACCGTGTTGAGCAGCCACCGGCCACCGAGCTGGATGTAGTCGAGGATCGCCTGGCTGTCCTGGTCGCCGATCAGCACGTTGCCGCGGTAGAGATCGGCGTACGGCTGGCCGGGAACGACCTCGCCCCAGCTGGTGGTGCGGAAGCGGCGCAGGTCGGTGGACGGAGACTCCCAGGCCTTGTGGGAGATCCCCGCGCGGCGGCAGGCCTCGGGGAGGATCCGCTCCAGCTTGTCGTCGCGCTTGCGCACCCGGGGCGAGACCAGCCCCTGGGTCACGACCTCGCCCGGCAGGACGACCCCCTCGCGGCCGCCGTTGACCACCATCACGCCGTCGACGCCGGGCTCGAAGAAGTACCACTGGGACCGCAGCTCGCGGCCCGGGACCGCGAACGAGGGGCCCGCCACGTCGATCACGGTGCGGATCTCGCCGGCGGCGGCGACCCACTCGGCGCGATCGTGGGTCCCCTCCAGGGCTCGCAGCGTGGCGCGAGCGACCCGCTGGCCGAGCGTGCCCTCGGCGTCCTCGCCGCGCAGGCGCTTGGTCTCGCCGGGACGGAACAGGCTGACGTAGACGGTGTTCTCGGGCTCGACCCGCAGCGCGGGGTCGTCGGCCAGCGCCGCGAGCGCTCCCGGAACCTCTTCCCCGTTCCCGTCAACGGTCAGGGCGGCGCGGACGAGCTCCACGGCGGCCTGCTTGGCGGCAGCGTCGATCTCGGGGCCCTCCTCGGGGATCTGCCAGGCCCAGAACAGCACGTCGTCGGTGAGCGGCGGCATGAAGCAGAACCGGTCGTCCCAGCCGTCCTCGCGCTCGTACTTGCGGATCACGGTGCCCTCGCCGTCGACCAGCGCCGCGGTGCGGATGTCCCAGTCGTTGCGGTCGGCGAACTCCCCGTCGGCGTCGAGGTACAGCGGCGCGTGGATCCGCCGCTTGCGCGCGAAGGTCTCGGCCTCGCCGGCGGTGGTGCCGCGGGGGACGACCACGATCGTGGTGAACTTCAGCTCCTCGCCGCCCTTGGTGACGCGGTACAGCCCGCGGGTGCCGGCCTTGAGCCGGCGGTCGAGGTCGGTGTCGAAGAACACCAGCAGCGTGCGGTCGTGGACCAGCTTGTCCAGCACGACCTCCTTGCCGTCGAGGTCGCGCAGCGTGACATCGAGCGCGACCTTCGGTCCCTCCGGGACCGGGGCCAGCTGGAACTCGGCCGGCTTCTCCACGCCGGTGACCAGCTCGTACTCCTTGCCGGTCGACTTCTCGCCCTCGTCGGCCTTGCCCCCACCCCCGTTGTCCTTGACCGCGTACCAGATCAGGATGGCGGCCAGCACCACGGCGATGATGACGGCGATGATGGTGGGCATGTTGGTGCGCTGCATGGGGTCTTCTCCGCTGGTTCGGGATGGGCTGCCGCGCTGCCCTCGGGGCGGCAGTCGAACCCGCAGTCAAGCGGAGATGCGGGGGAAATGCAAGGAGGATCGGGTCGGGACCGGCGCCGATTGCACCGGTTCAGTCGATGGAGACGCTGCCGGTGGTGTCCGACTCGATCTCGACGGCACCGGCGTCGCTGATCCGGATGTCGCCGCCGCCGTCTCGGATCGTGACCCTGCCGGTGACGTGGGCGACGTCGATCAGGCCGGCCCCGTCGTCGATCTCGACGTCGCCGTCGACGTCCTCGATCCCGGTGTCGCCACCGCCGTCGTCGACCGTGACGTCCCCGATCACGCCGACGAGGTCGATGTCGCCCGCGCCGTCCTCGATCTGGACCTCGCCGGCCACGTCGGTGATGACCATGTCGCCCGCGTCGTCGTCGATGCTCAGCGCCGCGCAGCGCTCGATGCGCACGTCTCCCGATTCGGCCAGCACGATCAGCTCCAGGGCGGCGGGGATCGAGACCGTGACGTCGGCCCAGTAGTTGTTGATGTCGGGATCGCGCACGGTCAGCAGCGCGGTGCCGTCGGCCATGTCGCGCAGCTCGAGGCCCAGGCCGTGGCGCGCCTCGTCGTCGCGGTCCTCGCTGTCGCGGCCGGACAGCAGGTCCACCTGCACGACGATCTCGGTGGCGTCGGGGCTGCCCTCGACGATCAGGTCGCCGCTCTCCACACCGACGTCGAGGACGTCGATCCCGGCGGAGTCGATGGTGTCGTGGAACGTGTCGACCAGCCGGCCCTCCTCGGCGCACCCCACCGGGACCAGCAGCGCGGCCAGGGCCAGCAACAGGAAGCAACGGGTCGGGCTCATCTCGTCCTCCGCTCTGTGCGCGACACACACCCGCATCGTACCCCAGTGCCGCCAGTCTTGGCGTCATTTTACCACGACGGCCGACGGCGCCGAGCCGCCCCGGGCCGAGCGGGGCAGCCGACCCGGGGCGGTGCCCCCGGAGGGGCATCGGGCATGGTTCGATCGTGACCCCGGTCCGCGGCGGACGGAATTACCGTCGCCTTACTCGAACAGCGGCAGCAGCAGGGCGCGCTGCTCGTGGGGGCCGCCGCGGACCTCGACGCCGTACTCGCGCAGCCAGCGGACCACCGCCTTGGCGCGCTTGTGGGGCTTGCCGGAGCGGACCACGGCGTAGGCCAGCGCGTCGCCGAGGTCGGCGATCAGCCGCTCGGCGGCCGGCCCCGGGTCGTCGACGAGGCCAGCGGCGACCAGGGTGGCGAGCGCACGCCGGGCGTGCCGTCCCTCGTCGTGGGCGTGGGGATCGTGGGGAAGCGGATCGAACAGCCGCTGCTCGAACGCGGCGTCGTCGAGCCAGCGCAGCCCGGCCCGCTCGGCGTCGGCCCGCACCTCGCGGTCGTCGCTGACCACGACGACGTCCTCGCCCCGCTGCCGCGCCTCGAGGCCGAGCGCGACGACGCGCTCGTCGGCCTTCTCCGGCGCGCGGCTGAACGACTCCTCGACTCCTCGCAGATCGCGACGCGGGGGGTGCCCACCCAGCGCGCCACCGCCCTCGGCCCCGTCCCAGACGATCACCACCCGCGTCCCCCGGCGTTCGCAGTCGCGGGCGACCGCCTCGAACAGCGCGTCCCGCACGGCGGCGAGGCCGCCGCGGTCCATCGCCATCGAGAACGCCAGGGAACCCAGCGCGACGTTGTAGCCGTCGACGACGTGCATCGCGTCAGCGGGACCGACGGCGGGTGACCAGCAGGCCGAGGGCGGTCAGGAGCGCGGCCAGGGTGGGGCTACCGGCCGCGCCGTCGCGCCCACCGGTCTCGCGGCAGGTGCAGCCGGTTCCGCCCCCGTCGTCGTCGCCGGCGCCGGTGCAGTCGTCGTCGTAGCTGTCGCCGACGCCGTCGCAGTCGTCGTCGAT
>CAZOYV010000263.1:0-11939 GCA_964584075.1 uncultured Rickettsiales bacterium | reverse complement strand
AGGGGCTGGCGTCGGGCGGGGGCTGGCGTCGGGCGGGGGCTGGCGTCGGGCGGGGGTTCCCTCGGGAAAGGGTTCGCATCCTGGATTCCGGTCCTCGAGCGGGTCCACCGTCCCGATGTGCCGTCGAGGACGACCAGGCCGGCCACGCGGGGGCCTACCGCCAAGAGCTTCCGCCGTACTCGGCAATTCCGGCCGGCCACGGCCGTGTCGGGGGACGGGGACTCGACTCAACGCGCGAGTGCAGCGGCGATCTGGGCGCCGGAGATCGCGTAGACCGCGCCGGCCTCCTCGACGGCTCCATCGTCGCGGTACGGCGCGCTGACCAGCAGGTCGTCGAGGCCGTCGCCGTCCAGGTCGGGGCCGGCCCGCACGACCCACCCGGCGCCCTCCCCCGGCTGGTCTCCCAGCACCCGCAGGGCGGCCTCGTCGACCCCGTGATCGCCCGCCACGACCTCCGGGAACAGGTAGGCCGCGCCGGCGTCCTCGGCGAGCTCGTCGGCGCCGGGCGCGCCGATCAGCAGGTCGCGGCGGCCGTCGCCGTCCAGGTCGCCCCCGATGGAGGCGCCGATGCCCAGCAGGTCCCCGGCCCCCGCGCCGGTGAACCAGGCGTCGGCCCGATCTCCGGGCGACGCCGGGACCGCCCCGAAGACCACGCCCAGCCGGCCCGCGCCGTCGGCCCCGCCGGTGAACTCCTGGATCAGCAGGTCGTCGCGGGCGTCGCCGCCCACGTCGCCGGGGTCGACCATCGCGACGACCACGCCGTCGCGGATCACGTCCGCGTCGGCCAGCGACAGCTCGCCGCTCAACGGGCCGAGGAACACGCGCGTCTCCAGGGGTTCCGTGAACTTCTCGAGGCGGATCGTCGCCAGGTCGTCGATCCCGTCGCCGTCGACGTCGCCCACCGCCACCGGCCTCATCGCGATCTCCTGCGACCCGTCCCAGCGGATGCGGGCGTCGGCCGACGCGAGGTCCACCGTGCCGGGGGCCAGCGCGTCGTGGAACAGGAACACCGAGCTGGTCACGTGGCTCGCGTCGCCCACGAAGCCCCAGACGGCCACGGCCAGATCGCCGGCCCCGTCGCCGTCCAGGTCCCCCGCTGGCAGAGGCCACGCGTCCATCAGCACCAGGTCGGGCTCGTCCAGGGAGAACACGACGTCCGCGTCGTCCACCGTGAGATCGCCCGAGAGAGGCCCCCGCAGGCCGAAGCAGAGCACCGGCGGCCCGAAATCGGTACGCGCGCCGGCGAGCAGGTCGTCGGTGCCGTCGCGATCCAGGTCGTGCACGCCGGAGACCCACGCCGCCGCGGCCCCGCCGGCGGTCACGGTCGCGTCGGCCTCCGCCGTGGTCCGCACACCGGCGAACGGACCGGAGAGCACCGCGGCCCGCCACGCGCCGCCGTCCGGCCGGGCGGGCAGCACCAGATCGGCCTGGCCGTCCCCGTCGAGGTCTCCGCTGACGTTGCCCGCGACGCGCTCGCCGGGCTCGGCCCCCAGCACCACGGCTGCCGCGTCGAGGACCGAGAGGTCCACCGGCGCCCCGATGTCGTCGTCGGAGGTGTCGTCATCGTCGGCGTCGTCGGCGTCGTCGCCCGCGACGTCATCGTCGGCCACGCCTTCGTCGCCGACCGGGCAGCCGAGCAGCGCCAGCGCGAGCAGCGCGGGTCCGATCCGGATCGCGCCCATCGATCCCCCGTTCGCGACCAGCCTCGGCGCCGCACCCGGGCGCCGCAAGGGCAGCCCCGTGCCCGCGCCTACAGGTCGATCGCCTCGACCGTCTTGCGCCCGCTGGCCTGGGCGCGGCCGATGCCGAATCTTGACCGCCCGCGAGACAGCTTCAGGGCCAGCGCAACCGCGCCAGGTCGAGGCGGCCGGCCTGGTCGACGGCGACGCCCTCGGCCTCGAGCAGCAGTCGCTGCTCCTGGGCACGGGCGGGGTCGCGCCCCGGACTGATCGCGCCGCGGGCGTTGATCACGCGGTGCCACGGCACGTCGCCGTGGGCGGGGGTCAGGGCCGCCATCGCGTAGCCCACCTGGCGGGCGGCGCCGTGCGAGCCGGCCAGGCGGGCGACGTCGCCGTAGGTCGTGACCCGGCCGCGGGGGACGCGGCGCACGACCTCGTAGACGCGGCGGTGGAAGCCGGAGCCGAGGCGTGGGGGGGTCACGCGAGGCGGCGGCGCAGGGCGGCGGCCAGCAGTAAGGCGAGCAACACCGCGCTGGGCACCGCGGTGTCCGCCCCGGCGACGCGGCAGCTGCAGCCGTCCCCGTCGTCGTCGTCGCCGGCCGCGTCGTCGTCGTCGGCCGCGTCGTCGTCGCCTTCGACCTCGCCGAAGGTGGCGCTGGCGGTGATCGCCAGGTCGACCGCCGCGCAGTTGATGTGCAGCAGCTGCAGGTAGTAGGTGGCGCCGGCCTGCAGCGCCAGGTCCCCGTCGAGCTCGAAGTGCAGGCTGGCGGGCTGCTCCTCGGCGAGGACGTCGTAGGCCCCGGGGATCGGGACCTCGTACTCGTGGCCGCTGTCGGTGGTGTGCAGCTCGCTGTCGAGCAGCACCAGCTCGTCCTTGCGCAGCATCACCTGGTAGAACAGGTCGTCCTCGTCGATGTCGTTGCCGTCCTGGCGGACCATCTCGAGCTGGATGTCGAGGGCCTCGAGGGGGCCCTGGTCGTCGGGGATCCGCAGCTCCAGCTGGAACGGCAGCATGCTGCTGCGCCCGCGCTCGCGGCGGCCCTCGCACTGGTCGGCGTCGTACTCCAGCTCTCCCCAGCGCAGGTCGAGCGCCACCTCGTGGGGGACGTCCAGCTCGAGCGGCAGCGAGCGCCCGCAGGTGTACATCCCGCGCTCGGTCAGGATCTGCTCCACCGCGTCGGCGTCCGCCTGGGTCAGCTCGCCGTCGGCGACCAGGTCGGCGACCCGCGCGGAGATGCCCTCGGCCACCGAGCGGAACGAGGTCCCCTCGGGCAGGCCACCCAGCATCGCGTACATCACCTGGTCGGCCAGCTCGGCCCCGATCCGCTCGCGAATCTGCCACGCCGTGCCGCCGACGATCAGGCCGTCGTGGTGCTCCTCGTCCACCAGGTCGGCGGGGCAGGTGTTGTCGTTGGTCAGGTCCCGCGGGTAGCTGGCGTAGGCCGGCCAGTTGAGCGAGTACTCGCCCATGATCGGGTCGCCGAGGAAGGTGGCCGACCAGTAGTCCGCGAAGCCCTCGTGGATCGCACCGGGGGCGGTGATCGAGCCGTACTCGTCCCAGCTGGACCACGACAGCAGCTGTGGCGCCTGGTCGTCGACCACCGAGTGGCCGAACTCGTGGTCGATCGCGTCGGCGTCGTAGCCGAAGTCCTTGCTGCACTGGCCCAAGGCGATGATCGTGTTGCCGAGCTGGTCGAAGGTGTAGAAGGCGTTCATGTACTCGCCGCCCTCCTCCTCGCGGAAGTTGGTCCACACCTGCGCCGGCGCGCCGAACTCGTGGCCGAGCTCGTCCTCGAACCACTGCGAGATCGCCGTGACGTGGTAGTAGGCGTGGACCTCGACGAAGGCGTCCTCGGGGTCCTGATCGTCCGGCTCGTAGAAGAAGTTGCCGTCCTGGTCGGCGACGGCGTGCTGGACGTAGATCGGCTCCTCGCCGTCGAACCCGATGCTGGTCACGTGGGCGTGGCTGCCGGTCATCACCGACGCGTCGCCGGTCAGCCCCTCGAGGGTCACCGTGATCGGGTCGGGGCTGTTGACCGGGTTGGTCTCGTAGACGTCGCCCTCGGCCGCGAGGCGCAGCTCGTCGACCCGCCGCACGGCCCCGCTGTGCGCGTCGACGGTCACCCGCCACGCCGACCGCGGCCACGCGGTGAACACCTCGACGCGGTAGACCAGCACGCCGCCCGACGCGGTCGGCACCACGGCCAGCCCGGCCTCGTGGGCCGCCTCGACGACCCCCGGCACCGCCGCCGTCGCCAGCCCGCCGGCGGTCGCCGCGTCCAGGGTCGGCACGACGCCGACGGTCAGGCCGTCGCGCAGGGTGGACGTCTCCGCGGTGACCTGACCGTCGCGGTCGAGGGTCACCACCCGCGAGGCGCCGACCACCGGCACGCCGTGGTGCAGCTGGCGCTCGTGGACGAACGTCCGCCCGCGCCACGACTCGACCCGCTCGCGGCGCAGGGTGGGGTCCTCCGCCGCCATGGCGAGGGAGGAGGTGCCGACGCAGAGGATGACGAACAGGATCGCGGTCCGGCCCATGGTGCTCTCCCCGGCCGCACGTCCGCGGCCGCGGACACTCTAGAGATTCGCGCGCGTGAGGGGAAGATCCGATGTGCAACGAGACGGACTGGGCCGATCCGCCGGTCGGCTCAGGGGCAGGCGTCCTCGAGCGCCTGCCTCCAGGCGTCCTTGTCCCGCACGATCCAGGCCACCGAGTCGTCGTCGCCGGCCTCGTTGACGAAGTGCAGCTTGACCATCTCCATGCCCTTGGTCTTGCCCAGGTGCCACTTGGTCAGCTCCACGCTGCGGAACGCCGCGCGCGGGATCGTGGTCACCCGCTGGGGCAGCCACATCACGCTCACCAGCTGCTCGTCGCCCAGCGCCAGGCAGCAGTTGCCGCGGACCTTGGCCGCCCCCTGCGACTCGACGCCGAAGAAGTTGGCCATCCCGTCGATCAGCTGGGGCTCCGGGACGATCTCCAGCGCCTTGTTCTTGGCCTTCTTGCTCCCGAACATGTCGTCCCCTCCTCGCACTGCGCGCTCAGCGCATCAGAACGCGGTCGTCCACCAGAACCGGATCATCGCCCCGAGGCCGAACAGGCCCGCCAGCAGGAACACGAATCCCACCGGGCCGCGGGCATGGTAGTTCGCGCGGAGCTGCCACCATGCCGTGGGCTCGGGGCGCTCGACGCCCTCGCCGATCATCGCCGAGTACACCATCAGCCCACCGGCGCCGATCGCCCCGAGGATCGGGATCAGCAGGAACGCGGACATGATCAGGATCTCGGCAGCCATGACCCGAGTCTACGACACACCGACCGCGATCTTCCGACACCCGCACGGCGAGCGCCAGCTCGAGCGCGACTTCGAGTCCGAGCGCGAGTCCGAGCGCGAGTCCGGGATCGGATGCAGAGAAACACGGCTTCAACGTGGCCCTGGATGCAGTTCATGGGCTTGGGGGGCGATCTGGGAGAGCGGCCGAGATCCGCAGCGACGGGAGCGGATCGTGAGTTCAGCCCGTGCCTCCTGGGGCGATGGGGGCGGATCGGGCACCTGGTGCGAGGCGGGATCAGGCTTCGGTGGCGGCCTTCACCAGCCACAGCTCCGTCTGCGGCGGGGAGAGGAACTCGGCGCCGTCGGCGGTGACGACCACGATCTCCTCGACGGTGGCGATCCCGTGGCCCTCGATCGGGAGCCGCGGCTCGATGGTGTAGACCTGGCCCTCGCGGACCGGCTGGTGCGGCAGGTCGCCGTAGCGCTCCCACGCGGGACACAGCAGGCCGCCGCCGTCGTGGGCCTCGCGGCCGATGCAGTGGCCCAGCGCGTGGGGGTACTCGGGGTAGCCGCGGTCGGTGATGTAGCTCCGGGCGATGGTGTCCATCTCGAGACCCGTCACTCCGGGCCGCAGCGCCTTGGCCGCAGCGTGGACCGACTCGACGATCGTGCGGAACCCGCGCTCCACCTCGGGCGGCGCCTCGGTCTCTCCGGGGCGCAGGAAGTACCACGTGCGCTGCAGGTCCGAGCAGTAGTCGTCCTTCTTGACGCCGAAGTCGATGTTGAGCACGTGGCCCGGCTCCACCCTGCGGTCGGTGGGGCCGGCGTGGGCGCCGGCGGAGTCGGGGCCGGTGAACACCGCCGGGCAGTGGGTCGGCTCCCAGGCGGGGACGACGCCCTCCTTCTCCACCTCGGCGATCAGGAACGCGGCGATCTCCCTCTCGGTGCGCCCCACGGCCATGAACTCGGAGACCCGCCCGAACAGCTCGATGGTCAGGTCCACCGCGCCGCGGATGCGGTCCAGCTCCGCGGGGGACTTCAGCCCCCGCAGATCGGCGATCAGACCCTCGGCCGAGGCCAGGCGGTCGGCGTACGGCGTGTCCTGCAGCATCTGCACGAGCTGGAGGTACAGGCCGTGGCGCAGGCCGTCGGCGGTGGGCGCGTTGGTCGAGTAGTTCAGCCCGATCCGCTGCGGGTCGAGCCGCTGCAGGACGGCGCGCAGCTCGTCGCCGATCCCGCCGACGTACCCGGTGATGTCCGGGAACGTGCCCGCGTCCTCGACACCGTGCTGGTCCAGGCTCCCGACCAGGGCGAAGGTCTCGCCCGAGCGGTGGATCCCGAACGCCGACTGCCAGGTGACGTTGGCCCCCAGGATCAGGTCGAGCGAGGGGTCCGGGAGCGTGGCGCTCTCCTGCACGAAGGTCAGCCACAGGTCCAGGTCGTGCTGCGGCAGCAGCCGCACCGCCTGCTCGATCTTCTCGGCGCGCACGCTCATCGCCATTCCTCCGCGTTCTCCGCGCCCCGGAAGGGCGCCCTCTGCGCTCTCGCGCGTCCCGGATATGGACGCGCTACGCCCGCTCCTCCCACAGGATCGCGATCTGCACGCCCACGTCCACGGCGCGCTTGAGCGACTCGACACCGACGTACTCGCGCACCGAGTGGAAGTTGAGCCCGCCGGCGAAGATGTTGGGCGTGGGCAGGCCCATCGCGGTCAGGCGCGATCCGTCGGTGCCGCCGCGGATCGGCTCGCTGACCGGCTCCAGGCCGGCGCGCCGGATCGCCTCGGCGGCGATCTCACCCACGTGCGGTGCCTTCTCGAGGTCGTCGCGCATGTTGCGGTACTGCTCCTTGACCTCGATCTCGACCTTGCCGCCGGGGAACATCGCCTCGACCTCCTCGGCGAGGCCGCGCAGGAACGCCTCCTCCTCGCGCAGGTACGGCGTGTCGAAGGTGCGCAGCAGGATCTTGCAGGTCGCCTTGTCCACGCCGCCCTCGAGCACGTAGGGGTGCACGAAGCTCTCGCGGCCCTCGGTGGTCTCGGGGCTGAGCCGGTCCTTGGGCAGCTTGTCGAGGAACGCGGCGATCAGCTTGACCGCGTTGATCATCTTGCCCTTGGCGAACCCGGGGTGCACGTTGGCGCCGGTGCAGGTCACGATCGCCAGGTCGGCCGAGAACGTCTCGATCTCGAAGTGCCCGGCCTCGGTCCCGTCGAAGGTGTAGGCCGCCTCGGCGCCGACCTTGTCCATGTCGATCTTGTCCACCCCGCGGCCGATCTCCTCGTCCACGGTGAACACGATCCGGATCGGGCCGTGCTTGATCTCGGGGTGCTTCAGCAGGTGCTCGGCGGTGTTCATGATCTCGGCGATGCCGGCCTTGTCGTCGGCGCCCAGCAGGGTCGTGCCGTCGCTGGTGATCACCTGGGTCCCGGCCAGCTTGGCCAGCCCGGGGTTGTCCGCCGCGGTGATCACCACGGTGGGGTCGCCGGGCAGCACGAGATCGCCGCCCTGGTAGTCGTGGACGATCGGCTTGACGTTGGCCCCGGGGGCCTCCGGCGAGGTGTCCTGGTGCGCCAGCAGCGCGATCGTCGGCACGTCCTTGTCGCTGTTGGACGGCAGCGTCGAGTAGACGTAGCCGTGCTCGTCGAGCTCGGCGTCGAGGCCCAGCTCCTGCAGCTCGGCGACCAGCACGCGCCCGAGGTCCTTCTGCTTGGCGGAGCTGGGGGTGGTGGTCGACTTGTCGTCGGCCTGGGTGTCGATCTGGACGTAGCGGAGGAACCGGTCCACCACGGTGTACTCGATGTCGCTCATCGGAAGGCCTCCCGGGAAGGGGTTTGTCGCTAGGGAAAGCGCAGACTATCGGAGGTGGTCTTCGGTCACAAGGCGCGTGCGGCAACCGGACGGGATCAGTCCAGGTCCAGCTCCAGGTCCTCGTCCCTGCCGCTCTTGGGGACCAGGTCGGCCGAGGTCACGGCGACGCCCAGGCAGTCGCGCACCACGAACGCCTCGATGGGCGTCGAGGGCAGGCCGATCAGGTCGACGCGGCCGCTCGTCGTGCCGGCGATCGCCCAGGTGTCGCGGACCTCGCCGCTGGCGGTGAGCACCGCGACGTGCACGGCGTTGAGCCCGGGGTGGCCCCCGTGGCGGGTCAGGGTCACCGCCGCGTCGTGGCCGGCGCCCTCCCCTTCCGCGCCCCCCTCGGTCGAGGTCATCGAGACCTCGAAGTAGCCGTAGTGGCGGGAGTTGAGCACCTCCTTGAACGCCTGCGCCACGCCGAACAGCGCCTCGCCGCTGTCGTAGATCTCGAACACCTTGGCCGTGGTCAGCGGCGCCTCGCGGGACGCCGCCAGGGTGCGGTCGAACAGCGCCTGGAACGCCTCCTCGCCAAGGCGCAGCCGCATCAGCTGGGCCAGGTAGGACCCCACCGCCTCGAGGTCGGCCTGCTCCGGGACCGGGTCCCCCGGCCACAGCGCCCCGTGGTCGCGCCGCAGCCAGCCCGCGGGGCTGCTCCACGGGTCGCCGAGGAGCGTGCGGTCCCCCATCGCGGCCTCGACGAAGCCGTGCAGCCAGGCGTCCCGGGCGTCGTCGGAGATCGGCACGGCGTCGGCCCAGTGGCTGTACAGCCCGGCCCGGACGACGGCCTCGGTGGACGCGATCTCCCGCGACGGCATCGGGAACAGGCGATCCGGGCGCAGCACGTCGCGGGTCCCCACCGGCCGCGAGTCGTGCAGCAGCAGCAGCCGGTCGGCGAAGGCCCCCGGCGCCCCGACCAGCGGCGCCCCCGGGCTCCCCAGCAGGAACGGCGCGATCACGGCGTGGATCGGGACCGAGCGGGGCTCGCCGACCTCCCGCCGCAGCCGCTCCGCCGTCCCGCGCAGCAGCGTCAGTATGCTCTCGTCGAGCCCGACGCCCTTGACCAGGGTCGTGTCGATCACGCCCTCCAGCGCCGGCGCCGTCGGGCCCAGCGGGCCGACCAGGACGCCGGGCCGGCGACCGTCCACCTGCCCGTACGTGACCAGCCGGGTCTTGCCCGAGGTGTCCTCGCTCATCGCGGTTCCGCCCGCCAGCGCACGCTCCTCGACCGGACAGCGCACCTCGAGCAGCACGTTGCCGATCGGGTTGCGCTCCAGCGGAATCCAGTGGTCGGTGCCGGACAGCCCATACAGCCCCGAGCCCCGCGAGAACGCGGGGAACGTGTAGCGGATGACGACGTCGACGTCCTCCTCGCCCGGCTCGGCGGGCGGCAGCGTCACGACCAGCAGCCCCTGACCGGTGCGATACGGCAGCGCCGCGCCGGACCACGCCGAGGTCACCCCCTCGATGGCGATCGGGTGGCACACCCGCCGGCCCGTCTCGTCCAGGCCGCACGCCTCCTCGGGCAGCGCGAAGGTCAGGGACCCCGGATCGGACAGCGCCGCCCGCGGCAGCACCAGCTGGGCCTCGATCGTGGCGACCCGGTGGACCTCGTCCACCGGCGCGGCGGTGAAGTCGACGGCGACGACGGCCGCCCACCGCGCGGCGGGCGCCGCGTGCGCGCAGGGGCTCGAGCAGAGCAGCACGGCGAGCAGCGGAAGCGCACACGGCGAGGGCTTCGGATATACTCCGCTCACACCCCGAGGGTATCATGCGCGCCGCTCGTAACGTCGCGATCTGCTTGCTGTTCCTGGTCATCGCCGGCCTCGCTCCGGGCTGCGACTCGCCGCCGTGGGCGATGCCGTGCCCCGAGGGCTGGGTGATGCGCGCCGACCAGACCTGCTACGACCCCCAGGCCGACGACGACTCGGCGGGGGACGACGACGACTGACCGGTCCGCCCGCTCCGCCTTCCCTGCCGGACGCGCGCGTGATCACAAGGAAATGGACCGTCCGCAGCGCGATGGATACACTCGAAGAGGGGCGGATGTGCATCTGGGGCGGTACGTCTCGCAGGAGGTGGCAGTGCAAACCCCGAACTCGACCGCGCCGGGCCGGTGGGCGAGCCTCGCCGCGCTGGCGCTGCTGATCGCGGCCACCGGCTGCCAGGAGCAGGTGGTCAGCAAGTCCAAGGGCATCCTCTCGGTCAACCCCGGGGCGGCTCACTTCGGGATGGTGGCGATCGGGTCCACCGCGACGGTGACGCTCAACCTGGACAACATCGGCTCAGGGGACCTCAACGTCACCTCGATCTCGCTGGCGGAGAGCACGGACGTGTTCGCGATCGCCGAGGGCTTCTCGGGGGTCGTCGACAACGGCTCCAGCGTGCAGATCCAGGTCGCCTACTCCCCGGTGGAGGAGGCCGACGACCAGGCGACGCTGGTGATCTCGTCGGACGGGACCGTCGACCGCGTCAACGTCGCGATGGTCGGCAGCGGCCGCGACGGAGCGCTGACCGCGTACCCCGAGGTGATCGACTTCGGGCCGGTGGACGCCGGCGACACCCCGTCCCGCACCGTGACGATCCGCAACGACGGCGTGGTCAGCTTCTGGATCACCGAGCTGTCGGTGGACACCGGCAGCGGCGCGTTCAGCGCCGAGACGGACAACGGCGAGCTGCCCCGCGCGCTGCTGTCGGGCCAGGAGATGGCGGCGATCGTGACCTTCGCGCCGGGCGACATCGAGCCCGACCAGGGCACGCTGGTGGTCGAGACCGACGCCGGCGCGCTGCTGACCGCCACCGTCGACCTGTACGGCAACGACTGCGACGCCACCTGGTCGCTGGGCTACGACGGCGACGGGGACGGCTACTCGGTGTGCGTCGACGACTGCGACGACGACGACGCCACGGTCTACCCCGGCGCCGAGGAGCAGGAGGACGGGATCGACAACGACTGCGACGGGATCGTCGACAACGACACCGACTCCTACGACGACGACGGGGACGGCTTCAGCGAGGACGACGGCGACTGCAACGACGGCGACGCCGCGGTGAACCCCGACGCCGAGGAGGTCGGCAACGGGTTCGACGACGACTGCGACGGGATCATCGACGAGGGCACCAGCGGCACCGACGACGACGGCGACGGCTACGCCGAGCTGGGCGGCGACTGCGACGACGCCGACGACACGGTGTACCCCGGCGCTCCCGAGCTCCCCGACGAGCAGGACAACGACTGCGACGGGGTCATCGACGAGGGCACCGAGAACGTCGACGACGACGGCGACGGGTTCTCCGAGTGCGACGGGGACTGCGACGGCGACGGGGACTGCACCGGCGTGGGCGAGGACGCCCAGGGCAACCCCGGGATCGAGGAGGACTGCAACGACGCCGACGACGACGTCTACCCCGGGGCGCCCGACCTCGGGCCCGGCGTGGACTGGGACTGCAGCGGCGGTGGCGCCGGCGTCACGGACGGCGATCTAGACGGCTACGGCGGCGACTTCGGCGACTGCGACGACACCGACGACACCGTGTACCCCGGGGCGCCGGAGCTGGCCGACGGGATCGACAACGACTGCGACGGGACGGTCGACGAGGGCACCGAGAACGTCGACGACGACGGCGACGGCGTCACCGAGCTGGCCGGCGACTGCAACGACGCCGATCCGGCGATCTTCACCGGCGCGCTGGAGGTCGCGGACTGGAAGGACAACGACTGCGACGGCACGGTCGACGAGGGGACCGACTACTACGACGACGACGGCGACGGGGCCACCGAGGCCGGCGGCGACTGCGACGACGCCGACCCCGACGTCGGGCCGCACATGCTCGAGATCCCGGGCAACGGGATCGACGACGACTGCGACGGCGTCGCCGACTGAGATCCCCGGAGGTTCCACCGATGACCCCGGCCCGCTGGACGGCGCTGCTGCCGGCGCTGCTGCTGCCCCTGCTGCTCGTGGCGTGCTACGAGGGCAAGGAGGTCGGCGAGTGCTTCGACGGCAAGGACAACGACGCCGACGGGCAGGTCGACTGCGCCGATCTGGGGTGCGAGGCGTACTGCTCGGACGACGACGGGGGCGACGACGACGGGGGCGACGACGACGGGGGCGACGACGACGGGGGCGACGACGACG
>CAZOYV010000262.1:0-12083 GCA_964584075.1 uncultured Rickettsiales bacterium | reverse complement strand
ACTGATGACTTGGCGTGTGATATCATCTAGATATTTCCGGCGGACCTGTCAGTCGCCGCCGGGGTCCCCGCCTCCGGGCTCCTCGTCCAGCTCCATGGACGCCAGCACCAGCTCCGAGATGTCGCGCAGCCGAAGGTCGTCGCCCTTCTCCATCCCGGTGATGCCGTCCCCGAGCATGATCATGCAGAACGGGCACGCCGAGACCAGCGTGTCGGAGCCGGTCTGGAGCGCCTCCTCGACGCGGTCCCAGTTGATCCGCTTGCCGATCGTCTCCTCCATCCACAGCCGCCCGCCGCCGGCCCCGCAGCAGAAGCTCTCGCTGCCGTGACGCGGCATCTCGGTCAGCTCGACGCCCGGCAGCGCGCCGAGGATCGCCCGCTGCGGCTCGTAGATGTCGTTCCAGCGGCCGAGGTAGCAGGAGTCGTGGTAGGTCGCCCGCTGGACGCCCTCGACGGCCTTGCTCGGCGCGAGACGGCCCTGGGCGATCAGATCCGCGATCAGCTCGCTGTGGTGGATCACCTCGAAGTCCCCGCCGTGGCGCTTGTACTCGGTGCCGAGGACCGTCAGGCCGTGGGGGCAGATCGTGATGATCTTCTCGATCCCGTGGCTCTGGAACACCTCGATGTTCTGCACCGCGAGCATCGCGAACAGGTACTCGTTGCCGATCCGCCGCGCCGGGTCGCCGCAGCAGGTCTCCTCGTCGGGCAGGATCGCGAAGCTCACCCCGGCGGCCTTCATCAGCTGCGCCGTGGCCCGCGCGACCTTCTTGTTGCGCTCGTCGAAGCACCCCGCGCAGCCGGGGTAGAACAGGTACTCGGCGTCGGCCTTCTCGGCGAACGTCGGCAGCTCGAGGCCCTCGGCCCACTTGCCGCGGTCGGCCATCCCGATGCCCCACGGGTTGCCGTTGTTCTCGAGGTTCTTCATCACCGGCTGCGCTTCCTTGGGGAAGTCGCTCTCCATCAGCGTCAGGTACTGCCGCATCGCCTGGATCTTGGGCACGTGCTCGATGTAGACCGGGCAAGCCTCCATGCACGCCCGGCAGTTGGTGCAGGCCCACAGCTCGTCGAACGAGATCGCACCGGCGGGCAGCTCGTCCCCCGCGGCGCTGTTGTTCACCAGCATCGTGCCCTCGGCGTCGCGGTCGACGTCCTGCTTGACCGCACCCTTGGCGTCCAGCCACAGCGGGATCTTCTCGTCGACGTTGGCCTTGAGGTCCTGGATGATCTTCTTGGGGTCCAGCGGCTTGTCGGTGTGGAACGCGGGGCACGCCGCGGTACACCGCCCACAGCGCATGCACGCCTCGGCGTCGAACAGGTCCTTCCAGGTGAACTCGTCGACGCGGTGGATCCCGAACGTCTCGCGGGTCTCGTCCTCGAGGTCCGCCATCGTCAGCAGCGGCAGGTCCGGCTTGGGCGCCTTGTTGTGGTAGGCCACGTTGAAGAAGCCCGGGACCATGTGCCAGAACTTGGACCACGGGATGGTGGCGATGAACACCAGCGCCAGCACCATGTGGATCTGCCAGTTGACCACGTGGATGCCCCGGATCGCCCCCTCGCTCAGCCCCAGCCCGTCGATCAGCAGCGCCAGCAGCCAGCCCAGCGGCGACCACGGCGCCCACGGCTGGTGGACCTCGCCGTCGCCCACCATCCGCAGCCCCTCGGCCAGGAACCCGGTGAACACCAGCGAGAACAGCAGCACGATGGCCCACAGCTCCTGGGGCTGGTTGTCCAGCCGGGCGGGCTTGAGCAGGTAGCGGCGGACGAAGGCGAAGCTGGTCCCGAGCAGCAGCGCGATGCCGAACAGGTCGCCGGCCAGCGACCACACCAGGTAGGTCGGCCCGTGGAGGAACTCGACCCCGAAGAACAGCGCGGTGAAGTCCTCCTGGGCCATCACCGTCAGCGTCACCAGGAACAGCACGAACATCCCGAAGAAGATCAGGAAGTGCATCACGCCGGGGTACGCCTCGCGCAGGATCCGGCCGTGGCCGAAGACGTACTGCACGGCGAACCACAGCCGGCCGGCCATCCCCTCGCGGCGGGCGTCGTCCTTCTGGGCCAGCTGGGAGAACTTGGCGCGCAGGCCCAGGTTCTTCCACGTGCCCCAGGCCGCGATCGCCATCGCGATGAACGCAGGGCCGCAGATCGGCCACCGCATCCAGTGCACGTTCCACATGATCTCGCGGGTCGGTTCCATCGCGTCCTCTTCTCCGCCTTCGTCGCCGGCTCCGGCCGCCGGTCAGCGGCTGACCTGGAAGTCGAACAGGTACAGGTTGCTGCCGTAGGCCTCGAGCACGGTCCCGTCCGGGAGCGGCACGAACCGCGTGTGGATCCGCTCGACGGTCCCGCTGCGGATGATCCCGGAGTTGGGGAAGTCGTCGAGCACCGCCGCCTCGATCGTGTACTCGCCGTCGTCGATCAGCCGGCACAGCACCTCGTGGGCCTGCAGCCCCTCGTTGACCAGCAGCGTCAGGCGGAACTCGCCATCGGAGGTCCCGCTCCAGGTGATCGGCAGGTCGCCGCCGGTCCACAGCCAGCCGTCGGCCAGCGCCGGGGTCATCGGCTGGGCGTCGGGCGGCGTGTGGATCGCGTCGCCCAGCGACAGCGCCGGGGTCACCCCGCCGGTGGCGACCAGGTCGTACCAGGCGTCGAACTGGAAGGTGCCGCCGACCACGAGGTTCTCGTTGCTGTAGTTGGGCTGGCCGTCCTCGCCGGTCCCCGGGGCGAGGGGGATGTCGGTGCCGTCCAGCACCAGCTTGACGTCGCCCGCCGAGTGGGACACGAACGTCAGGTCGCCGAAGGTGCTGTTGTCGCCGGGGCCGTGGTACTCGCAGGTGTCGAGCTCCATGTTCCAGAACGTGCCCCAGTCGCTCCCCCCGCTGTAGACGTAGAACCGACCGCCGGCGGCGGCCAGCTCCTGGTCGAAGCCCGGCAGCAGGATGTGGGTGTAGAGCACCGACATGTAGCCCCCGAGGTCCTCCTCGCTGGGCTGCGGGACGGTGTCGTCGTCGCCGCCGGTGTCGTCGTCGCCGGTGTCGTCGTCCCCGCCGGTGTCGTCGTCGGCCGCGTCGTCGTCGCCGGCGTCGTCGTCGCCGGTGTCGTCGTCGGCCGCGTCGTCGTCGTCGGCCGCGTCGTCGTCGTCGGGCTCAGGACACCCGATCCACAGCACCGCCGCCACGGCGACCGCCAGTGGCGCGATCCGCATCCAGCCCAGCTCCTGCATCGATGCACTCCCCTGCTTCCCCGACACCCCCCTGCGAGGGGCCCAACCTAGCACAGCGGCGGGGCCCGTCAATCTCGCACGCGGGGACGCCCGGGGAGAGGCGCGGGTGGACGCCCGTCCGAATGATCGGGCATGGTGGTTCGTCGCAATGGCTGGGGGCACGCCCCCGGACCGGTGACAGAGGACGATCATGCAGCGATTCCGACGATGGACTCCGGCCGTGGCGTTCGGCGCGATCGTGGCCCTGACGCTGGCCGGCGGTGCCCAGGAGCAGGACGGCGCGGAGAAGGTGTTCGAGGCCGACTCCGGGCCGGCCGCGATCGACGTCTCCGGGTACCCCGACGAGATGCAGCAGCTGTACCCGCTGTACGCCAAGAAGTGCAGCAAGTGCCACACCCTGGCGCGATCGATCAACTCCGAGTACCGCGGCGAGGACTGGGAGCGCTACGTGGCCCGGATGTCGCGCAAGCCCAACTCCGGGATCTCGCCCCGGACCGGCGACAAGATCCTGTCGTTCCTGACGTTCCACTTCGAGCAGGTCGACGCCGAGGAGTGAGGCCCCGGGTCACGCGGGGTCGTCCCTCCGCGTGGGGGCGTGCGTGCCCGGCGGCGTCGTCCCCGTGTAGGATCGGCCCACGGAGGACCCCTTGGCCGCGGCGTGGTACCCGGGGCTCGGCCCCGACCTGGCGGACGCCCTCGACCGGATCGGCTGTCGCGGCGCCTGTCCCGTGCACACCGACGCGGGCCACTACGCCCGGGCGATCGCCCGGGGGGACTGGACCGAGGCGGTGCGCGAGGCGCGGGCGCGCAACCCGCTGGTCTCGATCTGCGCCACGATCTGCCCCCACCCCTGCGAGCAGCACTGCGCCCGCGCCGCGATCGACGCGCCGCTGGCGCTGCGGGCGTTGAAGCGGGCGGCCCTGGAGCAGGTCGACCCCCGCGAGGTCGCGCCGCGGCCCCACTCCGACCGCGGGCGGGGGCACCGCGTGGCGGTCGTCGGGGCCGGCCCGGCGGGCCTGTCCGCCGCCCACGACCTGGCGCTGCTGGGCTACGCCGTGACGCTGTTCGAGGCCAGCGCGCGCGCCGGTGGGGTCCCGGACCAGGCGATCCTGCCGTTCCGGCTGCCCCCCGCCGCCCTGCAGCGCGACGTCGACGGCGTGCTGGCGCTGGGCGTCGAGCTGCGGACGCGGACCGCGATGGACCCGGCGACGGCCCAGGACGAGCTTCGGGGAGAGGGCTTCGAGCGCGTGATCGTGGCCACGGGCCTGCCCCGCGGGCGGCCGCTGCCGCTGGACGGCGCGACGCTCGACGGCGTGTACGACGGGCTGACGCTGCTCCGCCAGCTGCGGCGCGGCGAGGCGGTGGGGGTCGGGTCGCGGGTCGCGGTGATCGGCGGCGGCGACACCGCGGTCGACGTCGCCGCGGCGCTGCGGCGGCTGGACGCCGGGGGCCGGCTGGTGACGCCGGAGGGAGACGACGAGCCGGTCGACCGGGAGGTCACCCTGGTGTTCCGCCGCCGGCGGCTGGCGGCCCGGGCCCACGCCGAGGGGGCGCGCGGGGCGGTGCTGGACGGCGTGGCGCTGCGCGCCGGTGCGATCCTGCTGGAGGTCGCGGGGCGGAGGCGGGTCGAGGGGCTACGGCTGGCGCGCGTGGCGACCTACCACGACCCCCGGCTGCGGTACCGCCCGCGGCCCCTGCCCGGCAGCGAGTACCGCCTCGAGGCGGACACGGTGGTGGTCGCGGTGGGCCGCGAGCCCGAGCCCGGCTGGGAGGGCGCCGCGGATCGGATCGGGGACGCGGGCAGCGCCATCGAGGCCGTGGCCGCGGGGCAGCGCGCCGCGGCACGGATCGACCGCGAGCTGACCGGCGGCGAGCCCCGCCCCCGCCCGCGGCTGTCGCTGCGCGGGCCGGCGCCCGTGGCCCACCCCAGGCCGGTGCGAATGGCCCGCGCGGTCCCCACCGAGGCGATCGGCCCCGCGCGGCTCCGGGTCCAGCCGGTGGAGGCCCCGCTGTCGCCGGAGGCCGCGGCCCGCGAGGGCGCGCGGTGCCTCGACTGCCGGGTGACGGTGCTCTCCGAGCTCGATGACGAGGCGCAGCGCTGCGCCCTGTGCGGCCGCTGCGTGGACCACTGCCCGGCCGGGGCGCTGTGGTTCGAGGCGGTCGAGCCGGGCACGGCGCTGCGGTACGATGCGGAGCGATGTCTGCGGTGCGGGCTGTGCGTGGAGCGCTGTCCAGCGGGGTGCCTGCGGACCGGTGCGCTGGAACCGGGAGCGGCGGAACGACATGGCTGAGGGGGATCAGACCGGGGCCCACGGGGACCCCATCGACCGGCGCCGGTTCCTCGCGACCGGGGCCTCGGCGCTCGCCGCGGCGGCCGGCCTCGGGACCTTCGTCTCGCTGGCGTTCCTGTCCCCCTGGGACCGCGAGCGGGCCCACCGCGCGGTCGTGATCGGCGTCCCCGAGGACATCCCCGTCGGCGACGTGCTGGTGCTCCCCGGACAGCGCATCGCGGTGGGCCACACCGAGGCGGGCTGGTACGCGCTGTCCACCGTGTGCCCCCACCTCGGCTGCCTGGTGCAGTGGCTCGAGGAGGAGGGCCAGTTCCACTGCCCGTGCCACGGCAGCCGGTTCGAGCCCGACGGCGCCGTCCAGAACGGCCCGGCGCGCGAGGACCTGGTGGCCGTGGCGATCGGGCTGGACGATCGCGGCCGGCTGGTGGCCGATCCCAGCGCACCCCTGCCCGCGGCCCATGGATCGGTGCGGTGAGCGAGCCCCGCCCGCCGACGCTGTGGAGCCGCCTGCGGCAGACGCGGGTGTGGCGCTCGATCGCGCCCGAGCCCTACGAGGACAGCACCGTGGGGCGGGTCCGGACGGTGCTGGGCAGCCTGGTGCTGCACGTCCGCCCGGCCAGGGTCCGCCCCGACGACTACCGCCTGCCGGTGACGTTCTGCCTCGGCGGGATCACCGCGCTGCTGTTCGGCGTGCTGACCGTCACCGGCGTGTTCCTGATGGTCTACTTCCGGCCCTCGGTGCCCGAGGCGTACCACGACGTCGAGGACCTGATGTACGCCGTCCCGGCCGGCGCCCTGATGCGCAACCTGCACCGCTGGTCGGCCCACGGGATGGTGGTCTGCGTGCTGCTGCACATGGTGCGGGTGTTCGTCGCGCGGGCCTACCGCCCGCCGCGGGAGTTCAACTGGGTCGTGGGGGTCGGGCTGCTGCTGCTGACCCTGCTGCTGAGCTACACCGGCTATCTGCTGCCCTGGGATCAGCTGGCGCTGTGGGCGGTCACGGTGGGGACCAACATGGCCGAGTCGGTGCCGCTGGTCGGCGCGCCGCTGCGGAGGCTGCTCGTGGGCGGCGAGGCGGTGGGGGAGTCGACGCTGCTGCGGTTCTACGTGCTGCACTGCATCGCGCTGCCGCTGGCGGCGGTGCTGCTGATGGGCGTGCACTTCTGGCGCGTGCGCCGGGACGGCGGCCTGGCGCGGGGCCTGTGAGGAGGACGGTGGGCGACGAGCGACGAGGCGAGGCGCGGGCGGCGGTACTCCACCGCGAGGAGGGCGTCCCCCCCCGCGTGGTCCGCGACCCGCGGCCGCTGGTGCCGTGGTTCCCCACGTTCTTCCTGCTGGAGCTGGTCGCGGCGTTGCTCGTGGTCTCGGCGCTGGCCCTGCTGTCGCTGGTGCTCGACGCGCCGCTGCTGGAGATCGCCAACCCCGACGTGACCCCGGACCCGAGCAAGGCCCCGTGGTACTTCCTGGGACTGCAGGAGCTGCTGCACTACTACCCGCCGGTGGTGCCCTCGGCGCTGGTGCCGGCGGCGGTGGTGGGCTTCCTCGTGGCGCTGCCCTACTGGCTGCGCGGCGAGCGCCGGCCGCTGTGGCCCGAGGACGGCGCGGACGCGCCGCGGCGGCTGGGATGGGTGCTGGCCGTGCTGGGGCTCGCGATGGTCCTGATCCTCGTGCCGGCCCAGCATCCGCCGTGGCCGCTGGCCCTGCCCGCCGCGCTGCTCGGTGGGCTGGCCGTCGCGCCGGCCGGCGTGCAGCGCCGGGGGCCGGTACTGCGCTGGCTGGCGGCTCGCTCGGTGGCCGACTGGCTGGCGGCGTGGATCGCGGTCGAGGCGGTGCTGCTGACCGCGATCGGGAGCCTGTTCCGCGGGCCCGGCTGGGCCTGGGTGTGGCCCTGGATCGGGGGGGTGTACTGAGCCGATGACCCGCGACGTCTCCCGGCTGTTCGCGTACGCCGCGCTGGCCGCCCTGGGGGTCACGGTCCTGGTCGCGGTGCGCGCCGGGACCCCGTCCTGGCGCCGGATCCAGCGGGATCGGCTGGCGGCCCAGGTCGAGCAGGCGCGGGACGAGGTCGCGCGGGCCGAGGAGCAGCTCGCCACGCGCCGTGGGAGCCTGGCCTACCGCCGGGCCGAGGAGGCCGTCGTCCGCGAGCAGGAGCGCCTCGCCGCGCCCGCGGTCGCAGACCGGCTGGAAGCCATCGAGCGGCGCCTCGCCGCCCTGGACGACGAGCTCTCCGCCGCGGCGCCGGCGTCCGGCGAGGCCGGCGGCGAGCGCGAGCGCCTGCGACGGGAGCTGGTGCGCCGCAGCGGCACCCCCGGCGTCGATCCCGCCGAGCTCGAGGACCTCGAGGCGAGGCTGGCCGCGCTGGCGTCGCCGGACGAGGCCGTCCGCGCCGCGCTGCGCGAGGAGCAACGGGCGCTGCGGGCCGAGGAGCAGGCGCTGCGTCGGCCGCTGCAGGACGCGCGGGCGGTGCTCGACGCGGAGCACGCGGCGCTCGAGCGCGCCGAGGCCCGGCTGGCGCGGCTGGAGGCGTGGCCCGGAGGCGTCCGCGAGTTCGAGCGCGCCGACGGCGTGGTGGAGCGCTGCACCACCTGCCACCCGGGGCTCGACGACCTGGCCGCGACCCACCCGGCGCTGGGGCCCGACTCGCCCTATCAGGGGTGGGGCTGCACCGTGTGCCACGGCGGGAACGGCCGCGCGCTCGACCTCGACGAGGCCCACCGGACCCTGGCGCTGCGGCCGTGGAGCGCCGGACCGGACTACACGCTGGAGCCGCTGCTCGACGAGCTGTCGAGCCCGCGCCGGCGGGACCGCGCCGCCGCGGCGGCCACGCTGCGGGCGCAGACCGGCCAGGAATTCGGCTACCGCTACCACGCCGAGCCCGCCGAGCGGGCCGCGGCGGAGGCCCGCTGGCGGGACTGGTGGGCCGCCGCGGGCGAGTACTACCGCCCGCCCTACCCCGCCGGCCTCGAGGCTCACGGGTACGACGCCGCGGGGCGCCCCGAGCCCTACGCCGGGAGCGGGGACTGCCTGCGCTGCCACGAGTCCCGGCAGCGGCGCCACGTCGAGCGCTGGCGCGCCACCAAGTTCCAGAGCTTCGCGCGGCTGGAGGAGGTGGACGACCCGGGGCCGTGCCTGCGGTGCCACACCACGGGGTACGACGAGGCCACCGGCGCGTACGTCCAGCAGGGCGTCACGTGCGAGGGCTGCCACGGCCCGGGAGTGGGGTACTCTGCGGTGATGGAGGCGGGCGGGCGGCTGCAGGCCGCCGGCCGCGTCGAGCAGGGCGAGGACCTGCTCGACTGGGTCTCCAGCGAGATGCGCCGACGGATGGAGACCGAGAACACCTGCGTCGACTGTCACGACCCGTTCGGGGTCAAGGACCTGGCGTTCGAACACGTGATGTGACCCATGAGAACCACGATCCCCCTGCTGTTCCTCGTCCTCCTCGCCGGCTGCGGCTCGGGCAAGACCTTCACCGAGGTCGCGCCCCGGGCCGTCGACGACCAGGCGCTGCTGGTGCCACCGGGCAAGAGCCAGGAGTTCCTCGAGATGGAGGTCCCGGCCAACCACTTCACCCACAGCCGGGGCATCGGCGAGCGCTACGCCGGCCGCGACGCGGCCCACGTCGCCAGCCAGTGCCTGAACTGCCACACCACGAGCCAGACCTCGTTCGCCACCGAGGAGTGGGCTGCGAGCCTGCACGCCGTGGTCGGGATCGGCTGCGAGGCGTGCCACGGGACCCACGAGGCGGGCTTCGTCGCCCACCCCAGCCCCGACCGCTGCCGGGCCTGCCACCCCCAGCAGGAGGCCGAGCTGCGCGCCGGCCAGCACGTCGACGAGGCCGGTTCGGGCCTGCGCTGTGACTCCTGCCACCGCGCCCACGCCTTCGACCTCGACGCCGTCCAGGACCCGGCGACCTGCACGGCGTGCCACCTCGACTCGCTGCACGTCCAGGGCTACTCGCGCTCCAAGATGGGGTCGATCTTCGCCCGCGAGGGCCACGACGAGGACGGCGTCCCCCGCGCCGCGACGTGCTACCTGTGCCACGTGCGGCCGTCGCCGGTGCACGAGCAGACCAGCGACTTCCGCTGCGACACGGTGCTGGACCACGACGTCAGCGCGATGCTGGTGCGGCTCCCGGGCAACCCCGGCAGGCTCGACGAGGCTTCCCAGGAGGCGTTCGTCGAGATCTGCCTGCAGTGCCACGCGCGGGCGATCAGCGAGTACCGGCTGCGCCACTCGGACCCGATCCTGACCCAGTGGACGCCGGGGGGGAGGTAGCGATGAGCCGACACCCGACCCGCCGCCGCGTGATCCAGGCCGGTACCGCGCTCGGCGCCTGCGCCGGGCTGGGCGTGCTGTCCCCGGTGATGGCCCAGTCGATCCACACCCCCGAGGCCTCCCTCGACCGCTGGCACCGCGGGATCTGCGGGCTGTGCGGGGCCGGGGATCCGCTGTTCCTCGGGGTGGAGCGAGGGCAGCTGAAGACGGTCAAGGGAGACGCGCTGTCCCCGGTCGGGTACGGCCGGCTGTGCACCCGGGGGATGACGTTCCCTGCGGGCCTGCCCGTCGATCGGCGGCTGTCGACCCCGCTGCTCCGCCGCGACGCGGCGACCAAGGGCAGCGACGGCGGCCTCGAGGCGGTCTCCTGGGAAGATGCGCTGGCCGCGATCGGAGAGCACCTCTCCCCGCTGTTCGGTGGAGGCTCGCGGCGCGTCGGCGTGCTGCTCGACGGCGGCCTGCCCTGCGAGTCGATGCACGCCTGGCGCCGGCTGTTCGGCGAGCTGCTGGGCTGCGAGACCGTCGACTGCGGCGCCCGGCTCGGGGGCTTGGGGGGCCTCGACGCGGCCATCGGCGCCACCGGCCTGCCCGCTCCCACCGGGACCACCGAGGACCTCGAGCGGGCGGATGTCGTGCTGATCGCCGGCGTCGATCTGGCGGCACGTCACGCCACGCTGATGTCCCGCGTGGCGCAGTGCAAGCGCCGTGGAACGACCCGCGTCGTGCTGATCGACCCCCGCCGCTCCGGGACCTGCTCCGTCGCGGATGTCCACGTCCGCCCGCAGGTCCCGGGCTCGGAGGCCTCGATCCTGGTCGCCCTGCAGCGGGCGCTGCTCGCCGAGGGGGTGGTGGCCGCCGACGCCGCAGAGGGCCTGCCCGCGCTGGATCTCGCCGCCGCCGCCGATCGCAGCGGAGCCCGGCGAGAGGACCTCGAGGTCGCCGCCGCGGCGCTCGCCGACGCCGGCTCGGTGGTCAGCCTCGTGGGGCGCGACCCGAGCCTGGCGCGGAGCGTCTTCGACCTGCACGTCCGCGCCGGGTGGCTCCGCGACGGCTCCACCGTGATCCCCCTGGTGGAGAACGCCAACGACGCGGGCGCGGCGCTGCTCGGGGTCCGCTGCGACGCCGCTCCGGCGACGGCCTGGGTCGACCTGCTGCAGTCCGGCGAGATGCAGGCCGTCCTGTGGATCGGCGGCAACCCCCTGCCGCGGCTCCCCGCGCAGGGAGCCTGGCGCGACGCGCTCTCGAAGCGGTTCCTGGTGCAGGCCACGCCCGTTTCCCCGCTCGAGTCGACCGCCTGGGCCGACGTGGTCCTGCCGATGGCGCTGCCCTGGGCCGAGGAGCGGGGGTGCTTCGTCAACCACGAGCGCCGCGTGCAGCTCTCCGCTCCCGCGGGGCCGCCGCCGGAGGTACCCACCTCGCTGGAGCTCGCCGTCCGCCTCTCCTCGATCCTCGTCCCCGCGGACGCCCACACCGCGCAGTTGGCTCCGTACGCGGAGTACGGCCCAGAGCTCGCCTGGGAGCAGATCCGCTCCGCGAGCGCCGGCACGCACTGGGACGCCGGCGGTATGACCTACGAGCGGCTCTCGGTGCCCGGGGGGCTCCTCTGGCCCCACCCGGTCGGCGTGGAGCCCGGCACCGTCCATGATCCCTCTTCGGCACGGATCGAGCCGATCCACGAGCGCACCGCGCCGTCCCCAGCCCCCCACGCCGAACCGGCCGCAGATAGTTCCATGTTACACCTCGTGACATTCGATTGCGCCCACCACCACGGTGCTCGCGAGGTCACGGGGTTCGTCCCCGAACTGCACTACGCTAGCCCTCGCGCGTGGATCGAGATCAGCGGTCGAGACGCCTCGAAGCGCAAGCTCGAGGACGGCGCTTGGACCGCCGTGGAGTCCACGGTCGGCGTGCTCGTCGCCCGGCTGTGGATCACCGACCGCGTCCCCCGTGGTGTCGTCGCGATCCCGCACGGTTTCGGCTTCTGCGGTGACCTCGAGGGGGGGACCGACGGCAGGGCCGAGCCGGAGTCGATCCCCGGCCTGCTGACCGCATCACCGGAGGAAGGCACGATGGTCACGCTCCGCACGCCCACCGACGAGGAGATGACCCGTCGCGCGCTCCGGAAGTCGTGATCGCTTGTTTCATGGAACAGTTCAGAACGCGAAAAGGGCCCGTCCATGATGGACGGGCCCTTTTCTTTTGGCGCTGGCGACGACCTACTCTCCCACAGCGTAACCGCTGCAGTACCATCGGCGCTGGAGGGCTTAACTTCCGTGTTCGGAATGGGAACGGGTG
>CAZOYV010000261.1:0-12116 GCA_964584075.1 uncultured Rickettsiales bacterium | reverse complement strand
TGGCGGAGACCGATACGTCTCCGCCACATGGTTTGGGAGTGGTCTACGTCTTCTGTCCGCCGCAGACCGTCCACAGGATGCGGTCGTTCGAGCTGGTCTCGTAGGAGCGGATCACCTGGTCCAGGGAGAGCGCTGGATCGGGATCGGGGGTGGGGGTGGCCACGGCGATCAGGTCGGCGCGGGCGCCGGGGGCGAGGAAGCCGCGGTCGGCGTAGCCGAGGGCGCGGGCGCCGGCGGTGGTGGCCAGCGGGAGCAGGCCCGCGGCGTCGACGCGGTGGCGGCCGCCGTGGAGCTGCACGCAGGCGCGCAGCACGTCCAGCAGGCACAGGTCGGGGCCGGCGCCGACGTCGCTGCCGAGACACACCGGGACGCCGAGGACGACCAGGCGCTCCAGCGGCATCCGGCCGCTGCCCAGCGCCAGGTTGCTGGTCGGGCAGTGGACCACGGTGGCGCCGGCGTCGCGCAATCGGCGGAAGGCGTCGTCGGAGCAGTGGACGGCGTGGGCCAGCAGGGTCCGGGGGCCGAGCAGGCCCGCCTCGGCGTAGACGTCGAGGTAGTCGGCGGCGCCGGGGAACTGCCGGGCGACGAGGGCGATCTCGTCGGGGTTCTCGGACAGGTGGGTCTGGATCCGCAGATCGTGGGCGGCGGCGACGCGGCCGCAGGCCTCGAGGAGGGCGGCGGTGCACGACACCGCGAAGCGGGGGGTGACCACCACGCGGTCGCCGTGGCGGGCGGCGAGGTCGTCCATCGCCCGCTCGGCCTCGGCGGCGGGCAGCAGCAGCGCGTCGGGGCCCTCGCGGTCCATCAGCGCGGGGCCGGCGATCACGGCGGGGCCGCCCGTGGCGGCCAGCAGCGGCTCGACGCCGGGGGGGGGCGGGCTGCCGTAGACCGCGGCGGGGGTGGTGCCCGCGGCGGCCAGCGCGGCGAGGAACGGCGGGGCCTCGGCGGCGGCGACGGCGGGGTCGCCGTAGCGCACCTCCTCGGGCCAGATGTGCTCTCGGAGCCAGGGCAGCAGCGCGTCGGCGAAGCGCCCCGCCACGCGGTGCTGGGGGAAGTGCACGTGGGCGTCGACGAAGCCCGGCAGGATCAGGCCGACGCCGCGGACGTCGAGGTCCGCCGCCGGGGCCGTCGGGCCGGCCTCCCCGACGCGGGTCAACACCCCGGTGTCCGGGTCCCACTCGACCCACGCGTCGCCGATCGCCAGCGTGCCGTCGCCGGCCGGGCTGAGCAGTGGCCCGCGCGCCGTCCTCACCCCTTCCACCGCTCCACCTCTGCGCCCTCCGCGCCCCGGACGGGCGCCCTGTGCGTTCTCGCGCGTCCATGACGGACGCGCCCTAGCTTCCCTCGAACCGCGGCGCCCGCTTCTCGGCCAGCGCGGCGATGCCCTCGCGGTGGTCCTCGCTCTGCAGCGCCGCGGCGGTCAGCGCCGCGAACACCCCGGCGACCTCGGCGTCCAGCGCCGGCAGCACCGCGCGGCGCACGATCTCGTGGACGCCCTGCACCGCCAGCGGCGCGCGCTGCGACAGGCTCGCGACCCGCTCCGCGAGCCGCGCCTCGAACTCGTCCGCCGGATCGACGGCGTTGTACAGGCCCCACGCCGCGGCCGTGGTCGCGTCCAGCGGCTCGGCGTCGAGCATCACCTCCAGCGCGCGGCCGAGCCCGACCAGCGCCACCAGCCGGCGCACGCCCTGCTCGGGGTACACCACCCCCAGCCTGGTCGCCGGGATCGACCACTCGATCCCGTCCGCGGCGTAGCGCAGGTCGCAGGTCATCGCCAGCAGGCAGCCGCCGCCGATCACGTGACCGTCCAGCGCCGCCACCGTCGGTCCCGGGAACCGCTCCACGGCGTCCAGCGCGCGCATCAGCGGGTGGGCCTCCTCGGCGTAGTCGGCGCCCCGGCCGTGGGCCGCCAGCGCGGCGATGTCGTAGCCGCCGCAGAACACCTTGCCCTCGCCCCGCAGCACCAGCACCCGTGCCCCGTCCGCGGCCATCGCCGGCAGCTCGTCGGCCAGCGCCTGCAGCATCGCCGGGGTCAGCGCGTTGCGCTTCTGGGGGTGATCCAGCGTCGCCGTGCCGATCGCCCCGGCGACCTCGAAGTGGACCGTGCCCGTCATGGGCCATGCCTCCGCGGGGGGGTCGCTACCAGGTGTAGATCCACAGCAGGTTGGAGTCCTGCGAGTACTGCGCGTTCTTCAGATCGAGCGTGAACCAGCCGTCCGGCGCCGTGTCGCAGTAGTAGATGAACGGGCACGAGCCGGAGAACATCCCCATCCGCAGGCTCTGGCCGTCGACCTCCATGTCCGCCAGCAGCAGCCGGAACACGAACGAGTACGACCCGCCGTCGGCCTCGGTGCCCCACCGCGTCGAGGCGTCCAGCGGGATCTCGTCGCCGACGAACCAGCCGTCGAACCAGTCGTCGAACAGGGTGAACTCCTCGTACACGAACTGCAGCCGCCACCAGTGCGGCACGTCGTAGAACGCCAGGTGCAGGAACAGCGTCGGCAGATCGAACGGGGTGTGCGAGTCGATCTTGAGCCACAGCACCTCGCCGTCGCTCTTGTACGACAGCGCGTCGATGTCGAACATGTAGCCGTTGGCGTCGCCGACGGCGTCCACCGCGCCGGGGATCGGGGTCCACGCCCGCTGGGTCAGCTCGGTGGTCCAGGTCTCGGTCCAGGTGTCGACCCCGTCGGTGATCTCCAGATCCAGCGCGACGAGATCGCCCATGTAGCCGTCGACGATCTCGATCTCGAACGCGGCGTTGGCGATCACCGGCTGGCCGGCGTCGATCACGACCCCGAGGTCCTCGTGGTCGTCGATCACGTTGATCGCCGCCTCGCTGGTCGGCGACGGCGCGATCGTGACCTCCACGGTGCCGGCGGTGGCGTAGTCGCCGTCGTTGCGGAACGCCGCCCCGAGCAGCACCGTCTCGCCGCGGTCGAGGATCGCGTCGCCGTTGCCCGACGAGTCGTCGAGGATGAACTCCTCCAGCGCCACGTGGGCCCACGGCACCGGCACGCGCAGCGGCACCTCGTAGATATCCACCCCGTCGTCGAGGATCAGCTCGAGCTCCAGGTCGGAGTCGTCGGTGTGCGCCGCCGCCACGTCGAAGCCGAACGCGACCTGGTTGGACGCCGACTCGCCCGGCTGCAACGCGTCCGTGCCGATCGACAGGTCGACGCCGGTGAGGTTGGACACGTCGGGGTCCGACGACGCCAGCGTCCCGGTGAGCGGTCCGGCGGTGGCCACCGGCCCCTGGTTGGTGACCTCGACGATCAGGCTCACCCCGGCGTCGCCGGGCTCCACGGTGGTGGGCACCGTGGCCACCTCGGTGGCCTCCAGCGTGGGCAGCGGCGGCAGGTGGATCACCGCGCTGTCGCCGGCCAGCACCTCCACCGGCACCTCGGCCGAGGCGAACGGCGTCCCGCCCCAGTCGACGCCGAAGCCGCTGACCGTGGCGGGGTACAGGCCCTGGTTGTCGATCTGCAGCCACCAGCGGTTCTCGCCGGCGTCGGGGGGCAGGAACTGTGCCTCGGCGGTGATCGTCTCGCTCCACGACCCGGCGTCGGAGACCTCGGTGGTGACCGAGTAGCTCGGCGCCGCCAGGTCGCCGTGCCCGGCGGTGAGCACCAGCGCCCCGGAGTCGACCGCGTCGTAGTCGACCTGCAGCGTCGAGTCGTCGCCCATCAGCAGGGTGAAGGGCAGATCCCAGCTGTGGTCGCCGTCGTCCAGCTGCAGCTGGAGCGAGAGCACCGCGTTGTCCACGTGCTCGGCGTCGACGGTCAGCGTGAACGCCTCGGCGGCGCTGCCGTCGGCCGGGACTGCGCCGTAGTCCGCCGGATCGCCGGTGTCCAGCAGCGCGTCGGCGGTCTGCAGCGTGCCGGTCAGCGGCAGCGAGTCGACCACCGACAGGTTGGTCACCTCCAGCGTCAGCTGCACGCCGTCGCCGGGGCCGAAGTCCGCGGGGGTGACCGCGACGTCGGTCAGCTCGAAGCGCGGAACCGGCTCGCCGACGTAGACGTCGTCGACGAACCAGCGGTCGGCGGGGTACTCGCCCTCGTAGTAGAAGCCGAGGTACCCCACCGCGTCGGATATCAGGTCGCTGACGTCGTGCAGCGCCGACGGGCCCCACTGCTCCAGCTGCGGCGGGTCCAGGTCGGCGACCAGCACGAAGTCGCCGTCGGCGGGATCGGGGCTGCCCATCGAGAGGTACAGCTGGTGCACCTGCTGGTCGGCGGTGAACTTGCCCAGCTCCCACCAGCTGACCGCCACCTCGGTGTCGGTGGTGAACTCGATCGGCGGCGAGATCAGCCAGTCCTGCAGCGCGGGGATGTCGTTGATCCCCTCCTTGTGCATCGCCGAGCTGGACCCGCTGAGCGCCTCCTGGCCGGTCAGCTCCCACTCGTACTCGGCGAACCCGTCGACCACCACGGACCAGCCCAGCTCGCCCAGCGTCGCGCCGTCCTCCCAGTCCTCGACGAACGGCAGCGACTCCCCGAGCACCTCGACGTCGAAGTGGTAGTACTCGTCGGGCGCCGCCGGCGGCGAGGTCGCCTCGCAGCGCGGGGTGCCGTCGTCCACGGCGCGCACGTAGTAGTCGACGCCGTCGCCGGCCACCACCGAGGGGCCGATGCTGCCGATCCAGCTGCCGGCCTGCTCGGTCTCGAACATGTAGGCGAAGCTCCACGCCTCGGTGCCGGCGGTGCGGAAGTACAGCGAGACCGTCGAGATCCCGGTGTCGTCGCTGACCACCGCCTCGATGTCGACGGCGGTGTTGGCCGGCTGCCCGTCGGCCAGCGCCTCGTGCACGATCTCGGGATCGACGCACTCGGCGGTGGTGTCGTCGTCGTCGTCCTGGTCGGTGGGGCACCCCAGCACGAGGCCCAGCGACGGCAGCAGCAACAGCGGCAGCGTGGCGGCCGCCCCTCGCGGTCCGCTTCTCCTCGCGCTCATCTCACATCTCCTCGAGCTGCCAGCAGGCGGTGATGCACTGGTAGCCGACGATGTTGCCGGTCGGGTCCTGGACCGCGCCGCAGGTGTAGCCCCGCGGGCACTCCTGGCCCCCCGAGCAGTCGACCCCGCAGTAGGTCTGCGGGTAGCCGCCGATGCTGAGGCACAGGTTGCCCGCGCCACAGTCCTCCTCGTGCTCGCACTCGCGGCAGTAGGCCCCGGTGGCGTCGTAGCACTCGCCGGTGATCGCGTTGCAGAACTGGCCCATCTCGCAGTCCAGCACGGTGTTGCGGCAGCCGGGGTCGACGCAGCGGCCGTCGTCGTCGCACAGGTCGCCGGGGTAGCAGTCGCGGTCCGACAGGCAGCCGAGCTCGCAGGCGCCGCTGTCGTCGCTGCAGAACTGCTCCAGCGGGCAGTTGCTGCTCGACGCGCAGGACCGGGCGACGCACTCGCCGCCCTGGCAGACCTGGTCGATGTCGCAGTGGAGGTTCTCCTCGCACTCGTCCTTGCAGCCTGTCATGGCCAGCAGCGCCAGCGCCGCCAGCGTCAGGAGGACCGGACGCGCGCCCATCACTCCTCCCCCCCGCCGCAGCTGTCCCCGGTGGGGCGCGGCACGACCGTGTAGCTGACGTCGATCTGCGACTGGCTGGGCGGCAGGTACTCCGGCGCGAACACGATCTTGTTCTCGGCGCAGTCGTACAGCCAGCCCTCGGTCTGGACCTCGCTGTTGACCCGCACCTCGAGCGTCAGCTCGTCGGGGTAGCGGGTCAGGAAGAAGTCGCTGCGCAGGCCGCTGATGTTGAGCCCCAGCTCCTGCACCATCGGCGAGAAGTCCTCGTTGCAGATCGAGTCGAAGATCCCGCCGGTGCGCATCGCCAGGTCGATGTAGCGGTAGCCCGGCTGGGCCGGGTAGACGTCCTCGCCGATGGTCTGCTCGCAGCCGTCGGGCACGTCGCCGACCACCGCCGAGAGGCTGACCAGCGCCTCGTTGCGGTAGGCGTTGAGCGACCAGTCCTCGTCGTACGGCGACTTCAGCGCCAGGAAGTCGGTGAGGTACCAGTCCACCGGCCAGGGGCTCTGGTCCTCCTCGTCGGAGACGAACACGATCGACAGCCCCACCGTGTTGGTGGCGTCGCCGTCGTACTCGGCGGTGCGCAGGAAGTCCTCGTTGAGCCCCTCGAGCGGCAGGTCCCACAGCGCCATGTGGGCCGCCTCGAGGCCCTGCTCGAAGCCCGAGCCCCAGTTGCCGACGTGCACGTTGGCGGCGAAGTGGGCGGCGGCGTCGGGGGTCTCGGGGGTGATCAGCCGGACCCCCTGCATCGAGAACCCCTCCTGGAAGCCGACCGTGTCGTTGACGCTGCCGGCCCCGACGGTCAGCGTGGCCTCCTCGCACGGCACCTCGGTGGTGATCCACAGCTGGTCGTCGTTGGTGCCGACGGCGAAGACCTCGTCGCCGAACACCGCCGAGGTGCTGATCTCCAGCCCCAGCTCGTCGGGGGTCCACGTCCCGGGGGACAACGTGTGGCTCTTCATCCCGTCGCCGAGGTCGAGCTCGAGCACGTCGTTGACCCCGGCCTCGATGGTGAACGGACCCGTCTCGGTGCCCAGCACGTCGGCGCTGCAGCGCAGCAGGCCGCGGTGGTGCTCCTGCTCCAGATCGGTCGTCACCACGCCGATCTGGTAGTCCACGTCGACGGCGGCGAAGGCGTCGATGAAGTTCTCGAAGTTGAACGCCAGCTTCTCCTGCTCGTCGATCATCGAGCACGAGTTGTCGACGACCAGCAGGATGTCCACCGTGTTCATCGGCGTCTGGAAGAACGAGTCGGTGCGCTCGTTGGGGCGCAGCTCGTACTCCTGGCAGCCCAGCGACAGCAGCGCCACGGCGGCGGTCCCGATCAGCGGTACGGCGCATCGTACGAGCGACGCGAGGGTCCGTCTCAAGGGGTTACTCCTCCTCCTCGACCTTGTTGAAGCCGAAGATCAGGTAGTTGATGATGTCCTGCACGTCGGTGGTGATCTGGGCCTCGGTGTGGAACGCCGAGTAGATCACCTTGCCGCCCTTGTTGCCGACCTCGAACTCCGCGACCACCGGCGACGCCGCGATCGGCACCTGGGCGGCGCCGTCCTGGTAGACCACGTCGGCCTCCACCAGCACCTGCGTGCCCTCGCCGACCGCCTCGACCACGGCCCAGCTGTCGAAGTTGAAGATCGCCTCGACCTCGTTGGCCCCGCTGGACATCCCCAGCGACTCCAGCAGCGCGTCGTCCACGACCCGGGCGTTGACCGTCTGCGGCTCGCCCTGCTGGGCGTCGTCGAGCACCAGGTCGTCGCCGAGGAAGTCGATCGCGTCGGGGAACGCGACCTCGATCAGGTCGTAGGCCCAGTCGGTGACGTACAGGTGCCCGCCCAGATCGACGAACTCCTGCAGCGCGGCGATCACCGCCGGATCGGTGACCAGCTGATCGTCGGGCTCGCTGGCGTTGTTGTAGAGCAGGTCGCCGGCCCCGCGCATCCCGCTGGAGAGGAACACCACGTCGAAGGCGCCGATCGCGTACTCGTCGGTCAGCAGGTCCTCGACCTCGGCGTTGGGATCGTCGGCCAGCGCCGTCCAGTCGTAGTCCGCCTCGTAGTCGTAGCGCGGCCCGTCGGCGTGCCAGCCGTCGTAGCGGGTGTAGCCCACCTCGAGCTTGTCGAGCACCGCCTCGGGGGTGTCGAAGTCGCCGGGGACCACCGCGACCTCGCCGAGGTTGAGCGAGAAGATCGTCTGGTCGGTGCAGCCGCCGGCGAGCGCGGCGAGGCCGGCCGCGGCGAGCACCGCCGCGAGGGGATGGGCGCGCATCGTCACTCCTCCGCCCCGCCACCGAGGATGATGAACCCCAGGTCCTGGAAGCCGCTGCTGGCCGGCGGCCCCGACGGCATCAGGTCGCTGAACGGCAGCTGGAACGTCGGCTGCTTGGCGTAGTCGCCGAAGATCAGGTAGCCGTTGCCGGTGGGCAGCACCGCCAGCATCTCGGGCTCGAAGGTCCACGAGCCGTCGTCCCACGGCAGCACGATGTTGTACGCCGAGTCGTCGGTCCCGTCGGTGGTGTCGTCGTCCTGGATCTGCAGCACGATCGACAGCCCCGCGACGTCGTAGGTCATCGCCATCGTCCAGTCGACGGTCAGCGGGTCGGCGGGGTCGTGGGTGAAGTTGTTGCACAGCTCGGGGGCCAGCACGTCGTAGTCGATCGGGATGGTGTGCATCACCACGCCGCCGGGGTCGGCGCCGGGGGTGTCGTCCTCGCGGGTGTCGAACGGCGGGATCCCGTCGGGATCGTCGCTGCCGGGGGCGCGCAGCGAGTAGTGCCGATCGAAGTGGTAGTTGGCCGAGGTCAGCGCGTGGTCCAGGTAGTAGGCGGTCACGCCGGAGTACGGGTCGGTCTCGCGCAGGAAGGTCAGCGAGTGGGTCCCGTCGCTGGAGTCGAGGTAGACCTCCGCGCCGGCGTCGAAGGTGTTGGGGAACGGGCAGTCGGTGTCGCCGCCGGTCCAGACCGGGTAGTTGTAGTTGATGTCGAACGGGAAGACCATCGTCGGCGGCGGCGACTCGCCGCAGGGCGGGTCGAGCGGCTCCCAGAACAGGATGTAGGCCGAGTAGCCCTCCTCGATCGCGCAGCTGTTGTTGTCCTTGTTGCGGCCCACCGAGTAGCGGATCGTGATCATCGTGTTGTCCACGTCCGGCGGCGTGCCGAAGACCTCGAAGCCGTCGTGGACGATCAGGATCTCCTCGCCGGTCTGGACCACCACGTCGCGCAGCCCCAGCTCGGCGGCGTTGCCGATCGTCATCCGGCCGAACGCGTTGTACGCGTCGATCACGTTGAGGAAGTCGACGACGATGTCGTCGCCCATGTACAGGCTGGTGATCCCGTCGACGAACGCCGAGTCGGTGCCCTTGATCGTGAAGTCGACCTCGTCGCCCTGGTAGCCGGACTCCGGGTCGAAGTCGATCGTCAGCGCGCTGCGGTCGACGAGGAAGCCGTCGAACAGCGTCCACGCGGTCGAGCCGTTGAACAGCGTCACGTCGCGGCGCCCGGGGGCGGCGGTGGGGTCGATGCTGACCCGGACCACCGCCGAGGCCTCGGCCAGCACCTCGACGGAGTCGACCCAGATGCCCTCGCCGAAGCTGGCCTGGGTGTAGCCCTCCTGGAACGTCGTGTTGTAGCCGGTGACGGCCACGTCGAGGGACTCGCCGAGGCGGGCCCGGTCCGGCTCGATCGCGATGCCGCCGGTCTGGACGATGAAGCCGTCGGGGATCGTCACCGAGGCGTCGCCGAACGAGACGATCGCGTCGCGCTTGCCGAGCTCCGCGGTGGGGGCGATCTCGGCGTCGGCGTAGGCCAGCGTGCGGCCCTCGACCCGCATGTCGCGGACCGTGATGTCGTCGCCGAGGTCCAGCGCGGGGAGCTCCTCGTCCCACGACGTGTTGGTGCCGCGCAGCTCCACCTCGACGACCATCCCGAGGCCCCCGCTGCGGGGGGCGAGGCGCACCACGGGCGTGACGCTCGGCTCGGTCTGCTCCTCGGGGCAACCCGGGACGAGCAGCAACAGGAGCACGGGCACGATCCAGCGCGGGGTGGTGAGTCGTTCGATCATGACGGTCGGCCTCCTCGGGGGCGCGCGGCCGCGAGACGGCGGTGCTCGCAATGGACTTCCGGCGCTCCCCCTTCTCGAGGTGTCGTGATTATAGCCGTCCGTGCCAAGAGGCTGTCAAAAGATGAACGGGGGCGGAGGCGCTCCATCTTTCTCGCCCGACGCGCGGGATCGGGGCGCGGGCGCGCGAGGCCGGGGGGTAGAATCGGCGGATGCTGTTGCTCGGATTCGACGAGGCCGGCCGCGGCAGCGTGCTCGGCCCGATGGTGGTGGGCGCCTACCTGCTCGACGCGGATGCCGCGGATGCGGTCCGCGACGCGGGGGGGCGCGACTCCAAGGGCATGAGCGCCGCCGCCCGCGAGGAGGCCGCCGCCCGGCTCAGGCCGATGGCCGCGGGCTGGGAGGCGGTGGTGCTCGACGCCGCGACGATCGACCGCGGCAACCTCAACCGGCTCGAGGAGCAGGTGTTCGTCGAGGTCGCGCGCCGGCTGCGGCCCGACCGCGTGCAGATCGACGCGCCGGTGCCGCCGCGCGGCCTGGCGCGGTTCCACCGGCGGATGGCCGCGGCGCTGGGGATCGACCCGGCGCAGCTGGACGTGGCCCACAGGGCCGAGGATCGCTTCCCCGCGGTGGGGGCCGCCTCGATCGTGGCCAAGACCACCCGCGACGCCGCGCTGCTGCGGCTGCGCGAGCAGCACGGCGAGCTGGGCTCGGGCTATCCCTCGGACCCGGTCACGCGCCGCTACCTCGAGGCGCTGCTCGACGGCGGGGGCCCGCTGCCGGACTTCGTGCGCCGTCGCTGGGGGACGGTCAAGCTGATGGTCGAGGCGCGGGAGCGGCGCCGCCAGCGATCGCTGTTCTGACCTGCTCGCGGTACAGCGCCGGCGTCCCCTCGGGGGGCGGCCCGAGGGTCGCGAGGTCGGCGGGCGATCCCCCCTCCGCGAGGACCCGGCAGACCTGCAGCACGTAGCGCCCGACCGGGGTCCCGAGGCGCGCCTCGATGCGGTCCCAGGCCCCCAGCGGCAGGCCTCCGCGGGGCACCACCGACAGCGCCGCCTCCCCGCGCAGCGCGGCCCACACCTGGGCCCCGTCGCTGGCCACCGCCCAGCCCCGCAGCCGCAGGCGGTAGGGCACCAGGTTGGTCATCAGCGTCACCGCGTTGAGCCCCAGCGCCGGCAGCAGCGCGGCGCGCGCCTCGGGCCAGCGCCAGTAGATCCCGTGCAGCACCGCCTGCAGCACCAGCTGCGCGACGATCCCGCCGTAGTGGTAGGCCACCGCGGCGCGGCGCGGCATCGCGGCGCGGGTGGGGAACGCCACGGTGGCGCCGCCGCCCAGCAGCCACGGGCCCACGAACAGGTTGAAGCGCGGACCCAGGCGCAGGCGCAGGAACCGCCGCCCGGTGCCCAGCCCGGCGGCGGCGACGTAATATCCCCCCAGCAGCCCGCCGGCCACGTGGCCCAGCTCGTGGACCCCCACGATCACCGGCAGCGCGGCGGCCAGCGAGGCCAGGGAGAGGATCAGCGGCGACATGGGCGTGGCGTCCCGGGTGACGGCGAGCGGCGATCGTAGCACGGTGCCCGCGGCGTACCGGGCCTGCACCCTGTGCGGACACCGCTGCGGCGTGGATCGCGTCGTGGAGCGCGGCGTGTGTGGCGCCGGGGTCGTCCCGCGGCTGGCCGCCGCCGTGGTCCACCGCGGCGAGGAGCCGCCGCTGTCCGGCACCCGCGGGATCGGCAACCTGTTCCTGTCGCACTGCTCGCTGCGCTGCCGGTTCTGCCAGAACCACGAGATCAGCCACGCGGGCCGCGGCGAGCCCTGCTCCGAGGACCGCCTGGTGCGGGCGATGCTCACGCTGCAGCGGCGGGGCGTCCACGCCATCGGCCTGGTCACCGGGACCCACTACGCGCCGTCGCTGGCGCGCGCCGTGGCCCTCGCGCGTCGGCAAGGCCTGGCCCTCCCCGTGGTCCACAACACCTCCGCCGCCGACACCCCCGCCGCGCTGGCCCGCCTCGACGGCCACGTCGACGTCTACCTGCCCGACCTGAAGTGGTGGTCGGCCGACCTGGCGCGCCGCTACAGCCGCGCGCCGTGGTACCCCGAGGTCGCCCGCGCCGCGATCGTGGCGATGGCCCGCCAGGTGGGCCCGCTGCAGCTGGACGCCGACGGCCTGGCCCGCCGCGGGCTGCTGGTCCGCCACATGGTGCTCCCCGACGACGCCGCCGGCTCGCTCCCCGCCCTGGCGTGGCTGCGCGACGCCGTGGGCCCCTGCGCCCTGAGCCTGCTGCGCCAGTACCGCCCGATGGCCCGCGTCGGCGGCGATCCCGTGCTCGACCGCCCGATCACCGACGACGAGTACGACGAGGTGGTCCAGGCCGCGATCTGGATGGGCTTCGACCCGATCTACGTCCAGGACCCCGGCAGCGTCGACCTCGGCGTCCCCGACTGGGACGACCCGGACGTGTTCCGCTGGTGATCCCCCGGCCCTGGCGCCCGGCTTCCGCAGCCCTGATCACACGCACCCGCGAAACCCCTTGAGATCA
>CAZOYV010000260.1:0-12268 GCA_964584075.1 uncultured Rickettsiales bacterium | reverse complement strand
CGGCGCCGCGACGGTGGGAGCGCCGGGGGTCGCCGCCGCCGGGCGGGGCCCGGGCGGTGGCCGGGCCGCCGGGGCCGAGGGGCGAGACGGCTCGGGCAGGGAGCCCGAGGAGGGGGTCCCGGACAGCACCTGGGCCAGCTGCCACTGGATCTCCAGCGCCGCCTCCTGCTGGACCCGGGCCAGGCCGCTGGCGTCGAACGAGACCAGGATCCCGTAGGTGTTGTCCACCGCCTGGTGCAGGCCGGAGAGGACCACGTCGCTGAGCTCGAGGCTGCCCTGGCGGAGGGCCGAGAGCACGTTCTCGAGCGCCACGCAGATCTGCTCGATCTCGCCGAGCCGCACGGCCCGCGAGGCGCCCTTGAGCGAGTGCGCGCTGCGGTACATCGTCTCGAGCAGCTCCCGCACCGCGGCGGCGTCGGCGCTCTCGAGATGGCGCAGCCCGTTGCTGATCGACTGCAGGTGGTCCTCCGCCTCGTCCTTGAACGCGGCCCGCAGCTGGAGCATGAACTCCTGGTCGAACGAGGAGCCCTCGGACGGCGCCGAGGGGGCGTCCTCCGCTGGATCGGCAGGCGGCGGAGGAGGGACGTCGGGCGGCGCCTCGAGGTCGGGCAGCGGCATCGGCTCGGCCGCGGCGAACAGCTCCTCGGGGGTGGGGCCCGCGATCAGGCCGCGCAGCCCGTGCATCGCCTGCTGGACGCACTCGGGCTCGCCCTCGCCGGCGACCCCCGAGAGCAGCAGCTCGATGCACTGCAGCGACCGGTGGACCGCGTCGAACAGCGCGGTGTCGGCGGCCAGGTCGGCGTCGCGCAGCATCGCGAACACCGTCTCCAGCTCCTGGCAGATCTGCTCGACGTCCTCGAGGCTGACGGCCCGCGAGGCGCCCTTGAGGCTGTGGGCCGCGCGGTACACCGAGGCGATCAGCTCGTCGTCGACCCCCGCGGCGCCCTCCTGCTCCAGCGAGATCAGGCCCGCACCGATGACCTCCAGGTGATCCTGGGCCTCCTCCCGGAACGTGGCCAGCAGCTGCTGGCGGAAGTCGTCGTCGAGCACGCCCACGCGCCGCGTTCTCCTAGACCTTGTACTGCTCCACCAGCGCGATCAGCCGCTGGCCGAGGTCGTACAGCTTGCCCGCCGAGACCTCGAGGACCTTCACGCTCTTGACGTTCTGGGCGGTGGCCTCGTTGATGCTCTCCATCGCCGCGGCGACCTGGTCCATGCCCACCAGCTGCTCGTGGCTCGACGCCGCGATCTGCATCGCCGCCTGCGCCGAGTCGTCGATCGTGTTGGCCAGCGCGACGATCGACTCGCCGGCCGCCGAGGACTGCGACACGCCGGACTCCACCGCCTTGCTGCCCTGCTCGGTGGCCGCCACCGACGCCGAGGTCGCCTTCTGGATGTCGTTGAGGATCGTGCGCACCTGCTCGGTGGAGTGCTTGGACTGCATCGCCAGGTTCTTGATCTCCTGGGCCACCACCGCGAAGCCCTTGCCCTGCTCGCCGGCCTTGGCGGCCTCGATCGCCGCGTTGACCGCCAGCAGGTTGGACTGCTCGGCGAGGTCGTCCACCGACGAGATGATCTCGCCGATCGCCTGGCTCTGCTCGTTGAGCCGGATGATCGACTCGGCGATGGAGTCCATCTGCGCCTTGATCCGCGTGATCCCGTCCACCGTGTCCTCGGTGGCGAGCTTGCCCGTCTGGGAGATCTGCACCGCCTTCTGCGAGCTCTCGGACACGTGGCGCGCGGTCTCGTTGGAGACCTGCGCGGTCTGCTTGATCTCCTCCACCGTGGTCGCCGTCTCGGTCACCGCCGTGGCGGTCTCGGTGGTGATCGAGGCCAGCTGGCTGGTGGTCGACGAGATCTCGGAGCTGCTCGACGCCAGCACCTTGATCCCGCGCTGGATCTGGCGCGTCAGCTTGCGCTGGCTCTCGACCATGTTGCGCACCGAGACCGCCAGCGCGCCCACCTCGTCGTCGGCGTCGATCTCGGGCACCTGGACCCGCAGGTCCCCCTCGGCGACGCGGGCGATGGTCTCGGAGATGGCCTGGATCGGGTTGGCGATCCGCCGCGCCATGAAGAACGCGAACAGCATCACCGCGCCGGTCATCACGATGCCGAGCAGGGCGGTGAAGACCCCCATCTCGCGCACCGGGGCGAACGCCTCGCGCACGTCGATCTCGGCCAGCAGGACCCAGCCGAGGTCGAACTCCTGGTCCAGCTTCCTGCCCACCGAGACGCCGACGATCGGCTCGCCGACGTAGTTGGTGTAGATCCCCGCCATCGTGCGCTGGTCCTGCTCGAAGGCCAGCACCGGCTCGGTCTCGACGAGCTGGTCGAGCACGGCGTTCTCGACGCCCTTGACCTCGGTGACCATGAACCGGTCGCGGTTGACGATGTACAGCTCGCCGGACTCGCCCATCCCCTCGACCTGGGAGGTGATGTGGTCGAGGGTGTCGGTCTCCATCTTGGCCAGCACGACGCCCATCGCGGTCTTCTCGCCCGAGCGCGGGTACACCGGCGCGGCGACGCCGATGCTGGGGATCTCGCGCTTGGGGTCGAGGGTCACGTCGGTGACGAACGAGCCCTCGCGGCCCCGCAGGAAGGCCTCCTCGCGGGAGAAGTCCTGGCCCACCAGCGAGCGGTCGGTGGAGAAGTAGACGATGCCGTTCTGCCCGATGAAGACGTACTCGTAGAACGGCGTGATGTTGCTGAACCGCGGCAGCTCCTCGGCGATGAAGTTCTCCGCCTCGAGCCGCAGCGTCTCCTGGAGGAAGGCGTCGTCACCGCCCGCGGCGCGGCCCTCGGCCTTGTTGCGCAGGTCGATCAGGTTCACCACGATCTCGTTGGTCGACAGGATCTCGACCTGCTGCGTGCGGAGCTTCAGCAGCAGCACGATCGCGTCCTCCTTGGACTGGGCGATCGACGTGTAGTGGTCCAGGAACTGCTGCCGCATGCTGTTCCGCGCCGAGATGTAGGACAGCACGCCGATCGCGAGGATCGGCCCCAGCGACGCGGCGAGCAGCACGGCGACCAGCTTGTTCAGCAGGCTACGGCCGAACAGATTCATCGCTCCCAACCTCCCAATCCCCACCCGCACCGTTCGAGGGTACCTCTCCACCGCCTCGCAGGACTACACCGTCTCGTGGACGATGATCGAGGACTCCCCCAGCAGCCGCGCCGCGTCGAGCACCACCACGCCGTCCCCGAGCACGCCGCGCAGGAACGCGTCGGCGAACTCCGAGACCGGCCGGATCGAGGTCTGGATCTCGCCGTCCGCGACGCTGCGCACGCCCTGGACCTCGACCACCAGCACGCCGAACTCCATGCCCTCGTCGCGCAGCACGATCACGGTGTTGCGGTCGATGAACCCGCGGGTCGGCAGCCGCAGGAACACCTGCAGGTCGAGGACCGACAGGATCTGGCCGCGGACGTTGACGATCCCCGCCACGAAGGGCGGCGTGCAGGGCACCGAGGTCAGCTCCTCGAGCGGCACCACCTCGCGCACGTAGCGGGCCTCGACGGCGAACGCCTCCTTGCCCGCGGTGAAGATCAGCATGTCGACCCGGTCGGTGGACAGGTCGATGTGCCGCATCCCCTGGGCCAGGGCCTGGGCGCGGGCCTTGAGCACCGCGCGCTGGACCTCGGCGGCCAGGGCCTCCGGCGTGATCCCGCCGGCGAACGGGCTCGGCGGCGGGCCGTGGTCGTCGCTCATCGGTCTGCTCCTCCCCCGTGCATCATCGAGCGCAGGATCTCCTCGATGCGGCCCGCGGTCAGGCCCTCGACCTCGGTGATCACGTCACCGGCCTGCAGGCCCCGCAGCTGCGCCAGCGCGGCGTCCACCTGCTCGCGGGTCTCGTCGGAGGGGCCGCTGCGCTGGTACAGCAGGCACGCCAGCGTGAACCGCCCGAGCAGGAACCGGCCGTCGAGCTCGAGCGCCTCGCGGAGGCTCCCGATCGCCTCCTCGATGCGGCCCAGCTCCTGGAGGATCGTCGCCCGCAGGTGGTGCAGCGACACGTTCTCCCGGTTGCGGGACAGCGCCTGGTCGCAGTACGACAGCGCCGCCTCGAGCTTGCCCTCGTTGGCCAGCCGGGACGCGCGCTCCGCGCTGGGGTCGTCGCGCAGCATCTCGTCGGAGACCACCTCGGGCGACAGCACGCGCAGCGGGATCCCCGGCCCGGCGGGGGGCGGGGGCCCCGGGAACGACGGCTCGTCGAGCCCCCGCAGCTCCCCGCTGGGGCCCTCCAGATCGGCCCACGGGTCGGGGCCCAGGCCGCCGGCGATGCGCAGCGGGGAGGCCGCCGGCGCGGGGCGGCCGCTCAGCGACGGCCGCCCGCGCCGCGTCGCGGTCGGGACGCCGTGTGGGCTCTTGCGGAACAGCGTCTGGCCGCCGAAGTGGACCGGGGTGTACTCCCCGAACACCGGCTGGGCCCCCTCGCTGGGGCTGACCACCAGCCAGCCGCCGTCCAGCAGCGAGCGGGCGACCCGGTCCACCACGCGCTGGATGTGCTCGCGGGTGAAGTACATCAGCACGTTGCGGCAGAACACCACGTCCAGCGCGCCCGGGTAGGCGTCGCGGATCAGGTTGCGCTGCGAGAACGTGACCATCTTCTTGATCGGCTCGGCGATCTCGTACAGGTCGCGGTCGGTGGCCCGGAAGTAGCGGTCCCGGATCCACGGCGGGACCCCGCGGAACGACCACGAGTTGTACAGCCCGCGGGTGGCCTTGCGCAGGAACTGCGCGTTGACGTCCGTGGCGGTCACTGACACCGTCCAGCCCTCCTCGCCGCCGAGGGCGTTGAGCACGCCGATCGCGATCGAGTAGGGCTCCTCGCCGCTGCAGCACCCCGCGCTCCAGATCCGGATCTGGCGGGTCGAGTCGCGCCGGCGCTCGATGATCGCCGGGAGCAGCTGCTGCTCGAAGACGTCGAAGCAGCGCTTGTCGCGGAAGAAGTAGGTCTCGCCGACCGTGAGGTGCCCGGCGAGGGTGTCGAGCAGGTCCCCGTGCCACGGCCGGGTGAGCAGGAAGTCGAGGCAGCGCTCGGGGTCCCCGAAGCCCAGGTCCTCGCACACGCCCTCGAGCGCGCGCTCGAGGTCCCGGTGCTTGGACTCCGGGTAGTGCAGCCCGAGGTGGGTGGCGATCATCCCGCTGAGGCGCAGGAACCGGAGCGGGTTGAGCGTCAACGACATGGAGCGCGGGGTCCTCCGGACGTCCGGGAGACGTCCAGGATACCACCGCCGGGACGGGGGTACGGCTAGCAGTTCCCGTAGTACGAGTAGCCGATCAGGACCGAGTCGCCGTTGGCGGGGACGTACGCCGGATCGAACACCACCGCGTTGAGCCCCGCGTCGTAGTACCAGCCGTTGTTGATCGGCGTTCCGTTGACGTACACGTCGATCGTGTTCGGGATCGGGACCTGCGACAGCGGGAAGGTGTCGGCGAGGTTGACGCTGATCCAGCCCAGGTTCTGCAGCACCGTCGACCAGCTCGCGCTGCAGATGCTGCCCAGCACGCCGCCGGTGGCGTTGGTCGCCTCGACGTAGCCGTAGCCCGGGTAGGCGTTCCCCCCGGCGCCGTTGCACGACACCGCGTTGTAGCCGTCGGTGCCGACGATCGCGCTGAGGATCACGTGGTCCGGGTTGGCCTTGGTGCTCTGGTAGTTGTTGACGTAGGTGCTCCAGGAGCCGCTCTGGTCCTCCTCGTCGGAGACGAACACCATCCGCAGCCCGGCGTCCTGGCGGTAGAACCCGGTGTTCGGCGACTGGTTGTTCATCGCCATCGTCAGGCCGTTCCAGCCGTACATCAGCCCGCGCTCGGTGGCGCTGCCGCCGGTGCCGAGGTTGCAGTTGGCGGCGAACGTCGCCGCGCCGTTGGGCGTGTTGGGGTTGATCACCTTGGTGGAGCCCTGGAAGCTGGCGTTGTCGGTGGTCACCACCGCGATGCGGTAGTCCACGTTGGCGCTGTCGATGATGTTGTAGAAGGCGTTGAAGTCGTCGCCGAGGGTGCTCTGCTCCTCGCTCATCGAGCAGGAGTTGTCCACCACCCACAGGATGTCGGTCATGTTGTTGCCGTACTGCAGGAACTGGTCGGAGGTGTTGCCCCCGGGCACCCCGTCGCCGATCTGATCGCCGGTGGCGGTGGGGTGCTGCGGGTCGTCGCTGGAGACGTCGAGGAAGCCGGTCCACGACGCCACGTCGTCGGGGAGGAACTCGACGTTGACCCAGATCTCCTGCCCGGGCTGCAGCGGCGTGCCGAGGCTGATCGCGTTCTGCAGGTCGGTGGCGTCGATGCTCATCGTCGGCGTCGGGTTGACGGTGAAGCTGTAGCCGTACAGCTCGAGCTCGGCGTTGCCCACGTTGCGGATCGCGATGTCGACGTTGTCGTCGCAGCCGACGCCGAGGGCGCCGAAGTTGACGTGCTGCGGGTCGATCTCGATCTGCGGCTGGGCGCCGTTGCCCGACAGGTCGACGGTCACGATCGGCTCGTCCGGATCGTCGCTGTACAGGTCGACCACGCCGGTGAAGCCCACCGGCATCGTCGGGGTGAAGTCGACCCCCATCTGCACGCTGCCGCCGGGCGGGATCACCGCCGGCGCCGGGTTGCTGAACACGCCGAACGTGGGGCTCCCGGCCGGCGACGCCTGGTTCAGGCTCAGGTCGGCGGTGCCGACGTTGTAGATCGTGATCCAGCCCTGCGCCGTGGTCCCGACCTTGATGTCGCCGAAGTCGTAGGTCCACGGGTCGACGTCGATGTCGGGGTACTGGCTCGGGCCGCCGAGCAGCTGCACGTCGACGCTGGGCTCGTCGGGGTCGTCGCTGAAGAACGTCAGCGTCCCGGTGTCGGCCGCCTGGTCGGTGGGGCCGTAGGTCACGTGGACGATCTGCGACCCGCCCGGCGGGATGATCCCCGGCAGGTTGTTGCTGATGTAGCTGAAGTCGGAGCTGCCCGTCAGCGACAGGCTGGTCACGTCGAGGTCCGCGCCCCCGACGTTGCTGACGATCACCTGGACCGTCGAGGTCAGGCCGATGTCCACGTCGCCGTAGTCGTGGTAGGTCGGGTCGACGTGGATGTCGGGCACCGGGTCCTCGGCGCCGACGAGGTTGAGGTACACGGGGTTCTCGTCGGGGTCGTTGCTCGGGATCTCGACCACCGCGTTGTCCGAGCCGGAGTCGATCGGCGCGTAGGTCACCGAGACCAGCGTGGAGTCCCACGGCACCAGGGTCTGGTTGCTGGGGTCGAGGGTGATCGTGAACTCGCTGGTCCCGATCACCGACAGCGCGCCGAGGTCCAGGTCGGCGGTGCCGACGTTGGAGATCGTCGCCGACATCTCGAGGTTGTTGCCGACCTGGACCTGGCCGTAGTTCAGCGTGGTCGGGTTCAGGTCGATGTCCGGCGCGGGGGTCGCGTCGCCGACCAGGTCGACGATCACCGTCGGCTCGTCGGGGTCGTCGCTGTTGATCGTGATCTCGCCGGTGTCCGGGTTGAGGTCGGTGGGCGAGTAGGTCACCAGGATGATCTCGGTGCTCCCGGCGGGGATCACGGTGGGGAACGCGGCCGCCGAGATGCTGAACTCCATCGCGCCGGTGAGGATCGGCATGTCCACCGTCAGGTCGCCGGTGCCGACGTTGCTGACCAGCACCGACTCGGCGTCGGAGGAGCCGACGTCGACGAGCCCGAAGTCGATGAACAGCGGCGTGACCTCGATGTCCGGGATCGGGTTGTGCTGGCCGGCGAGCAGCAGGTACGCCGGGTTCTCGTCCGGGTCGTTGCTCGGGATGATCACCTCGCCGCTGTCGGGCGACAGGTCGACCGGCGTGTAGCTGACGGTGATCGTGGTGTGGTCGCCGGGGACCAGCACCTCCATCGACGGATCGACCTCGATGACGAACTCGTTGGAGGCGTTGAGCGACAGCTGGCCGAGCTCGAGGTCGGCGTCGCCGAGGCTCCAGATCTCGGCGTCCATCGTCACGGTCACGCCGATGTCGACCTGGCCGAACAGCAGCTGGGTCGGGACCAGCTCGATGTCGGGGGCGGGCATCAGCTCGCCGGTGAGCGGGATCAGCACCTCGGGGGTGTCGGGGTCGTTGCTCTCGACCACCAGCGTCCCGGCGTCGGGGGCCGCGTCGGACGGCGCGTAGGCCACGTCGACCTGGGTGCCGTAGCTCGGGGGCAGCGTCACCGGCGCGGGGTTGGACATGATCGAGAAGTCCTCGCTGCTGCCGGTCGCGATGTGGATCGAGGAGATCTCGAGGTCCCCGGTCCCGACGCTGGACAGCTGCACGGACTTGATCACCTGGCCGTTGGTCGGCACCGCGCCCCAGTCGAGGGACGGCGGGGTCCACGCGATGTCGGGCACCGGGCCCTCGACCACGTCGAGCACGTACACCGGGATCTCGAGGATCGGCTCGTCGGGGTCGTTGCTCTGGACCAGGATGATGTCCTGGGCCGGGCCGAGATCGGTCGGCTCCATCGTCACGGACTGCTCGATCAGGGTGTGGGGCGTGACGCTTCCGCTGAAGTCGACGACCGAGAACGGGCCGCTGCCGTCGGCCAGCGTGATCGACGCGATGTCCAGCGTCCCGCCGCCGACGTTGTGCAGCTCGAACGGCATCTGCGAGACGGTGCCGACCGTGACCGTGCCGAAGTTGATCCCGTCCTCGGCCTGCGGCGAGTAGATGTCCGGCACCAGCGGGTTGAGCTCGCTGTCGTTGCACGCGGTCCCCAGGCTCGCGAGAAACACCAGCGCCGCCGCGACGGCCCACAGTCTCTGGATGATCCCCATCATCACACCACCCCTTGCTTAATTGAACACGGGAATTCCCTATGTCCGGACTTTACCAACGCTTGACAACTACCGCCAGTGTTTTCCGACAACTTCTTCATGGGCGTCATCCTGTTCCCGGCGCCGCCCTGCCGACGGAGGGCCCTACCGTGCGGTAGGATCGCGCAAAGCGAGGTGGCACATGGACCGGCGGCCGATCGAGAAATCCCAAAAAACCCGATATCCTACCGTCCGGCAGGCGCACCGCGACGGGGCCCGCGTGCGGCGCTGGATCGCCGTCGCCAGCCTGGCCCTCGCCACCGGGGGGATCGCCGGCTGCGACACGCTGGAGCACCTGCTGTGGGATCGGGGGCCCAGGCTGGCCGGCGACGTCGCCTGCCCGACCACGCCCGCCCCACCCTCCGTCGCCGCCACCGGCGAGGAGCCGCCCGCCGACGACGACAGCGCCGAGCCCTGAGAGCTTGTGAATCTATCCCCTCCCGTCGCCTGAGCACCGCATCATCCCCGCTGGACAGGCCGCTTCGCGACCCTCTGCGGCGCGCCTCGGTCACAGGCCTGGGGGCCTGCTCCCTCGTTGCGCCTGGCCAGCGTGGCGCTGCGGCACTCAGGCTCGGTCCGGGGATAGATTCACAAGCCCTGAGTCCGGGGCGCTACTCCCCGTCCTCCAGCAGCGCCGCGATGGACACGTGGGACAGCCGCTCGACCGCCGAGGTCTGGGCCCGCTGGAGGGTCTCGCCGAGGCGCTGGGCGATCGCGTCGGCGTCCTCGGCTCCGTTCGCGACGTCTGCGGGCACGTCGAGGGCGTCGCTGGCGAAGGCGACGGCCACCTGGTCGAGGGTGATCTCGGCGGCGGGCCGCGCCGGGGAGAGGCTCTCCCAGTGGTGGGTCCCGTGCTGGCGGAGCAGGCCGTGCTCCGCCAGCCGGTCGGCGAGCCGATCGGCGAGGTACGCGGCGAGCCCCAGCTCGCCGGCCAGCTCGGCCACCGGGATCGGCGTGCGGCCGGCGTCCGCCGCGCGGTACACGCCCGCGAGCAGGCGGGCGGCGTAGTACGTCTGGAACCGATCGCCGAGCAGCTTCTGGCGCTCGCGACCCACCAGGTAGCCGTAGTTCTGCAGCACGAACGCCACCGCCGAGCCGGCCAGCACCACGTACCACGCGACGTAGACCCACAGCAGGGTCATGAACAGCACGCCGAGGACGCCGTAGATCTGCGAGTAGGTCTGGGACCACGACGCGTAGGCCAGGAACCCCAGCTTGGCCACCGAGAACGCCAGCGACGCGCCCCCCGCGGCCAGGGCCGCCGAGCCGGTGTGGACCCAGGTCCGCGGCACCATCTTGTACATCGCGAAGAACACCGCCCAGCCGATCACGAGGCCGGTCAGGAACGACCGCACGCCGGAGGTGACCAGCGGGGAGCGGTCGAGGAACGTCAGCACCGACTGGAACGGCCCCGAGGTGGCGATCCCGACCGCGAGGCCGCCGAGGAACACGAACCCGAGCAGCGAGAACGCGCTGAGCCGGGTGTACCACCGGACCTTGCGCGGGCGGATGTTCCAGATCGCGTTGATCGCCCCGTCCAGCGTCACGATCATGATCACCGCGCCGTACAGCAGGACCACCACGCCGACGAACGAGAACACCTGGGCGTTGGCGGTGAAGCGGTCGACCTGCTCGAGGATCACCTGCTGGTCGGTGGGGAAGAACTCGCCGATCACGAAGCCGACGATCTGCTCGCGGGCCGGGGCCAGCCCGGGGGTCAGCGCCAGCAGCGACATGGACAGCGTCAGGGCGGGGACCAGGCTGAACAGCAGCTGGAACGACAGCGCCATCGCGCGCGTCGAGACGTCCTTGACCCACACCTCGCGGACCACGAAGCCGGTGAACAGCAGCGGGCTGCGGGCCGCGCCGGGCAGCCCGCTCTCCAGCACGATCCGGCGGTAGATCGTCCACGCCTGGCCCCACAGGCGCCCGATCCAGCCGCGGATGCCGAGCCGCCCCATCGAGCCTCCGTCAGCCCCGCCGCCTGCCGCGCAGGGTCGCCGCGGTCCCCAGCACGGCGCGCCCGGAGCGCTCGAAGGCGCGGGCCACCGGGCGCGCCCGCGTGCGGAACAGCGGGTTGCGGTAGAACTCGCCGGTGATCGCGGGCTGGACGTCCTCGCCGTCCATCGCCCGCTCGACCAGCGCGGCGACCTCGTCGCACAGCACGGCCTCGATCGCCTCGGCGAGCCTCGGATCGGCCCGCGAGGGGTACCCCATGTAGCCGGGGCCCTGGCCCACGCGGTCGCCCCAGTACCAGCGCATCATCCCGACCTTCGAGGTCTCCACGTCGGGCAGCGAGCGCACGTCGCCCTGGACCAGGTCGGGGTACCGCAGCTGCAGGTACGACGTCTCCAGCGCGCCGGCGTGGAAGTCGTGCTGCAGGGCGCGCCGCTCCTCGCTGGACAGCGGCCGGCCGAGCTGGTCCCCGATGCGGTCCCAGTACCGGCCGGCGAAGATGTCGCTGAGCAGCGGCGCGACGGGGTAGATCATCCGGGCCGAGTGGCGGCGGCTGACCTCGCGGCAGGCCTCCTCGAGGGCCGCCCCCTGGCCGGGGCCGCCGTGGCCGTTGAGCACCACGATCAGCGGGACCCCGTGGCGCGCCAGCGCGTGCCCGTAGCCGGCGACCACCGCGCGCACCGCGGCCTGGTCGATCTCCACCGAGCCGGCGCCCTCCAGGGTGTAGCAGCCGATCGGGAGCCACGGGGTCCGCACCAGGGTCCAGTCCGGGCGGCGCGCGGCGAGCCGCTCCAGCAGGCCGTCGGTCAGCCCCAGCGACAGGTAGCCGTCGGTGCCCAGGGGCAGGTGGGGGCCGTGCTCCTCGATCGGCGAGACCGGGATCGCCACCAGCGTGCGGCGGCGGTCGAGCGCCTCGACGTCGGCCCGGGTCATCTCCTCCAGCCGCCGGACCTCGGGGCCGGGGGCCTTCCTGTCGCGCGTGGGCATCGTTCCCTCCGCGTGCCGTCCGGGCCCACACCCGGCACGGGACGACCAAGGATACGCACCGCGGCCGTGCGGGGGAATGGACGGCGGCGGGCGGTGGGTCGCGAGCGAGCGAAAAGGGTATACTCGCGGTGGATTCGTATATCCGTCGACTCTTGACGAGGGGACCCTCGAGCGCGCATGGCGGATCGAGAACCGAGAGACCTGGATCTGCAGCTGCCAGACGACGCGGCCGAAGACGAGGACTTCGACGCGCTGCTGCGGGAGATGCAGGAGACCCTCGGCGTCGACCTCGGCGACGAGGAGGAGGACACCGAGGACCTGGAGGTCACCGGGGAGATCAACCCCGAGGACGCGGGCGGGGGCCCACCCGGGGACGTGCCGGCGCTGCCCGACGAGGACGAGCCGGCCTCGGTGGGCTTCCACGTCGAGTCGGGGATGGTGGAGCGGTTCGACGACGTCGTCCTCGACTTCGCGCTGCACGGCCAGGACCCCGACGCGGAGCCGCCCCG
>CAZOYV010000259.1:0-12276 GCA_964584075.1 uncultured Rickettsiales bacterium | reverse complement strand
GTGTCCGCGCCGTCCGGCCCGGCGAGCCCCACGGCGCCGCCGGCGGCGAGCGCCGGCCCCGACCTCGCGGCGCCGGAGCGCCCGCTGCGCTACCGGGAGCTGCGGTACCTCGGGGCCTACGACGACACGTTCCTGCTGTTCCAGCACGGCGAGGACCTCGTCGTGCTCGACCAGCACGCGGCGCACGAGCGGATCAACTACGAGCGGATCCTCGCCGGGGCCGGTGCCCCGGCCCAGGGCCTGCTGGTCCCCGAGGTGATCGACCTGCCCCGGGCCCACGCCGAGGTGCTGCTGTCCCACACCGAGGCGCTGGCGCCGCTGGGGATCGAGGTCTCCGACTTCGGGGGCGGCTCGGTGGCGGTGACCGCCGCGCCGGGGGCGCTGGACCCCGGCCAGGTGCGGACGCTGATCGGCGATCTGGCCCAGGAGCTGCTCGACGTCCGCCCGAGCACCGCGGTGGACGAGCTGCGCCACCGCGCCGCGGCGCTGGCGGCGTGCCACGCCTCGGTGCGGGCCCACGATCGTCTCGCTGCCGGGGAGGTCGAGGCGCTGTTGCGCGGCCTGGACGCCGCCGAGATGCCGTACACCTGCCCCCACGGCCGGCCCCTGCTGGCGCGCTTCGGCCGCCGCGAGGTCGAGAAGTGGTTCGACCGCACGTGAGCGGCGACAGAGGCTCCCCCCGTCGTCCGGCGATCGTCGTCGTGCTCGGCCCCACCGCGGCGGGCAAGACCGGCCTCGGCCTCGACCTCGCCGAGGGGCTCGGCGGCGAGATCGTCGGCGCCGACTCGATCCAGATCTACCGCCACCTGGACATCGGCAGCGCCAAGCCGACGCCGGCCGAGCGGGCCCGCGTGCCGCACCACCTGGTGGACTTCCTGGACCCCGCCGAGCCCTACAACGCCGCCGACTACCTGCGCGACGCCGCGGCGGTGATCGCCGACCTCGACGCCCGCGGCAAGGTCGCGGTGGTGGTGGGCGGCACGGCCCTGTACCTGCGGGCGCTGCTGTACGGCCTGAGCGAGTCCCCGGCCGCCGACCCGTCGCTGCGGGCCGAGCTGGCGGCGCGCGCCGAGGCCGAGGGCTGGCCGGCGCTGCACGAGGAGCTGGGCCGGGTCGATCCCGCCGCGGCAGCGCGGATCCACCCCCACGACCGGGTCCGCATCGAGCGCGCCCTGGAGGTGACCCTGACCAGCGGCGAGCCGATCAGCGCGCAGCAGTCCCGCCACGGCTTCGCGGCCCCGCGGTGGCGCGCCTACCGGGTCGGGGTCGACGTGCCGCGCGCCGTGCTGGTCGAGCGCATCGATCGCCGCGTCGGCGAGATGGTCGAGGAGGGCTGGTTCGAGGAGGTGGAAGCCCTCCTCGCGCGGGGCTATGATCCGGGGCTCAAGCCGCTGCAGGCGATCGGCTACCGCGACATCGTGGCGTGCCTGCGCGGCGAGATCGACCGCGACGAGGCGGTGCGCCGGATCCGCCGCGACACCCGGCGCTTCGCCAAGCGCCAGCTCACGTGGTTCCGCAAGGAGCCGGACGTGCACTGGGTGGCGCCGGGGGCGGGCGGCGCCGGGCACGCCCCGGCCGCCGCGCTGCTGCCGGCGATCCGGCGGTTCCTGGCCGGGACGGAGTGAGGACGAGATGCCGATTCTGCTCGATTTCGAGCGACCGATCGCGGACCTCGAGGCCCAGGTCGAGCGCATGCGGGCCCAGGCCGCCGAGGACCCCGAGCGCTACGGCGAGGAGCTCGAGAAGCTGCTCGGCGAGGTGGATGGCCTGCGCGAGCTGCACTACGCCAAGCTGACCGCCTACCAGCGCACGATGCTCAGCCGGCACCCGGAGCGGCCGTTCACGCTGGACTACGTCGACCTGGTGTTCCACGACTGGATGGAGCTGCACGGCGATCGCAACTTCACCGACGACCCCTCCGTCGTCGGCGGGCTGGCCCGGCTGGAGGGGCGCCCGGTGGTGATCGTCGGGCACCAGAAGGGCCGCACCGCCAAGGAGATCGTGGCCCGCAACTACGGGATGCCGACCCCCGAGGGGTTCCGCAAGGGGCTGCGCCTGATGCGGCTCGCCCAGCGCACCGGTCGGCCGATCGTCACGTTCATCGACACCCCCGGGGCCTACCCGGGGATCGGCGCCGAGGAGCGCGGCCAGGCCGAGGCGATCGCCAGGAACATCATGGTGATGAGCAGCCTCACGGTCCCGATCATCGCCGTGGTGATCGGCGAGGGCGGCTCCGGGGGCGCGCTGGCGCTGGCGACCGGCAACCGGATCCTGATGCTCGAGAATTCGATGTTCTCGGTGATCTCCCCGGAGGCCTGCGCCTCGATCCTGTGGCGCGACAAGGCCCAGGCCCCGCGCGCCGCCGAGGCCCTGCGCTACACCGCCCGCAACTGCCTCGAGATCGGCGTCGCCGACGAGGTCATCCCCGAGCCGTCCACCGGCGCCCACCGCGACTTCGACGTCACCGCCGCCGCGCTGAAGGAGGCGCTGGTGCGCCACCTCGGCGAGCTCGCGGCCCTGTCCCCGGGCGATCTGCGCGCCGACCGCTACGCCAAGCTGCGGGCGATCGGGGCCTACGAGCACGTCTCCGACGGAGCGTGAGCGTGGAACCGATCCGCACGGTCCGGCCGGCCACCGCGGTGCGGGGCGACGTGATCGTGCCCGGCGACAAGTCCATCGCCCACCGCGCGCTGATCCTCGCCGGGCTGTCGCCGGTCCCGGTGACCCTGCGGGGCCTGCCCGACTCCGACCCGATCCTGCGGACGCGCGCCGCGATGGCACGGCTCGGGGCGTGGTTCGCGGACGGCGGCGAGGGGACCCTGCGGGTCGAGGGCGTCGGGGGGCCGGGGATCGGAGAGGCCGAGCAGGTCCTCGACTGCGGCGGCTCGGGCACCGCGATGCGGCTGCTCGCCGGGGTGGCCGCGACCCGCCCGCACCTGACGGTGCTGACCGGGACGGCGTCGCTGCGGCGTCGGCCGATGGACCGCGTGCTGGCGCCCCTGCGCCGGATGGGCGCCACCGCGCTGGGGCGGGACGGCGACCGCTACCCGCCGCTGGCGATCCGCGGCGGGGCGCTGCGCGGCGTGCGCCACGCCAGCCCGGTCGCCAGCGCCCAGGTCAAGGGTGCGGTGCTGCTGGCCGGGCTGGCCGCCGACGGGACCGTCGAGGTCCGCGAGCCGCACCCCTCGCGGGACCACACCGAGCGCTGGCTGCGCTGGTGGGGGGTGGCGCTCGAGGCCGAGCCGGGCCGGGTCGCGATGGCCGGCGGACAGCCGCTCGTGCCGCCCTCGGCCGAGCCCGCGGTGGAGCTGCCCGGGGATCTGAGCTCGGCGGCGTTCCTGCTGGTCGCGGCGGCGGTGCGGCCCGGCAGCGACCTGACGGTCCGCGGCGTCGGCGTCAACCCGTCTCGCAGCGGCGTGCTCGAGGTGCTGCGGGCGATGGGGGCCGACGTCCAGGTCACCCCGCGTGGCGACCGCGGCCCCGAGCCGGTGGCCGACGTGCGGGTGCGCTGCGAGGACCCCCCGCGGCCGTTCGAGCTGGCCGGCGAGGCCGTGGTGCGGTGCCTCGACGAGATCCCCGCGCTGGTCGCGGCGGCGGCGCTGGCCGCCGGGGCCTCGACGATCCGCGACGCCGCCGAGCTGCGGGTCAAGGAGTCCGACCGCCTGCGATCGCTGGCCGCGATGGTCGTGGCCCTCGGCGCCGGGGTCGAGGAGCGGCCCGACGGGCTGCGCGTCCACGGGGATCCGCGGCTGGCCGGCGGCGCCACCGTGGATCCCGCCGGAGACCACCGCGTGGCGATGGCCGCCGCCATCGCGGCCCTGGGCTGCGCGGCACCGGTCCGGGTCCGCGACGCCGGGGTGGTCCGCGACTCGTGGCCGGCGTTCTGGGACGCGCTCGACGCCGTTGCCCAGCGGAGGGAGTCGCGATGAACGGCCCCGACCCGCGCGACCCGGCGCGCCGCGCCGTGCGCATCGCGATCGACGGCCCCTCGGGGGTCGGCAAGTCCACCGTCGCTCGTGCGCTGGCCCGTGCGCTCGACCTGCAGTTCGTCGACACCGGGGCGATGTACCGCGCGGTGGGGCTCGTCGCCCGCGAGCGCGGCGTCGACCTGGGCGACGGCGAGGCCGTGGGGCGCCTGGCGCGGGGGCTGCGCTTCGCGTTCCCGGTGCGGGCCGGCGCGCTGCGCACCGTGGTCGACGGCACCGACGTCAGCGAGCGGATCCGAACCGAGCAGGCCTCGATGGACGCCTCGACGGTGAGCAAGCTGCCCGCGGTGCGGCAGGCGCTGGTCGCGCTGCAGCAGCAGCTCGCGGAGGGAGGCGGGGTGGTGATGGAGGGCCGCGACATCGGCACGGTCGTGATGCCGGGCGCCGAGGTCAAGGTGTTCCTCGACGCACGCCCCGAGGTCCGCGGCCGCCGCCGCCACCGGGAGCTCCAGGCCCGCGGCGAGGACGTGACGCTCGCCGAGGTGATCGAGGCCATCGAGCGACGCGACCACCAGGACCGCACCCGGGCGACCTCGCCGCTGCGCCCGGCCGACGACGCGTTCGTGCTCGACACCTCCGACCGCAGCGCCGACCAGGTGGTGCAGGCCGTCGTCGACCTCGTGCGATCCGCGGAAACGCCCGCCACTACGACGTGAAACGCTTTTGACATCACCCGGGGGGGCTTGTATAAGTGCCCGCGCTCTGACGGTGGGCAGGGTGGGTGGAACTGGGTCCACCTCATCTGGTGTCCATCAAGATAAACCCTCTAATTTCGAATAGTTGAGATAATTCAACTCCTGTAACTCATGAGTGAAAACAACGTCGAAACCCCCAACACCACCCCCAACGCGTTCGACGAGAACGCCCCCCTCGATCAGGTCGATCGCGACGTCTTCGCCGAGCACTTCGCCCGGCTCCTCGACGAGAAGCCGTTCAAGGAGCACAGCGTCATCAAGGGCCGGGTCATCGCGCTGCAGTCGGACTTCGTGATCGTCGATGTGAGCTACAAGTCCGAGGGCGTCATCCCGATCCACGAGTTCAAGAACCCCGAGGGCGAGATCACCGTCGAGCTCGGCGACGTCGTCGAGGTCTACCTGGACCGCCTCGAGGACGAGGAGGGGACGCTGATCCTGAGCAAGGAACGGGCCGACATGATGAAGGCCTGGGACAAGATCAGCGAGGCCTACGAGGCCGACGAGGTGGTCGAGGGCGTGATCACCGCGCGGGTCAAGGGCGGCCTGGCGGTGGACATCGGTGTCCGCGCGTTCCTGCCCGGGTCGCAGGTCGACCTGCGGCCGGTCAAGAACCTGGACAAGCTGATCGGTTCGCGCGCGCAGTTCAAGATCATCAAGTTCAACAAGAAGCGCGGCAACATCGTGCTGTCCCGCCGCGTGCTGCTCGAGCAGGAGCGCGAGAAGCGCCGGGCCGAGACCCTCAAGAAGATCGAGGTCGGCACGATCATCGACGGCACGGTCAAGAACATCACCGACTACGGCGCGTTCATCGACCTGGGCGGCATCGACGGGCTGCTGCACATCACCGACATGAGCTGGGGCCGGATCAACCACCCCAGCGAGCTGTTCACCGTCGGCGACGAGGTCCAGGTCCGCGTCCTGAAGTTCGACGAGGACAGCCAGCGGGTCTCGCTGGGCTACAAGCAGATCCGCGAGGACCCGTGGGAGACCGCCCCGGACAAGTACCCGATCGGTGCGGTCGTCTACGGCAAGGTCGTGTCGCTGCCCGACTACGGGGCGTTCGTCGAGCTCGAGGACGGCATCGAGGGGCTGGTCCACATCTCCGAGATGACCTGGAACAAGCGGATCAAGCACCCCAGCAAGCTGCTCAAGGTCGGCGACGAGGTCGAGGCCGTGGTCCTCGACCTGGACCTGGACAACAAGCGCATCAGCCTGGGCATGAAGCAGCTGGAGACCAACCCCTGGGACCTGGTCGAGACCAAGTACCCGGTGGGCTCGGTGGTCACCGGCCAGGTGCGCAACATCACCGACTTCGGGATCTTCGTCGGCATCGAGGAGGGCATCGACGGCCTGGTCCACATCTCGGACCTGTCGTGGGGCCAGCGGATCCGGCACCCCAGCGAGCGCTACAAGAAGGGCGACGAGGTCACCGCCAAGGTGCTCAACATCGACAAGGAGAACGAGCGCTTCAGCCTGTCGATCAAGCACCTCGGCGAGGACCCGTGGGGCACGATCAACACCCGCTACTTCCTCGGTCAGGTGGTGGATGGCGAGGTCGTCCACGTGGCGGACTTCGGCATCTTCGTCGAGCTCGAGGATGGCGTCGAGGGCCTGGTCCACGTCAGCGAGCTGCAGAAGGACGGCGACCCCAAGAGCAACTACCCGGTGGGGTTGAAGCTGCAGGCGACGATCATCTCGGTCGACCCGCACGAGCGGAAGATCGGGCTGAGCGAGCGCGCCGCGGGCGACGCCGAGGCCGCCAAGGAGGCCGCCGAGGCGCAGCCGTCGAGCACGGCGCGGCTCGGGGACACCGCCGCCGCGGAGCTGCTCAAGGGCCTGGCGGTGGACGGCGACGAGGGCGAGGCTCCGGCCGCGGAGGAGGAGCCGGCCGCCGAGGAGGAGCCGGCCGCCGAGGAGGAGCCGGCCGCGGAGGAGGCCCCGGCCGCGGAGGAGGCCCCGGCCGCCGAGGAGGAGCCGGCCGAGGGGAGCGACGAGGAGAAGGCCGAGGAGAAGGCCGAGGAGAAGGCCGAGGAGAAGGCCGAGGACTAGGACCGGGAGGCCAACGGAGGGACACCCTCGTCCCGATGGTGGCCACCTCGCCTTCCCGAGACGGCGGCAGGGCTGCGCACTCGGTCCCACCGGGCTCCCCCCCGCGCATTCTGGTAAAGTGACCTCGGCCCTGCGGGGTCCGGGAGGTCCACGCCGCACCGCATGACCAAGGCCAAGCCCATCGCGATCCTCGTCGTCGTCGTCCTGCTGCTCGGGGTCGGCATCCTGTTCTACGTCCAGAACGCGGACACCCAGGTGGTGCTGTTCCTCGACCTGCTGGTCTGGAAGGGCAAGCTGCGCAGCCCGGCCTCGGTGCCCCTGCTGATGCTGGCCTCGTTCGCCAGCGGGCTGGCCGTGATGGGGGCCTACACGCTGTACACGATCTTCCGCCAGGGCTCCAAGGAGCGGCGTACCCGCCGGAGCTACGGGCGGGCGGCCGAGGACCTCGATCGTGACGAAGACTACGAGGACTACGACCAGGGGTTCTGAGCCCTCCCGTGAGCAAGCAGCGCATCCTGATCGCCGTGATCGCCGTCCTGGCCGCCGCTGGTGCGGCCACGGGGACGTACTCCTGGGGCCATCACCGCGGCGAGCAGCGGGGCTACGCCGAGGGCTACCGAAAGGGGCAGGACCGCGCCGAGCGCAAGGCCGACCGGCCGGTGGTGATGCCGCTGCTGATCCCCGCCGAGGAGACCCCCGAGGCGCTGCTCGCGGTCCTGGACTGGGAGCCCGCGGCGCTGCACGGCGCCGCTCCGGAGGCGTTCGCCGAGCTGCTCAACCTCTCGCCCAGCGCCGACGTCGACGACCGCGCGGGCGGTGTCAGCCTGGCCGCCAGCCTGACCAGCCCCGGGGGCTGCGTGCCCTGCGTGCCGCAGGCCGAGTACGCCCGGGACCTGCTCGCCGCCGGCTGGCCCGTGGAGGACGCCCGGCTGCGCCTGTATCGCGACGTCCGGCTGCGCTTCGACCCCGCGGGGACCACGCAGCTGGGGCCGGCCGACGCCCCCGTGGTGCTGACCTGGTGGATCGACCTGCAGTGCCCCTACTGCGAGCGCTCGTTCCCGGCGATCCGGGCGCTGCACGAGGACTACCCCGAGCAGCTGCGGATCGACGTGATGCACCTGCCGCTGCGGATGCACGCCGAGGCCGAGCCCGCGGCGCGGGCGACCCTCGCCGCCGGCCGCCAGGACGCGTTCCTGCCGATGGCCGCGGTGCTGTTCGAGAAGCGGCGCAAGCTGGGCAAGCACGTGCCCGCCGACGGCGGGGTGGCGATGGAGCGGCTGGCGGCGAGGGCCGGCCTCGACGTGGAGCGGTACCGCGCCGACTACGCCGACGAGGCGTGGGACGACGTGCTCGCCGCCCACCGCGAGCAGGCCGCCGCGACCGGGGTCCGGGCGGTGCCCTCGGTGTACATCGACGGCCACAAGCTGCGCCGCTTCAGCGAGGCGGTGGCCCGCGACACGATCGACAAGATCCTGGCCGGCGAGGACCCGGCGCTGGCCCGATGAGGCGCGTCCGTGCGGAACGCGCGAGGGCGCAGAGGGCGCCCGTCCGGAGCGCGGAGATCGCAGAGGAAGAGTGATGAGCGGCGTGTCCCCTGGGCGGCTTGCGGCGGTCCGCACGCTGATCGAGCTGGAGACCCGTGGCGGTCACCTCGAGGTGCGGCTGGACGCACACGGCCGCGGTCTGGCCGGCGCCGAGCGTCGGCTGGCGTGGACCCTGGCCCTGGGGGTCGAGCGGCGCCGTACCTGGCTGGACCACCACCTCGCGCCGCACCTGTCCCGTCCGCCGGCCCGGCTGGACCCGCCGATCCGCGCAGCGCTGCGTGCGGCCGCGCTCGAGGTCCTGGTGCTCGACCGGATCCCGGCGCGTGCCACCGTCCACCAGGCGGTGGAGATGACGCGGGCGCTGAAGCTGGGACGAGCCTCGGGGCTGGTCAACGCCGCCCTGCGGAGCCTCGTCCGCGATCCCCGCCGGGCCGGGCCACCGCCGGACGAGGCCGTGGCCCAGTCGATGCCGGGGTGGTTGCTGGGGCGGATGCCCGCGGGCGCGGCCGAGGCGTTCAACCGGGAGCCCCCGCTGGCGCTCCGCCCGCGCCGCGATGGCCTGCTCGACGCGCTGCGCGAGGGCGGCGTCGAGGCTCGCGAGGGTCCCGCCGGCGCGGTGCTCGTCGACGGCGGCGATCCCACCGCGCTGCCCGGCTGGGCCGAGGGCTGGTTCGCCGTGCAGGACGCGGCGGCCCAGGCGGTGGTGCAGCTGGTCGGGGCCGGCCCGGGCGACCACGTGCTCGACGCCTGCGCGGCGCCGGGGGGCAAGGCGCTGGCGCTGGCCGACGTGGTGGGGGAGCGTGGCCGGGTGGTGGCGGCCGACCGCTCGGGGGAGCGGCTGGGGGCGATGGACCCCGAGCGCCGGCGGCTGGGGATCGCGCAGGTCGAGGCCCGCGTCGCGGACCTGCGGGACGGCGCCGAGGGGTCGTTCGACGCGGTCCTCGTCGACGCCCCCTGCTCGGCGCTGGGCACGCTGCGGCGGCACCCCGAGATCCGCTGGCAGCGCCGCGAGGACGACCTGCCACGCCACGCCGCGACCCAGGCCGCGCTGCTCGACGCCGCCGCGCCAGCGGTGCGCGCCGGTGGCACGCTGGTCTACGCCGTGTGCACGTTCAGCGACGAGGAGGGCCCCCGGGTCGTGGAGTCCTTCCTGGCGCACCACGAGGCGTTCCGCAGGGTCCCGATCGACCCGGCCTGGGGCGCGGCCAGGACGCCGGCGGGGGACTTCGCCAGCGGCCCCCACCAGGCCCCGTGGGACGCGTTCTACGCCGCGGTGCTGCGCCGCGAGGCGTGACCGCCGAACCGTCCGGTGGACGGCCTCGCCGAAAAAAACGCTTGCAGGCGGTCCCGGCTGTCCCTTGCTTGACGCGCGCAGCGTCTAATAGGATGCGCGCCAAATCAGACCCGTGCACGAGAGGTGGGAGATGCGTCAAATCTGGAGATGGTGGCTGACCCTGTTCGCGATGACCGCCCTGGTGGCGTTCGTCGGCTGTCCGGACGAGGACGACGACGACGACGACACCACGGACGACGGCGACGACGACGCCGAGGTGGACTGCCACGACGAGGACGGCGACGGCTGGAGCGTCGGCCCGGACTGTCCTGGCGGGGACCTCCAGGACTGCGACGACGAGGACGCCGATCTCAACTGGGACGACGCCGACGGCGACGGGTACTCCACCTGCGACGACCCGGGCGACTGCGACGAGGAGAACGCCGACATCAACCCCGGCGCGTCCGAGGTCTGCAACGACGAGGACGACGACTGCGACGGCGACACCGACGAGGACTTCGACGGCGACGGCGACGGCTACGTCACCGACGAGGAGCAGGACTGCGTCGACAGCTACCCCGAGGACGACCTGGACTGCAACGACGACAACGGAGAGGTCCACCCCGGCGCCTGGGAGCTCTGCAACGGCCAGGACGACGACTGCGACGGCGACATCGACGAGGACAACGACCTCGACGGCGACGGCGTGACCAGCTGCGGCCCGGACGGCAAGCCCGGCAACGAGGACGACGACTGCGTCGACACCAACCCCGACGTGTACCCGGGGGCCACCGAGATCTGCAACCACGTGGACGACAACTGTGACGGGGCGATCGACGAGGGCTTCGACCAGGACGGGGACGGGTTCACCAGCTGCTCCAACGACTGCGACGACAGCAACGCCGACGTCTACATCGGGGCGCCGGAGCTGTGTGACGGCATCGACAACGACTGCGACACCCAGATCGACGAGGACTTCGACGGCGACAGCGACGGCTGGACCAGCTGCGGTCCCGACGGCCAGGCCGGCACCGCCGACGACGACTGCGACGACAACGACGCCACGGTGAACCCGGGCCTCGAGGAGGTCTGTGGCGACAACAAGGACAACGACTGCGACGGCACCATCGACGAGGACGTGGACGAAGACGGAGACGGGTTCACCACCTGCGGCGGGGACTGCGACGACTCCGACGCCACCATCTATCCCGGCGCCACGGAGACCTGCAACGGCCTCGACGACGACTGCGACGGCGACATCGACGAGGACTTCGACACCGACGGCGACGGCTTCACCTCGTGCGGCGGGGACTGCGACGACACCGACGCCGCGATCTACCCCGGCGCGATCGAGGACCCGAACAACGGTGTGGACGACGACTGCGACGGCGTGATCGACGAGGCCCCGTTCTGCAACCCGTGGGACCCGATCGACGCCATCGGCGCGGTCAAGGAGTTCGACGTCTACTACCCGATGTTCGGCAGCGACACCGAGACCGTCGAGGTGGTGGAGCAGACCACCTGGCAGAGCCACGACGTGTATCACATCACCAGCGAGGCGCCGGCGATCGGCGTTTCGTTCGACTACTACGTGTGGTGCGACCCGCTGGTCGGCGAGATCTGGAAGTACGGCATGGAGGCCACGGTGCCCGACATCGGCAGCCTCGCCGAGCTCGAGGACCCGTACCGGGTGCTGTTCCAGGCCCCGGCCAACGTCGGCGTGGTCACCAGCTGGCAGGAGAAGCTCGATGTCCAGTACGAGGTGATGAGCCAGAACCTCGCGCTACCCACGGTCATCGACTACACCGACCTGGGGATGGAGACGATCCAGGTCCCGGCCGGGACCTACGACGCGCGGCACATCCACGCCGAGTTCACGATGACCGACCCCACCGGCTACGTCGGCGACGTGCAGGGCACCTACGACCAGTGGTACGTCGAGGAGATCGGCCTGATCCGGTTCTGGTACGACTGGACCAACCCGCTGAACAGCATGGTCTGGGAGACGCTGTTCACCAAGGAGATGTCCTCGGTGACGATGCCATAGGCCCTTCTGAGCCCGCTTCGGACCCCCGGAGTGCTGCGGCGCTCCGGGGGTCCGTCGTTCTCGGGGGACACGACTCGACCGGGAAATCGCTTCGGATTCGATCACGGCCTTGAACTCGAGCGCGAGCTCGAACTCGATCTCGAACTCGATCTCGACCAGCCTTCCGATGAGGCTCGAGTCCCTGGGTGGGGAGGGATTCTCTCTAGCCTGCACCTTTCGTGTGTCGGCGGTCTCTGCGGTGGAGTTCGAGCGACAGGCTCCTAGCCCCGGCGCAGGCGCGGAAGCAGCAGGAGCGCCAGCGCGGCCAGCGTTGCCACGGCCGGAGCGGGACCGCGACCGCCGTCCAGCTTGCACTGGCAGTCCTGCCCCCCCGCGTCGGTGTCGTCGTCGCCGGTCGTGTCGTCATCCCCGGCGGTGTCATCGTCTCCAGCGGTGTCGTCGTCGCCGGTCGTGTCGTCATCCCCGGCGGTGTCGTCGTCTCCAGCGGTGTCGTCGTCGCCGGTCGTGTCGTCATCACCGGTGGTGTCGTCGTCTCCAGCGGTATCGTCGTCCCCGGCGGTGTCGTCGTCGCCGGTCGTGTCGTCATCCCCGGCGGTGTCGTCGTCGCCGGCGGTGTCGTCGTCGCCCGCGGTGTCGTCGTCTCCCGCGGTGTCGTCGTCGCCGGCGGTGTCGTCGTCGCCGG
>CAZOYV010000258.1:759-12285 GCA_964584075.1 uncultured Rickettsiales bacterium | reverse complement strand
TCACAGGCCTGGGGGCCTGCTCCCTCGTTGCGCCTGGCCAGCGTGGCGCTGCGGCGCTCAGGCTCGGTCCGGGGATAGATTCACAAGCTCTGAGGGCGACGCGGCTGCGGCTCGCGATCCAGGCTCGAGCCAGGACGGACGAGCACTCCGGCCGGAATGGACGGTCACCTCGTCCGGAAGTTGCGGTGGATCCCAACTTCCCTGGCCGATGGTCGCCATCTCGCCTGGAAGTTGGTCTGGCGATCGTCGACGGGGCCGGGCGTGGCCGTCAGCCCGGTCCGCGGAGGTGGATCTCGATGGGGTCCGCCGTGGGGAGCTTCACGCGGGCCTTGCCGCACTCGTCCTTCATCGTGCAGGCGGAGATCTCGTAGCGGCCGGCGGGGGGATCGAAGGTCTCGAAGCAGGTGCCGCCCATCGGGTGCTGGACCTCGCGGCGTAGCTTGCCGCTCCACGGGAGCTCGTAGGCCTCGCCGGGGGCGAGCACCACCTCGATGTTGGGCGGCGCCTCGCACTCGGGGCACGGCATCTCGGCGCAGGCGCACTCGCACATCTCGACCCAGCCGCCGCTGCGCTCGTCGTCCTGCTCGTCGAGGGTCACGTGCTCGCCGAGGTCGCCGTCGAGGGCCGCGATGCGGAACGGCTCGGCGGGGCCGAAGCTGCGGTCGAGGGTGACGGGCCGGGCGGTGTCGTTGATCACGCGGATCGTGGTCGTCGCCGGGGTCGGCGGGGCCGGCGCCGGGGTCGCCGCCGGGGTGGCGTCGCCCGCGGCGAGCAGGATCAGCATCGGCCCGAGGAGCTCGAGCATCGCAGTCCCTCCCAGTGTGTCTCCATCGACACCCGGCGCGCGGTTGGAGTTCCCTCCCCGTGGTCCGGCCCGCTACTCGGGCCACGCCTCGCGCAGGGCGCCGGGCGGGTCGGGGACCACCTCGCAGGCCTCGTCGAAGATCATCGTCGCCCGCCGCTCGAGGGTGTAGGCCGGCCACGCAGGGAGGCCGTCGTGGCCGGGCTCGCCGTGGCGCGCCAGCGCGATCCACGCCTCGCTCATCCGGCCGGCCAGGTCCGGCGGGGCGGCGCCGGGCGGGATCAGCCCGGGGGCGGCGTGGACGTTGTCGAAGACGAACGGGATCTCCAGGGCGTGGGTGGCGCCGAGCAGGCCGTCGAGGGCGGGGGTCGGCCAGTGGAACTCGTAGACGAAGGTCGGCCCGCCGCCCGCGGCGAGGCGGCGCTCGGCGATGCGGATCGCGCCGCGGCGCATCACCAGATCGGTGACCGCGGCGATCGCCAGCTCCCCCGGGGTCGCGTCGGGGTAGGCCTCCCCGTACACGGCCACCAGCTCCTTGGCCTTGGGCCGGCCGGTGGTGGCGGCGGTCAGCGGGACCAGCAGGCCGCGGGGCAGGTTGCGGATGCGCCGGTCCTCGCCGAAGAACATCGTCATCTCGTCGCGGTTGGTGCCCACCAGGATCGGCACGTCGGAGGACACGGCGAGGGAGTCGTCGGCGAACGGGTGGGTTGGCAGCGCGCCGCCGTCGACCACCGGGGCGAACCCGTAGATCAGCGCCCGCTCGTCCATCGTCAGGCCCCGAGCCGCGGCCCTCGTCGCCGACTCCTGCGCGACCTGCAGGTCTTCCAGCGTGGCGGCCTGCAGCCCGGCCAGGTCTCCGTCGCGGAGGCGGAGCCGGCGCAGCACGTGGCGGGTGACCTCGCCGGCCTGCTCCGGGGTGCGGGCCTTCAGCGCCGGGCCGCTCTGGATCGCGGCGCGGTGGAACAGGCCCTGGGCCGCGGGCATCGCCAGCAGGGTGCTGACCTTGGCGCCGCCGCCGGACTCGCCGAAGATCGTCACGTTGTCCGGGTCGCCGCCGAACGCGGCGATGTTGTCGCGGACCCACTCCAGCGCCTGGACGATGTCGAGCATCCCGGCGTTGCCGCTGGCCGCGTACGCCTCACCGTAGGCCTCGTCGAGCTGCAGGAACCCCAGCGCACCGAGGCGGTGGTTGAGCGTGACCACCACCACGTCCCCGCGGCGCACCAGGGCGGCGCCGTCGTACCAGGGCACGGAGCCGGACCCCAGCACGAACGCGCCGCCGTGGAGCCAGACCATCACGGGGCGGCCATCCGCGGGGCGGCCTACCGCGGGGAGCGGCTCGCGGGCCGGATCGCGCGGGGTCCAGACGTTGAGCACCAGGCAGTCCTCGCCGATCGGGGGCGGGACGGGGTCCACGCCCTCGCCGACCGCGTCGAACACCTCGGAGATGCCCGGTGAGAGCCGGATCCCCTCGGGGGACTGCGGGCAGCGCGGGCCGAACGCGGTGGCATCCCGCTCGCCTGCCCACTGCGTCACCGGCTGGGGCGGCAGGAAGCGGTTCTCGCCCCCGGTCGGAGCGCCGTAGGGGATGCCCAGGTAGGCGACCACGTCGTCGCCGTCGAGGGCGCCGCGGAGGACCCCGTCCGGGATGGCGACGACGGGCTCCCACGGCGCCCTCGTGGGCGGGCCGGGGTTCACGTCGTCGGGCATGATCTCGGGATCGCCGGACTCGCCGGGCGCGGGCACATCCCCGTCCGCGCCCGCGGCCGGCGACGCCTCCTGGGCGGCGAGCCACGCGGGCAGCAGCAGGGTCGCGAGCAGGGTGCCGGCACGGAGCAGTCTGGTCATCTCGTCCCCCGATTCGACGACCATGCTAGACCGGCCCGGAACCGCCCGTCGACCGGGGGCCGGCGATCTGCCGTAGACCCAGCTACCAGCGTGCGATTCGGCGCAGTTCCAGCTTGTGGATCGGGGTCCCGTTCTCTTGACGCGGCCCCACCCCCCGGCTACCATCCGAACGAACGTTCGATTGGAAATCCGATTCCCAGCTCCGAAGGCCACCGAGGACACGAGATGAGGTACGCCGAGACCGGGTTCAATCTAGAAGTCGACCTCACGCGAGGCAACATCGAGCGGGTGCCCACCGACCCGAGCTGGGTCGGCGAGTACCTGGGCGGGCTGGGCACCAGCGCCAGGATCATGTGGGATCGGGTGCCCCCCGAGACGGAGCCGTTCTCCCCGGACAACCTGCTGATCTTCGCCACCGGCTTGCTGGTCGGCACGCCGGCGATCGGCTGCAACCGCACCATCGTGTCGACGTTCAGCCCCCAGACCGAGCTGCTGGCGTTCTCGATGATGGGCGGGTTCTGGGCCCCCGAGCTCAAGCACGCCGGCTACGACAAGGTGATCCTGCGGGGCAAGTCGGACGAGCTGGTCTACCTGTGGATCCACGACGACCACGTGGAGCTGCGGGACGCGTCCCACCTGGCCGGGTTGGGCGCCACCGCCACCGCCGAGCAGATCCGCGCCGAGCTGGACCAGCCCGACGCCCAGGTCGCCGCCATCGGCCTCGCCGGCGAGAACCGCGTGTACTTCGCCAGCATCGAGCAGGGCCGCAGCAGCGCCAGCCGCGCGGGCCTCGGGGCGGTGATGGGCGACAAGCGGGTCAAGGCCATCGCGGTGCGCGGCACCGGCGACGTCAACATCGCCAAGCCGGCGGAGTTCATCGGGCTGATCAACGAGGTGCTGGCCTACATCAAGAAGCGCGAGGGCAACCCGATCCCCGGCGTGATGCCGATCCTCGCCGGGCTGGGCTCGCCCCAGGAGATGGCCGTCCACGACGAGAAGTGGCACACCGAGAACTTCATGTGGGGCAACTCCCGCGTGCGGCGCAAGGGCTTCTGGACCGACGAGATCGCGAAGCAGTGGACCGACACGATGGAGTCGTTCCGCACCCGCCTGATCAGCTGCCACAACTGCCCGATGAAGTGCGGCGCGACGATCACGCCGCCGGGCGAGCAGACCTACATGATGAAGTGCTTCTCCAAGCTGACGTACACGATGGCGGCGTTCAGCGACCTGGACTTCGGGCTGCGCATCGCGCGCAACGCCACCGAGTACGGCGTCGACGGGTTCAGCGCGCCGCAGGTGATGGCGTTCGCGCTGGAGCTGCTCGATGCCGGGATCCTGACCGACGACGACTTCCCCGGGATGCCGGGCGAGGACGACACCGAGGGCCGGTTCTACTGGCTGCTGGACCGCATCGTGCGCCGCGAGGGCATCGGCGACATCCTGGCCAACGGCACCCACTGGGCCGCCGAGCACATCGGCAACGGCGCCCACGAGTACGCCCACAACAACATCAAGAAGCACGAGCAGCTGCCGCTCAAGCTCGGGATGCTCAACCCGATGTACTTCCTGATGTACGCCACCGGCGAGAAGATCAACATCACCCAGATCGAGGGCAACTTCCCCCAGGCGCCGTTCCCCAAGCGCGAGCACCGCGAGAAGTTCTGCGAGGACTGGGTCCAGGTCCCCGACGAGAAGTTCAAGCGGTACTTCATCGACTGGGAGCTCCGCGGCGAGAACTCGATCCCGCACTACCCGACCCCGCAGATGTGCTCCGAGATCATCGACTGGCAGGAGCGGATGCACTACATCGACGACGCCACCGGGATGTGCGCCGGGCTCAGCTCGTTCCCGCTCAAGCCGCCGTACCACATCCACAACCTGCCCACGCTGATCTCGGCCGCCACCGGGATCGAGATGGACGAGGACAAGCTCACCGAGATCGCCCAGCGCAACCGCAACCTGGTGCGGGCGCTGAACGTCCGCCGCGGGATGCGGCGCCGCGACGAGAAGCCGCCCGAGAACCACTGGCGGCACCGCTTCCCCGAGCTCGAGCAGGAGCTGCTGGACACCTACTACGGGTTCCGCGGCTGGAACCGCCAGGGGATCCCCACGGAGGAGACGCTGCAGCGGCTGGGGCTGGAGTTCGTCGGCGAGGACTTCGTGAAGCGGGGGCTCTACGAGGAGGCGGCCGCCGAGACCTCGGTCCAGGAGGGTGCGACCCATGACGGCTGAGACCAGGAAGAGGACGAAGATCGTCAAGAACATCCGGATCGACGTCGACAAGTGCAACGGCTGCCGGGCCTGCGAGGTGATCTGCTCGGCGTTCCACGCCCAGCCGCGCTACAGCAGCAACAACCCGGCCCGCTCGCGGATCCGCGTGATCCACAAGCCGCTGCTGGACATCTACGTGCCGGTCTACGCCGGCGAGTACGCCCCCGCCGAGTGCGCCGGCCGCGACAAGTACGTGATCGACGGCAAGGAGTACGACGAGTGCGCGTTCTGCCGCGCGTCGTGCCCGTCGCGGGACCTGTTCAAGGAGCCCGACTCGGGGCTGCCGCTGAAGTGCGACATGTGCGAGTCGGACCCCACGCTGGAACAGCCGATGTGCGTGCAGTGGTGCCTCGCCGACGCGCTGGTCTACGAGGAGCGGGAGGTCGAGGTCGACGACGAGGAGGAGGAGGACGAGCTCGAGATCGGGCTGGCCGCGCTGGTGGAGGCCCACGGCTGGCAGGCGGTGATGGACATGGTCGCGCGCAAGGCCGACAAGGGCTGAGCCGTGGAGACCGTCACCCCCTACGCCGAGATCATCGAGCTGATCCGGGACGCCGGCGGCGAGGCCGCGCGGCTGTGCTACCAGTGTGGCAAGTGCGACGTGGTCTGCCCCTGGAACCGGGTCCGCGACTTCTCCATCCGCCGCATCGTGCGCGAGGCCAGCCTGGGGCTGAGCGAGATCGAGCTGGACGACATCTGGCGCTGCACCACCTGCGGGACCTGCCCGGCGGCGTGCCCCCGCGGGGTGCGGCAGATCGAGATCGGCGTCGCGGTGCGCAAGCTGGCCACCGAGTACGGCGTGTTCCCCGAGATCGCCGGGGCGCTGGGCGGCGTCACCGCTAGCCTGCGCGCCGACGGCAACCCGCTGGGCGAGGAGCGCGGCACGCGCGCCGCGTGGGCCGAGGGGCTGGGCGTCCAGCCCTTCACCGAGGAGATGGAGTACCTGTACTTCGTCGGCTGCTACTACAGCCACGACCCGCGGATGAAGAAGGTCGCCCGCGCCACGGCGCAGGTGCTGCAGGCCGCCGGGGTGTCGTTCGGCACGCTGGGCACCGACGAGAGCTGCTGCGGCGAGGCGATCCGCAAGACCGGCGACGAGGAGACCTACCGCGCGCTGGCCAAGGGCAACATCAAGACCTTCATCGACCGCGGGGTGAAGAAGATCCTGGTGGCCTCGCCCCACTGCTACGAGTCGTTCGTCAAGGACTACGCCGAGTTCATGGTGAACTTCGAGGTGGTCCACCTGTCGCAGCTGCTCGCCGAGCTGATCGCCGACGGCCGCCTGGAGCTGAAGACCGACCTGGGCAAGAAGATCACCTACCACGATCCCTGCTACCTCGGCCGCCACAACGGCATCTACGACGAGCCGCGGGCGGTGCTCGACGCGCTGCCCGGCGTCGAGCGCGCCGAGATGGTCGACCACGGCGCCAAGAGCCTGTGCTGCGGCGGGGGTGGCGGCGGGATCTGGATGGAGACGCCCAAGGAGGAGCGGTTCTCCAACCTGCGGCTGCAGCAGGCCCGCGACACCGGCGCCGAGGTGCTGGTCACGTCGTGCCCGTACTGCATCGGCAACTTCGAGGAGAGCCGCCTGACGCTGGGCCTCGACGAGGTCCTGGAGGTGAAGGACATCACCGAGCTCATCGTGGAGGCGCTGTAACCGATGGTGCACAGCCTCGACCGCAACGACTTCGGCGACGTGATGGTCGTCGGCGGCGGGATCAGCGGGATCCAGGCCGCCCTCGACATGGCCACCGCCGGCTTCAAGGTCTACCTCGTCGAGAAGTCGCCGACCGTCGGCGGCAAGATGGCGCAGCTGGACAAGACGTTCCCGACCAACGACTGCTCGATGTGCATCGAGTCGCCCAAGTTCATCGAGTGCGACCGGCACCCCAACATCGAGATCTGGACCTACACCGACGTGGACCGCGTCGAGGGCGAGCAGGGGGCGTTCCGCGTCACGCTGACCAAGAAGCCGCGCTACATCGACGAGTCCAGGTGCACCGGCTGCACCACCTGCGTCGAGTACTGCCCGATCGAGGTCCCGGACCCGTTCAACCAGGACCTGTCGAACAACAAGGCGGTGCACATCTACTTCAGCCAGGCCGTCCCGCTGGTGCCCTACATCGCCGACGACTGCCTGCGGCTGCGGGACCAGAAGTGCTCGATCTGCGAGGGGGTGTGCAAGACCGACGCGATCGACTTCACCCAGCTGCCCGAGACCAAGGTCGTGCAGGTCGGCTCGATCGTGCTGGCGCCGGGCTACGACGTGTACGACCCCGCCCCGCGCGGGGACTACGGCTACGGGACGTACCCCAACGTGGTGACCAGCCTCGACTTCGAGCGGCTGCTGTGCGCCACCGGGCCCCACGAGGGCGAGATCCTGCGCCCGTCGGACCGCAAGCACCCCCACAAGATCGCGTGGATCCACTGCGTCGGCTCGCGGCAGATCATCGAGGGCGCGCACAGCTACTGCAGCTCGGTGTGCTGTAGCTACATCCAGAAGCAGGTGATCCTGACCAAGGACCACGACGCCGACGCCACCGCGACGATCTTCCACAACGACATCCGCAGCTACGGCAAGGACTTCGAGCGGTTCTACAACCGCGCCGCCGACCTGGACGGCGTGACGTTCGTCCGCAGCTACGTCGACGTGATCGGCGAGGACCCCGAGACCCACAACGTGGTGATCCGCCACGCCGTCGACGAGGGCGGGGTGCGGGACGAGGAGTTCGACCTCGTCGTGCTCGGCGTCGGGCTGGCCCCACCGCGGGACGCCGGGCGGCTGCAGGAGCTGTTCGGCGTCGAGCTGGACCACCACGGGTTCTGCCGCACCCGCGAGGACAACCCGATCGAGACGACCCGCCCCGGGGTGTTCATCAGCGGCGCGTTCAACGGCCCCGCGGACATCCCCGAGTCGGTGATGACCGCCAGCGGGGCCGGCGCGCTGGCCGGGGTGTTGCTGCAGCGGCGGCGCGGGGAGCTGGCCCGCGAGCGGGTCTACCCCGAGGAGCGCGACGTCACCGGCGAGGAGCCGCGGGTGGGCGTGTTCGCCTGCCACTGCGGCGCCAACATCGGGCGCGTCGTCGACGTGCCGGGCCTGGTGGAGTACGCCAAGGGGCTGCCCAACGTGGTCCACGCCGAGGAGGGGCTGTTCATCTGCAGCACCGACGCCGCGGCGCAGATCTCGGCGACGATCCGCGACAAGCAGCTCAACCGCGTGGTGGTCGCGGCGTGCACCCCCAAGACCCACGAACCGCTGTTCCGCGACACGCTCCGCGAGGGCGGGATCAACCAGTACTTCTTCGACATGGCCAACATCCGCGAGCACTGCTCGTGGTGCCACTCCAAGCAGAAGGAGGAGGCCAGCGCCAAGGCCCGCGGCATCGTGCGGATGTCCGTGGCGCGGACGCTGAACCTGGAGCCGCTGCAGGAGTTCGACCTGCCGGTGAACCACCGGGCGATGGTGGTCGGCGGGGGTGTGGCGGGGATGACCGCCGCGCTGACGCTGGCCAACCAGGGCCTCGAGGTCCACCTGGTGGAGAAGGAGGCCGAGCTGGGCGGGATGGCCCGGCGGCTCCACTCCACGCTGGACGGCCTGGACGTGGGCCAGATGGTCGACGACCTGGTGCGGGCGGTGTACCGCCACCGGCTGATCCGCGTGTCCCACGGCGCGACGATCACCGACGCGACCGGCTACGTCGGCAACTTCGTGACCACGGTGGAGTCGGAGCGCGGCGTCGAGCGCATCGAGCACGGCGCGACGATCCTCGCCACCGGGGCCGCCGAGTACCGGCCGACGGAGTACCTCTACGGCGAGGACGAGCGGGTCTGCACCCAGCTGGAGCTGGAGCAGAAGCTGCGCGATGGCGACGATGCCCTCGACGCCGCCGGGTGCGTGGTGATGATCCAGTGCGTCGGCTGCCGCAACGCCGAGCGCAACTACTGCTCGCGGGTGTGCTGCAGCCAGGCGGTCAAGAACGCGCTGGCGCTGAAGCGGCAGAAGCCCGAGCGGGACGTCTACGTGCTGTTCCGCGACATGCGGACCTACGGGTACCGCGAGGACGCCTACCGCGAGGCCGCCGAGGCCGACGTGCGGTTCGTGCGCTACACCCCCGAGACCGCGCCGACGGTCGAGGCCGTCACCGAGCAGGGCCAGCCGGTGCTGCGCGTCACGACCCCCGATCCGGTGCTGCGCAAGGACCTGGCGATCGACGCCGACGCGGTGGTGCTGTCCGCCGCGGTGGTGCCCAGCGAGGGCAGCAACCGCGCGGTCAAGCTGTTCAAGGTGGCGCAGAACCCCGACGGGTTCTTCCAGGAGGCGCACGTCAAGCTGCGCCCGGTGGACTTCGCCGCCGACGGGGTGTTCCTGTGCGGCTCGGCCCACTACCCCAAGCACCTCTCCGAGACGATCTCGCAGGCCTACGGGGCGGCGGGGCGCGCCGGGACGCTGCTGGCCCAGGACACCGTCGTGGCGTCGGGGTCGGTGTGCGAGGTGATCGAGGACGCCTGCGTGGCGTGCGGGGCGTGCATCACGGCCTGCACCTACGAGGCGATCGAGTTTCGTGGAACAGACAGCGGCAAGAAGGCGCACGTCAACCCGGTGCTGTGCAAGGGCGACGGGCTGTGCAACGCCAAGTGTCCGACCAACGCGATCGTGCTGAAGCACTTCACCGACGAGGAGCTCCACTGCCAGATCGACGCGGCGCTGGCGGGGTAGGTGCGACGGCAGCAACGAAGGGAGGCGGCCATGGGTCTCGAGTTCAAGCCGAGGGTCCTGGGCTTTCTCTGCAACTGGTGAGCGTACGCGGCTGCGGACCTGGCTGGAGTTTCCAGACAGCAATTCACCACCGAGATGAAGATCGTCCGGGTCATGTGCACCGGCCGGGTGGACCTCGCCTTCGTGCTGCGCGCGCTGCGCGGCGGGGCCGACGGGGTGTTCATCGGCGGCTGCTGGCCCGGCGAGTGCCACTACATCACCGAGGGCAACTACGACGCCCTCGGCAATACCCTGCTCGTCAAGAAGCTGCTCGAGCAGGTGGGGATCGATCCGCGCCGGGTGCGGCTGGAGTGGATCGCGGCGTCCGAGGGATCGCGCTACGCCGAGGTCGTCGACGACTTCGTGCGGCAGCTGAGGGAGCTCGGCCCGATCGGCGAGCCCGAGGGCTTCGAGCCCGGCGCGCTGGAGGCCAAGCTCGACGCGCTGCAGGAGCTGGTGCCGTACATCAAGCTCGTGGAGCGCGAGCGGCTGCGGGTCCCGGAGCGCACCGAGCAGGCGGTCCGCGAGCACTTCGACAGCGACGAGGTGCAGCGGCTGTTCGACGTGCTGATCGGCGAGAAGCTGGTGGTCAGCCAGATCCTGGCGCTGCTCGGCGACCAGCCGCGCAGCACCGCCGAGATCGCCGAGGCGATGGCGCTGACCCCCTCGGCGGTGGCGCGCCACATGACGCGCAGCTCCCGGCAGGGGCTGGTGCGCTTCGACACCGAGCAGAACCGCTACGTGCTGGCGTGAGGCGATAGGAACCGTCGGATGGAACCACAGCGAATCGACGAGATCATCGACCGCCACGGGGCCGAGCCCAGCTCGCTGATCCAGGTGATGCTGGAGATCCAGCGCGAGCAGCACTGGCTGCCCCCCGAGGTGCTGGGCCGGATCGCGGCGCGGCTGGACGTGCCGCGGGCGCGGATCCAGCACATCGCCACGTTCTACAAGGCGTTCTCGCTGGTCCCCAAGGGCCGCCACGAGGTCCACGTCTGCATGGGCACGGCGTGCCACGTGCGCGGGGCGTCGCGGGTGCTGGACAAGGTCCGGGACGTCACCGGGATCGGCCCCGGGGAGACCGATCTGGAGCTGAAGTTCAGCGTCGAGACGGTCAACTGCATCGGGTGCTGCGCGCTGGGCCCGGTGATCGAGATCGACGGCAAGACCCACGGCAAGCTGTCGCCGGCGGACGCCGCGGACGTGCTGGGCAGCTACGAGTAGGGAAGAACCATGGAACGGTTCGATTCACCACAGGCGCTCCAGCGAGCCCGGGACGAGATCCGGGCCCGGCGGGAGGCCGTGGCCAAGAGCGTCGCGGTCTGCGTCGGGACCGGCTGCCTGGCATCGGGGGCGCGGGACGTCTACGAGGCGCTGCAGCGGGAGCTGGCGGAGCGGGGGCTGACCACGGAGCTGTCCTCGCGGGGCACCGGCTGCCACGGGTTCTGCGAGCGCGGCCCGATCGTCGTGATCGAGCCCGGCGAGATCTGCTACCTGCAGGTGACGCCCGACGACGTGCCCGAGATCGTGGAGAAGACGATCCAGGGCCAGGAGGTCATCGAGCGCCTGCTGTACGTCGACCCGAGCGACGACCAGACCGTCACGCGCGAGTCGGACATCCCGTTCTACAAGCACCAGCGCCGGATGGTGTTCGGGCCCAACCGCAGCATCGACCCGCGCAGCCTCGAGGACTACCTGGCGATCGGCGGGTTCGCCGCGCTGATCCAGGCGCTGACCGAGATGACCCCCGAGCAGGTGATCGAGGAGGTCGAGGCGGCGGGGCTGCGGGGCCGCGGCGGGGCCGGGTTCCCCACGGGGACCAAGTGGGGCTTCGCGCGGGCGTCGG
>CAZOYV010000258.1:0-749 GCA_964584075.1 uncultured Rickettsiales bacterium | reverse complement strand
AGTACGTCGTGGTCAACTGCGACGAGGGCGACCCCGGCGCCTACATGGACCGCTCGCTGATGGAGGGCAACCCGTTCGCGGTGCTCGAGGGGCTGATGATCGGGGCCTACGCGATCGGCGCCGCCGAGGGCTACGTCTACGTCCGCCAGGAGTACCCGCTGGCGGTGGAGAACCTCGAGCTGGCGCTGCAGACCGCCCGCGAGCACGGCCTGCTGGGCACGGACATCCTCGGCACCGGCTTCGACTTCGACGTGATCGTGCACCGCGGCGCCGGGGCGTTCGTGTGCGGCGAGGAGACGGCGCTGCTGGCCTCGCTGGAGGGGCGCGTCGGCGAGCCGCGGCCGCGCCCGCCGTACCCGGCGGTGAGCGGGCTGTGGGGCAAGCCGACCAACATCAACAACGTCGAGACCTGGGCCACGGTGCCGCTGATCGTCCGGGACGGGGCCGAGGCGTTCGCGGCGATCGGCACCGAGGGCAGCAAGGGCACCAAGGTGTTCAGCCTGGTGGGCAAGATCACCAACACCGGCCTGGTCGAGGTCCCGATGGGGATCCGGCTGCGCGACGTGATCGAGCGCATCGGCGGCGGGATCCCCGGCGGCAAGAAGTTCAAGGCGGTCCAGACCGGCGGCCCCTCGGGGGGCTGCATCCCCGAGGACCAGCTGGACCTCGAGGTGGACTTCGACACGCTCACCGCGGCCGGCTCGATGATGGGCAGCGGCGGGATGATCGTGATGGACGAGGACACCTGC
>CAZOYV010000257.1:0-12330 GCA_964584075.1 uncultured Rickettsiales bacterium | reverse complement strand
TTACGTCAAACCCGGCGCGATTTTACCAGCGCCCCCTTTCGGCCGATGCGCCCGGGGCACCCCGACCCACGTCGACGCCTACGTGGTCCCCGAGGACCTGTGGCTGCTCGATGCCGCGAGTGTGGCCTACGAGGTGCTCGCCGAGGACTACCACGACCTGCGGCCGGCCCGGGGGGGCGGCTACCACGACGTCGCCGGGATCGAGGCCGAGCTGGAGGGGCTGGCGGCCCAGTACCCGGACCTGGTGCGGCTGGTCGACGTGGGCGAGAGCGTCGACGGCCGGCCGATCGTCGGGGTCGTGATCAGCGACGATGTCCGGCGCCGCGCGCCGCGGCCCGCGTACCGGCTGCTGGGGGCGCACCACGGCGACGAGTACTCCTCGATGGAGGTCCCGCTCGAGATCGCCCACGTGCTCGCCGACGAGTACGGCTCGGACCCCGACATCACCGCGCTGCTCGACGCGCGGGAGGTGTGGCTGGTGCCGGCGGTGAACCCCGACGGCGTCGAGGACTTCGAGCGCTACAACGCCAACGGCACCGACCTGAACCGCAACTACTGCTACGAGTGGACCCAGTGGCAGTGGGCCTCGGGGCCTCACGAGTTCAGCGAGCCCGAGACGATGGCGATCCGCGCGCTGGGGACCCGGCGGCGGTTCGTGCACTCGCTGAGCTACCACTCGGGCGCGACGCTGTGCAACTACCTGTGGAACTACACGTCGCAGGACTCGCCCGACGAGGCGATGCTGCTGGGGATGTGCCAGATCTACGCCGACGCCACCGCGACGCCGGGGTTCTGGGTCACCAACGGGTACGACTGGTACGAGACCCACGGCGACACCAACGACTGGTCGTACGGGGTGTGGGGCGGGCAGGACCACACGCTGGAGCTCACCGACGACAAGGCGCCCCCGGCGGCCGAGATCCCGACGTTCCTCGACTGGCACGTGGACCCCACGCTGGTGTTCCTCGACGAGGGGCTCCGGCTGGGCGTCGAGGGCGTGGTGACCGACGCGGCGAGCGGGATCCCGCTGGAGGCGCGGATCACCAACCAGCCGGGGGGGTGGCCGGTGTACGCCGACCCGGACACCGGGGCCTACCAGCGGATGCTGTTCGACGGCAGCCACGAGCTGCTGGTCGAGGCGCCCGGGTACGTCGCGCAGACGGTGCCGGTGCAGGTCCCGGTGGGGAGCACCGCCGTGGTCGACGTGGCGCTGGCCCCCGAGAACACGGGGGCGACGCTGCAGCGTGCCGAGCCCTCGGTGATCGACCTCGAGGGACCCGTGCAGGAGGTCCGGCTCACGGGCTCGGCCCTCACCGGGTGGGCCACGGGCGTGACGCTCCGGCGCTGGGACGGCGATCCGCTGGTGCTGGCGGTGGCCGAGGACGGCGGCGATCTGGTGTTCGACCTCGACCCCGGCGATCTGGAGCCGTGGTGGAGCCGCGAGGGGCTGTGGTGGATCACCGTCGAGGGGCCGGGCGGCGCGCTGGCGCTGCCCCGGGGGCTGGTGGTGGCCGGCGACGGGGACAAGGCGTTCCAGCTGACCACGGTGGCGACCCAGCCGGACGCGGGGGGACCGGGGCTGCACCGGGTGACGCTCCAGGGCAGCGAGCTGCCGCGCGGCGCGGACCTGCTGCTGCTCGGGCCCGGCGGTGCGGTGGCGTGGCCCGCCGAGGTCGAGTCCGAGTCGGCGTCGGCCCTCGAGGTCCTGGTCAGCGGGGACACGCTGGTCGATGGGCGGTGGGACGTCGTCCTGTACGGGAACGCCTGGTACCGCGCGCTGGACGACGCGTTGACGACCCAGGACGGGGACTTCGTGGCGGGGGACGACGACGCGGGGGACGACGACGCCGGGGACGACGACGCCGGGGACGACGACGACGCGGACGACGACACGGGGGACGACGACGACGCGGACGACGATGCCGCGGACGACGACGCCGGGGACGACGACGGAGACCCCTCCGACGGGGACGGCGTGCTGCTCTCCGGTGAGGGCTGTCAGTGCGCGGCCGGCGACCCACGCTGGACCCCCGCGGCCCCGGCGGCCCTGCTGCTCGCGATCCTCGGCGCGCGCTGGCGGCCGCGGCGGCCCTGAGCGGAGAGCGATGCGCGATCGGACGCCCCGGCCAGCCCTCCGTGGGCCGTACCTGGTGCGCAACCCCCTCGGCGTGGCGGTGCTGGGGAGCGCCGACGCGGCGATCCGGCTGCTGCGCCGCCGGGATCCGCCGGGGGTCCCGATCGCCACCCCCCCCGCCCGGGTCCTGCTGTGCAACATCGCCCACCTCGGCGACGTCGTGCTCTCGACGGCCCTGCTGGCGCCCCTGCGCGAGGCGCTGCCGGAGGTCGAGCTGGGCTTCCTGTGCTCCCGCGGCGGGGCCGCGGTCCTCGAGGGCCACCCGGCGCTCCGCTGGTGCCACACCTTCGACCACTGGAAGCTGGACCGCTCGGGACGGCCGCGGAGCGCGCGGGTCCGGGACCACGTCCGCTCCTTCGCGGCCGCCGTGCGGTCGATCGGGGACGTGTGCTACGACGCGGCGGTCGACCTCTACCCGTACTATCCGAACGCGATCCCCGTGCTGTGGGCGGCCTCGGTCCCGGTCCGTGTCGGCCACGTCAGCGGGGGCTTCGGCGGCCTGCTGACCCACCGCACGCGCTACCGGGAAGGCGCGGACCACGTCACGGAACACCAGCGCCGGCTGCTGGACCTGCTCCCGGGCCACGTCGACCCGGGCAGACCGCTGCGGCCCTGGCTCCCCCCGGGCGAGGACGGGCGCGGCGGGGACTACGTGGTGCTGCACCCCGGCGCGGGGGCCCCGACCAAGCGCTGGCCCGCGGAGCGCTGGCGCGCCGTCGCGGAGCGCCTCGCCGCGGAGGGCCACACGGTCGTGCTCACCGGGGCCGGGGACGCCGAGCGGGACGCCAACGCCGGGCTCGCCGCGGCGGCCGGCTGCGTCGACGCCACGGGCACGCTGTCGTGGCCAGGGTTCGTCGGGATGATCCGGGGAGCCGCGGCGCTGGTGGCGGCCGACACGGTGGCCGGCCACGTGGCCAGCGCGTTCGGGGTGCCGACCGTCGTCGTCGGCAACGGGATCGACGCGCCCGGGCTGTGGCGTCCGCTCGGGGATCGGGTCGAGGCCCTGGTCCACCCCGTGCCGTGCTCCCCGTGTCGGCTGGGACGGGGCTGCGAGGGGATGGAGTGCATCCGGGAGATCTCCGTGGAGCGGGTCCGGTCCGCCCTGGGGAGGGTCTGGTCGTGAGCGGGTCGGGCCGCACGGTGCTCCTCGACCGCGACGGGGTGCTCAACCGGGACCTGCCGCGCGGGGTCCTGTCCGTCGGCGAGCTGGAGCTGCTGCCCGGCGCGGCCGCCGCGGTCGGGCGGCTGGTGGCGGCGGGCTACCGGGTGCTGCTGATCACCTCGCAGTCCTGCGTCGGGCGCGGCTGGATCGGCACCGCCGAGCTCGGCGCGATCCACGACCACCTCGCGGCGCGGCTGGGCCAGGAGGGCGGGCGGATCGACGGGGTCTACGCCTGCCTGCACGCGCCGGATGCCGGCTGCGCGTGCCGCAAGCCTGCCCCGGGGCTGATCGAGCGGGCACGCCGGGAGTGGGGCTTCGACCCGGCCGAGACGTGGATGGTCGGGGACGACGTGCGCGACGTGGAGGCGGCCGAGGCGGCCGGCGTCCGGCCGGCGCTCGTCCGCACCGGGAAGGGAGCCCTCGCCACCGCGGCGCGGCCCGACGTGCCCGCCCACGACGACCTGGCCGCGTTTGTGGGCTGGCTCCTGGCCGGGGGATAATGCCCGGGCGGAGGCGAACCATGGCCGAGTTCGAGGCGATTCTCGCGGCCCACGCCGAGATGATCGGCGCGATGGGGGCGCTGGCCGGGCCGGTCCGCGAGGTGGCGCGGCGGATGTCCGCGGCGCTCCGCGCGGGGGGCGCGATCTACTGGTTCGGCAACGGCGGCAGCGCGGCCGACGCCCAGCACCTGGCGTCGGAGCTCGTCGGCCGCTTCGAGCGCGAGCGCGGCGGGCTGCGCTCGTTCGCGCTGACCACCGACGCCTCGGTGATGACCTCGCTGTCCAACGACTTCGGCTACGAGCAGGTCTTCGCGCGGCAGCTCGAGGCGATCTGCCGGCCGGGCGACGTGGCCGTGGGGCTCAGCACCTCGGGCACCTCGCCCAACGTGCTCGCCGGGGTCGATGCCGCCCGGCGCGCGGGCGTCGTGACGGTCGGCATGACCGGGGCGGGTGCGGGTGCCGCCGTGCTCCACGGGCGGGTCGACCACTGCCTGGCGGTCCCCGCCACGGTGACCGCCCGGATCCAGGAGGGACACATCCTGCTGGGCCACGCCCTCTGTGCGCTGATCGAGGACGAGCTGGCGGAGGAGGGGCCGTGATGGAGGACCGCGAGACCCTGCGCGCCGCGCTGCGGCATGGCCTCCGCGACGGCCGCGTGCTGGTCGTCGGCGACGTGATGCTGGACCGCTTCGTGTGGGGCGGCGTGCGGCGGGTCTCGCCCGAGGCGCCGGTGCCGGTGGTACTCGCCGATCGCCAGTCCGAGGCCGCGGGCGGCGCCGGCAACGTGGCCCGCAACCTGTCCGGGCTGGGCGCGCCGTGCTCGCTGGTCGGCGTGGTCGGGCGGGACCCCGACGGGGATCGGGTCCGCGCGCTGCTCCACGCCGCCGGGATCGACGTGGGCGGGGTCCGCGCGGTCGCGGGGCGGCCGACCACCACGAAGGTGCGGATCCTCGGCGGGCACCAGCAGATCGTGCGGCTCGACACCGAGGACGCCTCGCCGCTGGACGGCGCGGCGGAGCGGGCCGTGCTCGACGCCCTCGCGGCGGCGCTGGAGCGCGGCCCCGCGGCGGTGGTGCTGTCCGACTACGCCAAGGGGGTGCTGACCCCGGCGGTGTGTCGCGCGGCGATCGAGGAGGCGCGCGAGCGCCGGATCCCGGTGATCGTCGACCCCAAGGGCGGGGACGGCGAGCGCTACCGCGGGGCCACCGCGATGACCCCCAACCGGGCCGAGCTGGGCGCCCTGGCCGGCGATCTCGGGGCCGGCGACGACGACGCCCTGCGCGCGGCCGCCGAGGGCATCCGAGATCGCTGGGCGCTCGAGTTCGTCGTGCTGACCCTGGGCGCGCGCGGGATGATGCTCTGCGATCGCGACGGTGCCTGGCCGCTGCCCACCGTGGCCCGCGAGGTGTTCGACGTCTCCGGGGCCGGGGACACCGTGGTCGCGGTGCTGGCCGCGGGCCTCGCCGCCGGCCTGCCCCGGCGGGAGGCGGTCACGCTGGCCAACCTGGCCGCCGGCGTCGTGGTCGGCAAGATCGGCACGGCCCCCATCGAGCTTGCCGAGCTGGCCGCCGCGGTGCTGGGCGCGGGCGGGGCCGTGGAGAGCAAGATCCGGACCCTCGACGACCTGCGCGAGCTGGTCCAGACGTGGCGCCAGGGGCGTCAGCGGATCGTCTTCACCAACGGCTGCTACGACCTGCTCCACGCGGGCCACGTGATCGGCCTGCAGCGCGCCCGGGAGTGCGGCGACCGGCTGGTGGTCGGCGTCAACACCGACGACAGCGTCCGCCGCCTGAAGGGCTCGCAGCGGCCGTGGGTCCCGCTGGAGCAGCGGCTGCAGGTCCTGGCCGGGCTCGCGGCGGTGGACGCCGTGGTGCCGTTCGCCGAGGACACGCCGATCGCGCTGATCGAGGCGCTGCGCCCCGACGTGCTGGCCAAGGGCGCCGACTACGAGGAGCACGAGATCGTGGGGGCCCCCGAGGTCCGCTCGTGGGGCGGGCGGGTGGCCCGGATCCCGCTGGTCGAGGGGCTCAGCACCACCGCGCTGATCGCCCGCATCGGGCAGGAGCGCGGCGAGGACGGGGAGGGGGAGGGGGAGGGATGATCGTCGTCACCGGAGGTGCGGGCTTCATCGGCAGCAACGTCGTGCGCGCGCTCAACGCGGCCGGGAGTGCCGACGTCGTCGTCGTCGACGACCTGCAGCAGGAGGGCAAGTTCTCCCTGCTGGTCCCGCTGCGGATCGCCGACTACCGCGACCGGGAGGAGTTCCTCGCCGAGCTGGAGTGCGCGGGCCTCGACCCCGCCGTCGAGGCCGTGATCCACCTGGGCGCCTGCACCGACACCACCGAGCACGACGGCCGGTACGTGATGGCCAACAACTACGCCTACTCGCGGGCGCTGTTCCACCGCGCCACCGAGCGCGGGGTGCCGCTGGTCTACGCCTCCTCGGCCGCGGTCTACGGCGTGAACGAGGGCAGCGCCGTCGACCCCGCCAACGAGGCGCCGCTCAACGTCTACGGCTACTCCAAGCTGCTGTTCGATCGGTACGTCCGCCGTCACCTCGGCGGGGTCGGCAGCACGGTGGTGGGGCTGCGGTTCTTCAACGTCTACGGCTCCGGCGAGCAGTTCAAGGGGCCGATGGCGTCGATGCCGTACCAGCTCCACCACCAGCTGCGGGACACCGGGGTGGCGAGGCTGTTCGAGGGCACCGACGGGTACGAGCACGGGGGCCAGCGGAGGGACTTCGTCCACGTCGACGACGTGGCGGCGGTGACCCGGTTCTTCACCGAGGGGCCCCCCCGCCAGACGATCGTCAACGTCGGCACCGGCCAGAGCCGCAGCTTCAACGCGGTCGCGCGGACCCTGATCGGGCTCCTCGGGCGCGGGGAGATCGAGTACATCCCGTTCCCCGCCTCGCTGCGGGGGCGCTACCAGAGCTTCACCGAGGCGGACCTCGGCGGGCTGCGCGGGGCGGGCTACGAGGCTCCGTTCCTCAGCCTCGAGGAGGGGCTCCGGCGGTCCGTGGACGCCTGGTCCGCGCCCCCCTCTTGAAGCGGTCCACGATCCCCGTCACGAAGCGGCTCCGGATCTGGTCGACGGCCATCGCGCGGCGGGTCGGGGGCAGCCGCAGGATCGCGCCGAGCACGCGGTTGGCGACGTGGGCCGGCAGGCCGTCGCCCTGGTCGAACAGCAGGTGCTGCAGCTTGCCGCGGTCCAGCGCCATCCGCACCACGCGCTCGATGGTCGTGTCGGGGGTCAGGACCCGCTGGGGGCGGGGGGCCATGCGGAGCGCGTCGTGGCGGCAGGCGGCGTGGCAGACGCCGCAGCCGAGGCAGATGTCCTCGTCGACGACGGCGCGCATCTTGCCGATCCGCTTGCCGTCCTGGACCACCGGCTCGAGGCGGATCGCGGCCACCGGGCAGCGGCGGGCGCAGCGGCCGCAGCCGCGGCAGGTGTCGGCGTCGATGGCGGCGATGAAGTTGCTGGTGTGGACCGCGCCCTGGACGCCGTGGCGGTTGATCACGCGCAGCTGCATGCAGCAGCAGCCGCAGCAGTTGCACAGGTAGATCGGGCGGTGCTTGACGTTGTCCGCGATCTGGACGAGCCCGTTCTCGCGCCCGAGGGCGAGGATGTCCAGCGCCTCCTCGACGTCGATCGTGCGGCCGTAGCCGTGGCGGGTGACGTAGTCGTGGCCGGCGTTGATGTTGAGGCACACCTCCTGGGGCGCGTCGCAGGCGTGGCCGAGGTGCTCGGCCTTGTGGCGGCAGTAGCAGGTCGAGACCCCCAGCGCCTTGGCGTTGCGCAGCACGTGGCTGGCCTTCTCGTAGTCCAGGACCTCGGTGGTCACGTCGGGGTCGAGGGCGTCCTCGTTGACCATCGTGCGGCCGATCTGGGTCATCCCGGCGTCGAAGCTCTTGAACCACGCGCCGTCGGCGATGTAGGCGTCGTAGGCCATCGCCAGCGCGGGCTCGTCGATCTCCTCGCGGGGCTTCATCAGCGAGTACTCGACCCAGCCGACCACCGGCGGCGACAGCAGGTAGCGGACCTTGCCGCTGTCCGGGTCGATGACGTCCATCACCGTGCCCATGTCGGTCATGTGGTCCAGCAGCGGCTGCAGCCGCGCCACGGGCATGTCGACGCGGCGGGCGAGCTTGTCCGCCGCGATCGGCTTGAACGGCATCCGCGCCGCGACCCGCGCCTCGTCCTCGGTGTAGACCATCCGCAGGATGTCGTAGAGCCGCGCCCCCTCGGGCATCCCGATGTGGGTGCGCTCCATCCGGGCCTGGAGGTCGCGGTAGGCCTTGTGCTGTGACTGCAGGTGTCCCATCCACCCCGGGTACCCGATCGCGATCCAATTGACAAGCGTGCAGGGCGCTGGGAGGCTTGTGGTCTTCGTACAAGAGGGATTTGCAGGAGGTCTCGATGTCGACCAAGTCGGTTCTTCTCGTCTCGACGGCCACCCTCGCGGCGGTCGCGACCCTCGGCCTGGCCCTCCCGGCCGGCGCCCAGACCCAGGTGGCGTTCGAGGACTTCGAGAACGCCCAGCTGCCCAGCGGGTGGCTGTTCCACGAGAGCGGCAACAACGGCGGCTACGAGTTCCACGATCCCGACGGCGGCGGCAGCGTGTGGCTGACGCTGGTGGCGGAGACCGGCGGGGGCAACGTCTCCAGCGCGGTCGAGACCCTGGTCTACGACCTGAGCGGCTGCACCGGCGCGACGCTGAGCTTCGAGCTGTGGGACCACGCCGACGAGGACAACCAGTGCCCGGGCAGCTGGCAGTGGGACGACCCGCCGGACGGGGACTGTCTCGGGCTGTCGGTGAACTACTTCACCTACTACAACGTGCTGGATCTGTTCGGCTACACCGAGCAGCAGGTCAACCCGATCAGCCTCGACCTGACGCCGGTGCTGACCAGCTACGGGGACCAGCTGAGCTTCTACTTCGTCCAGCACGACAACTGGACCTGGGGCACCCCGCCGGCCGCCGACGGGCTGCTGTTCGACGACTTCGAGCTGCTCTGCGACGCGGTCGAGACCGAGTGCACCGACGGGATCGACAACGACGGCGACGGGGACGCCGACTGCGCCGACACCGACTGCCAGGTCGACCAGGACGGCGACGGCGTCACCGGCTGCGACGGGGACTGCGACGAGACCGACGACCAGATCTACCCCGGCCAGACCGAGGACTGCGACGGGATCGACAACGACTGCGACGGCGACGTCGACTGCGACGACGGCGACGTCCCCGACGCCGACGGCGACGGCTCCTGCGAGTGCGAGGACTGCGACGACGGCAACGCCGCGGTGTACCCCGGCAACGCCGAGATCCTGGACGAGTACGACAACGACTGCGACGGGCTGTACGACGAGGACTTCATCGTCGCCGGCGACGTGATCATCACGGAGATCATGGCCGCGCCGGACCAGGTCCCCTACTGGGACGGCGAGTGGTTCGAGCTGACCAACATGGCGCCGTTCGACATCAACCTGGTCGGCTGGGTCGTGGACGACCAGGTCGGCGGCACGCCGACGACCTACGACATCACCGGCGACCTGTGGATCCCCGCCGGGGGCGTGATCGTGATCGGCCGCAACGACGACCCGGGGGCCAACGGCGGCTACAACGCCGACTACGTGATCGACATGAACCAGTGGGAGGGCGGCGACGACGAGATCCTGCTGCTGCTCGACAGCAACCTGATCGACGGCGTGACCTGGGACCTGAGCTGGGGGTTCGCCACCGGCGCGGCCAAGGCGCTGGACCCGCTGCTGTACGACGACGTGGACAACGACGGCGCCGCGAGCTGGTGCGACGCGGTGGACGCCTTCGGCGACGGCGACCTGGGGACCCCCGGCGCGATCAACCCCTCGTGCTGCTTCGACCTCGACGGCGACGGGGTCGACAGCTGCTCGGGGGACTGCGACGACACCGACGACCAGATCTACCCCGGCGCCCCCGAGGTGCTCAACGGCCTCGACGACGACTGCGACGGGCTGATCGACGAGGACTTCGTCGGGGTCGGCGACCTGATCGTCACCGAGATCATGCACAACCCGCTGGCGGTGGCCGACGCCAGCGGCGAGTGGTTCGAGATCTACAACGCCGGGGCGGCCGACATCGACCTGTTCGGCCTCGAGATCTACGACTACGACCTGGACTGGTTCGTCTACGACGACCACACGATCCTCGCCCCCGGCGACGTGGTCGTGCTCGGCACCGAGCTGGACCCGCTGCTCAACGGCGGCTACTCGCCGGACTACGTCTACGGCTACTACTCGGGGATGGCGCTCAACTCGGGCGGCCAGGACGAGATCGTGCTGGAGTACGACGGTGTCGTGATCGACGAGGTGGTCTACACCGTGATCAGCCCGTGGCCGGCGGCCGAGGGCTACAGCATCGCGCTGGACCCGACGTTCTTCGACGCCACCGACAACGACGACGGCGCCAACTGGTGCCTCACCGACGTCTCCAACCCCTACGGCGACGGGGACTACGGGACGCCGGGGACGGTCAACCCGGCGTGCTGCTTCGACCTCGACGGCGACGGGGTCACCGGCTGCGCCGGGGACTGCGACGACGGCGACGCCAACACCTACCCCGGCGCCAACGAGATCTGCGACGGGATCGACAACGACTGCGACGGCGCGATCGACGACGGCGTCCAGACCTACGACTACTGGCCCGACGCCGACGGCGACGGCTATGGCGACGGCAGCCAGGCGTCGGTCAACGACTGCGCGCCGCCCAGCGGCTACGCGGCCAACGACACCGACTGCGACGACGGCGACGCGACGATCAACCCCGGCGCGGCCGAGATCTGCGACGGGATCGACCAGGACTGCGACGGCGTCGCGGACGACGGGCTGCCGGTGGACGACTACTACCCGGACGCGGACGGCGACGGCTACGGCGACGATGGCGCCACGCCGGTGGCCGACTGCGACGCCCCCAGCGGCCACGTGCTCGACGGCACCGACTGCGACGACGGCGACGCGGCGATCAACCCCGGCGAGGCCGAGATCTGCGACGGGATCGACCAGGACTGCGACGGCATCGCCGACGACGGCCTGACCTTCGAGGACTACTACCCGGACGCGGACGGCGACGGCTACGGCGACCAGAGCGGCGCGGCGGTCAACGCCTGCGCGCCGCCCTCGGGGCACGTCGCCGGCAACACCGACTGCGACGACGGCGACGCGGCGATCAACCCCGGGGCGCTGGAGGTGCCGTGCGACGGGGTCGACAACGACTGCGACGGGGCCCAGCACGGCCAGGACGTGGACAACGACGGCGACGGCGAGACCGAGTGCGACGGGGACTGCGACGACGCCGACGCGGCGATCAACACCTCGGCGACCGAGCTGTGCGACGGGATCGACAACGACTGCGACGGCCAGATCGACGACGGGCTGACCCTCACCGACTACTACCCGGACGCGGACGGGGACGGCTACGGCGACGACGGCGCCGCCGCGACCAGCGCCTGCGACGCGCCCACCGGGATGGTGGCCGACAACACCGACTGCGACGACGCCGAGGCGGCGGTCAACCCGGGCGAGACCGAGATCTGCGACGGGCTGGACAACGACTGCGACGGCCAGATCGACGACGGGCTGACGTTCCTGGACTACTACCCGGACGTGGACGGGGACGGCTACGGCGACGACGGGGCCGCGGCGACCAACGCCTGCCAGCCGCCCGAGGGCTTCGTCACCGACAACACCGACTGCGACGACGGCGACGCCACGGTCCACCCCGGCGCCACCGAGTTCTGCGACGGGCTGGACAACGACTGCAACGGGCAGATCGACGACAACGTCCAGAACGTCGACTACTACCCGGACGCGGACGGGGACGGCTACGGCGACAGCAACGGCACGCCGGTCAACGACTGCACGCCGCCGTCGGGGTACGTCGAGGACGCCAGCGACTGCAACGACGCCGACCCGGCGGTCAACCCCGACGCGGCCGAGGTCGCCTGCGACGGGATCGACAACGACTGCGACGGGGCCCAGCACGCGCAGGACGTGGACGACGACGGCGACGGCGCCAGCGAGTGCGACGGCGACTGCGACGACACCGACGTGGCGCTGAACACCGACGACGCCGACGGCGACGGGTTCGACACCTGCCAGGGCGACTGCGACGACGCCGACGACACGGTCTACCCGGGCGCCGACGAGGTCTGCGACGGGGTCGACTCCAACTGCGACGGGATCGACGACGACACCGACATCGACGGGGACGGGTTCTCGATCTGCGACGGCGATTGCGACGAGACCGACGAGCTGATCAACCCCGACGCCGAGGAGGTCTGCGACGGGATCGACAACGACTGTGACCCGAACACCGACGAGGAGGTCGACGGCGACGGCGACGGCCAGACGATCTGCGACGGCGACTGCGACGACGCCGACGACACGATCTACGACGGCGCCACCGAGATCTGCGACGGCCTGGACAACGACTGCAACGGCTCGCTCGGGGTCGACGAGGTCGACGCCGACGGGGTCGGCTACATGGTCTGCGAGGG
>CAZOYV010000256.1:0-12497 GCA_964584075.1 uncultured Rickettsiales bacterium | reverse complement strand
CGTCCCCGGCGGTGTCGTCGTCCCCGGCGGTGTCGTCGTCCCCGGCGGTGTCGTCATCCCCGGCGGTGTCGTCGTCCCCCTGGGGGCAGTCCGCGTCGTCGCCGTCGACGTCGCCGTCGCAGTCGTTGTCGATGCCGTCGTTGCAGTCCTCGGCGTTGCCGGGGAAGGCGTCCGGGTCGTTGGGCAGGCAGTCTTCGTCGTTGGGGCTGCCGTCCCCGTCCAGGTCGGCCAGCTGCACGAGCGGGTCGCGGAACCCGACCTGCCCCGCGCCCTCGCCCATCTCGTAGGCGTACAGCCCGGCGTGCCCCGCGGGCAGCGGGGTGGGGTCGTTGAACGCCAGCACGGTGGTGTTGTTGCTCCACGGCCCCGTCGGGTCCGGGCTGAAGTGGGCCACCAGGTCCCCGCCGACGGCCTCGAACCGCAGCCGCTGGTAGTCCCAGTTCTGGAACGTGTCGATGCGGTAGTGGGCCGCCTGGGTGGTGTTGGAGACCAGCTCCACCGCGGTGCCGTTCTCCACCCGGTACAGGTAGGCCCCGTTGCCCTTGAGGTAGGGGCCGCCCTGGCCGGTGGGCGGCCGCAGCGAGCGGGTCATCAGGAACAGGTAGAACGTGCCGGTCGCGGAGTAGCGCAGGACCAGGCCCAGGGTGTCGTCGTCGAGGATCGAGACCTGCGCCTCGATCGCCGCGTCGGTCCAGGGCCCCTGCGCGGACTGGACCAGCGTGTTGGCGGTGGCCGAGTCCGCGCCCCACATCCCGCCGCCCTCGTCCGTCTGCGGGTTGACCTCGCGCAGCTGGACGTACAGGTCGCTGGTCCACGGGTCCTGGCTCCAGCCGGACTCCCAGCCGTCGTGGCCGGACTGGTCGGCCTGTGGATTGGCCGAGAAGTCGAAGCTCCAGGTGTCGACCCAGTTCTGCGCGGAGGCGGGGGTGATCCAGCCGATGGCCGCCAGGATCCCGACGCCGCCTGCAATCCACCCGATGCGCGTCCGGAACGCCATCCTGCTCCTCTCCCGGGGCGTCCTGCCCCGCGCGGTCACGGTCCGTACGCCTCGGCCTTGTACCCGTCGACCAGCGCGTTCCACGCCTCGAGGAACGCGATGCCCTCCTCGGGCGAGCTGGTGTCCCCGATCTCGGCGCTGCGCTGGAGCACGTCGCCGATGCGCTCGTGGTGGTTGCCGAGGATATCCTTGTAGCGCTCCGGCGTCAGCGGGCGGGAGGCCTGGAAGTCCTGCTCCAGCGGCGCGAACCACTCCGCCGCCTCCCGATCGGGGAACCAGCTGGAGTCCATCTTCGTGTGGATCCCCTGCGACGCGCCGAGGGCCGCCATCGGCGGCAGCTCGCCGGCGTCCCCGTCCCGCCCCGGTCCGCCGCGCGTCGCGCCGCCCGCGCCCCCGCCGGCGCCGTCCTGCCCCACGGCGGCCTCGTCGCCGCCGACCAGCGACACGGCGACCCCGCTGGCGTCCGCGGCGGCGGCGCCGCCGGTCGGCGCGGAGCCGCCGGCCTCCCCGCCGCTCCCTGCAGCGGGCCGGTCGGAGACCATCTCGATCTGCACCGCCGCGGGACGGTCCGCGTCGTCCCCGCCGCGATCGCGGCCCGACATGGCCTTCAGCGCCATGATCGCGCCGAGGACCGCCACCAGCAGGAACACCATGACGTAGATACGGGAGCGCTGCATGCCGATCAGTATACGCGTGCGGGACCCGGCCCGCCGGGGATCACAGCCGGCCCTGGCGGCGCAGGTTCTCGCGGACGATCGCCATCGCCGCGGCGCGCGGCGGGATGCCGGTGGTGCGGAACGCGGTGGTCACCGCGCCGGCGACCTCCTCGACGCGGTCCCCGACCGCCGGCCCCATCCGCGCCGGGTGGGGTGCGATCCGGCCGGTCACGACCAGCCCCCACGCCACCGCGGTGCCGGCGCCGGCGACGAAGTCGGGGATCACCGGAACGCCGCGGGCGAGCAGCGCCCGCTCGGCCACCGAGCTGACCGAGCCGTTGCCCGCCTCGACGACCATCGCGGCGCGCACCGCGTCGGCCTGGTGCCGCCGCAGCGCGCCGGTGCGGGCGGCCGGGATCAGCACGTCGACGTCGGCGGCCAGCCAGTCCCCGCGTCGCCGCGGCCGCGCCCCGGCGTCGAGCAGCACCTGGCGATCCAGGTGCCCCCCCGCGCGCGATGCCTCCGCCAGCAGCGCCGGCGGGAACCCGGCGTCCAGCTGGTAGCAGCCGCCCAGGTCCTCGACGTGGGTCAGCCGCACGCCCCACTCGTCGCACGCCCGGTGCAGCGCTCGCGCCACCTCGCCGTAGCCCTGGCACGAGACCGTCAGCGAGTCCGGCGAGCGGTCCAGTGCCACGGCGGCGCCGGCCAGCGCCCGCGCCACCCCCAGCCCCGTCACGCCGCGGTACAGCGGCGAGGTCTCGGCGGTGATCCGCGGCAGCGCCGGGCCGTCGGGGACGCCGGCGCAGCGCCGCGCCACCGCCACGGGGTCGATCTGCAGCGCGTCGTAGGCCGCCACCACCGCGTCCCAGGTGGTGCCCAGGTCCTCGCCGGCGACCCACCGGCGCTCGAGGTACGGCGCCACCGCCTCGAGGAAGATCCGCACCGCGCGCTCCATCGGCAGCGCCGGGGAGGCCACGATGCCCCCCGTCGCGCCGCCGTACGGCAGGTCGTAGCAGGCCAGCTTCTGGGCCATCGTGCGGGCCAGCCGCCGGACCTCGGCGGGGGCCAGCGACGGCGCGTGGCGCAGGCCGCCCAGCGCGGTGCCGCAGCCCTCGTTGTGGATCACCAGGATGCCTCGCAGGCCGGTGGCCGGGTGGTGGACCGCGATCTCGAGCAGGGGCTTCCCGGTGACCGGCATCGTCGGGTCCTAGGGCGGGTCGACCTGGTAGTGGATCCGGGCATGGGACTGGGCGCGGACGTGGTCCTCCATCCCGTCGAGCCCGGGGTCCGCGTCGTGGGTCAGCGCCGCGAAGGTCGCGTCGCGCAGCGCCAGCGCGGTCATGTGCCAGTCCACGTGGATCAACCCGATGTTGGGCTCGACGTAGGCCAGGTCGAAGGCGTCGGCCTGGCCGGGGACCCAAACGTGCCACGTCGCCGAGCCGCCGCGCAGCTCCACGAAGTAGGCGTCGGCGTGGGCGTCGCCGGTGTAGCTCCAGTGGTAGTCCAGCGCCGCCGGCGGGTCGAGCACGGTCAGGTCGAGGAACTCGGGGAACAGCACCTCGCCGCCCGGCGCGACGTGGTCGGAGATCACCGACGAGCGGGCGCCGCCGGTGCCGACGCCGCCCTCCTCGACGACCGCCACGTAGCGCACCGGCAGCCCGGCGAGCGGGCCGCTGTCGTCCTCCACGAGGTGCACCACGGTGCCGCCGCTGCCGACGCCGAGCCCGACCAGCGCGAGCCCCTCGGCGCCCAGGTCGGCCACCGGGAAGATCACCGGCGTGTCGTCGCTGCTGAGCCCCAGCGGGTGGGCCGGCACGACCACCGCCACGTCGCGCGTGACGCTGGCGTAGGGCTGCAGCGTGCCCACGTCGACCACCCCGCCGGACGGCACGCTCCAGCCCGTCTCGATCGCGTAGTCCACGTCGCGCAGGTGGGCCGCCAGCGTCTCCAGCAGGGCCGAGACCTCGCCGCCGTCCCCGGCGCCCTCGATCGCCTGCTGGACGTCGGCGATGTCGAACGCTCCGGTGAACGCGTAGACCGCGGCGGGGCCCTCGGGGGCCGGCGCGGCGAACGCCGGGGCCTGCTCGCCGACCACGACGTTGGACGGCATCTCCAGGTCGTAGCCGTAGATGTCCAGCACGCGGTCCGGCCCGACCAGCGTCAGGAAGTCGAAGAACACCGGGTTGACCCGGCTCGAGGCCGCCACGAACCCGAGCTGGACCTGCAGCGCCTCGGATTCGTCCCACCACGCCGCGCTGCCCTCGAGGCTGCCGCCCTCGTCGACCGGCTTGGGCTCCACCGCGAGGCGGAGGTTGCGGGTGGCGACGTCGACCACCGAGGTCCGGTAGTGGTCGGCGGCCTTGGCGGTGACGGTCACGGGGCCGCTGAACGCCCCCTCGAGGTGGCCGATCCCGTCCTCGCCGGTGACCGCGTACGCCACCGGTTCGTCGCTGCCGCCGATGGTCAGCTCGGCCCCGAGCAACGGCGCGCCGTCGGCCGCGTCGACGACCCGCACCGTGAGCGCGCCCGGGGCCATCACCGTGATCAGGCTCGGTGCCGCGTCCACCTCCTGGAACGTCGCCGTGACCTGGGTCGTGCCCTCGGCCAGCGGCGTGACCACCCCCAGCGGGGAGACCGCGAGCACCGCCGGATCGATCACGTCGAACGAGTCGGGCACCACCGCGGCGTGGGTCCCGTCGTCCCACTCGCCGTATGCCACGAGCTCGAGCGTGGTCGCCGTGTCGATCGTGAACTCGGCGGGGGAGAGGGCCAGCGAGATCAGCTCGGCGGGGGCCTCGGTGGTGTCGTCGTCGCCGGTGTCGTCGTCGTCGCCGGTCTCGTCGTGGGGGTCGAACGGCTGCTGGTCGGGCGGGGCCTCCTCGGGGCAGCCGGCGGCGGCGAGCCACGCGCCGGCGGCGAGCACCGCGAGCCAATGCGATCTAGGTGCCACCCTCCGCTTCCTTCCTCCGGTCGATGTGGCCGGTCACCAGCCGGAACACGACGAGCATCAGGAAGCCTAGCATGCCGATGCCGGCGAACACGTACCACAGGTAGTGGGCGTGGTCGTAGGCGTGGACCATCTGCTCGGCGGTCAGCGTCTTCGGATCGGGACAGAACGCGTCGAGCAGGTAGCCCGAGATCACGAACGCGGCGAGCTTGGCCACGAACGTCGTCAGGTGGCTGTAGCCCATGTACAGGCCCACCTCGCCGGGCGGGGCCTGCTTGGAGGCGTACTCGAGGAACCGCGGCGAGAGGAACATCTCGCCGAACGCGATGACCACGATCCCGAGGCACATCACCACCGTGGCCTTGTGCAGCACGAAGCTGTGCTCGAGGCCGTCGCGGCCGATCCACTCCCAGGTCCAGGCCAGCGAGGCGTCGGGGTGCAGCGCGATCACCACCGCGGCCCAGGGGATGATGAACAGCCCGACCCCGATCGAGGTCACCGCCCGCAGCTTCTTGCTCAGCGAGGTGATCAGCAGCTGGAACAGCACGATCGTGCCGGGGTTGACGTTGGCCATCCACTCCGGCGCGGCGTCGGGGGAGATGATCCGCGTGGTGTACTTGGGGATCGACGAGTACAGCTGCGCCTGGATGATCCAGAACCCCGCGACGATCACGATCAGCGCCATGAATCGGAAGTTGGTCAGCACCTCGAGCAGGCCGCGGCCGGCCTCGGCCAGCGACTTGCCGGTGCCGGCGGTGTCGATGTCGCGGTAGACCAGCCCGGCCAGCACCATCGCGATCGCCGCCATCGCCGCCGAGTACAGGCAGATGTACTCGACGCCCAGGTGGATCCGCAGCGGGTACGCGACCGTCTTGCCGATGAAGCCGCCGATGTTGACCACCACGTAGAAGATCGCGAACGCCCGGGCCCGGCCCTCCTCGTCGGAGCTCTTGGCCACCGTCCCCGAGATGATCGGCTTGACGAACGAGCCGCCGAGCATGATCAGCGCCAGCGACACGATCGCGGTGGCCTTGGTCGGCAGCGCCCCCATCAGCCCGTAGCCCACGGTGAGCAGCCCGAACGCCATCGTCAGCGCCGCGCGGAACCCCATCTTGTCCGCCAGCGCGCCGGCGAACGTGGGCGTCAGGTACAGCAGCGAGGCGAAGATGCCGGCGATCCAGCCGGTCTGCACGTCGGTGAACCCGACGCGGTCGGTGAGGTACAGCGTGATGACGATGTACATCCCGTAGAACGCGCAGCGTTCGAACATCTCGATGGAGTTCGCGGTCCAGAACGGGACGGGATATCCGAACCACTTCTCGTGCGGGGCGGCGGGCTCGGCCATGCGGGTCCTCCGGGCGCGCATCATGCCCGACCCGGCCCGGCGGCGCTACTGCTCCCCGGTGTCCGGGGACTTGCCCGGCAGCTGCTTGCGGTTGACCTCGTAGATGTGCTGCAGCTGCTGCTCGGGCAGCTTCATCTCGGCGCGGAACCACTCCTGCGCGGTGCGCCCGAGGCTGTAGGTCACGCCGGCCGCGACCGGCGCCTTGAGCGGGAAGATGAAGCGCGACAGCAGCATCCCCGCGGCGCCGACGCCGATGCCCTTGAGGAACCGCTCGATGGTCGCGGTGGAGACCGCGAACCCGTAGCAGGCCCCGATCGCCGCGATCATCCTGTGCTGGTTGTCGACCAGCAGCGGCAGGTCGACCAGCGGGATCAGCGCCAGCCCGGCGGCCTTGCTGACGCCCCGCTTGATCGCCTCGTCGGCGGCGAGGTCGCCCAGCTCGCGGTACTCGTCCTCGCGGGTCCGCAGCAGCAGCTCGAAGGCGTTCTGGTGGGCCCGCGGCATCATCTCCTGGGTGCGCACCAGCAGCCGGTCGAGCCCGACCTTGTCCTCGGCCGAGACCAGCACGACGTCCTCCTCGGGGACGCCGGCGCCGAGGATCTCGTCGGTGACCTCCTTGCGCTGCCGCGGGCGCATGATGTCGCTCTTGGTGACCACCACCAGGGTCGTGGGGAACAGCTCCCGGATCAGCGTCCGGTCGCAGCCGGTGACCCGGGCGCGGTCGCCGGCGATGCAGTACCACAGGACGTGGATGTGGTCGGTGACGTCGTTGGAGCGCTGGTGGCGGCGGACGAAGTCGCGCACGTAGAACATGAACTCGTCCTCGCGCTGGCCCATCTCCATGCCGCGCGAGTCGCGGAAGCGGACCCGCTCGGACTCGTACTCGTGGAACTCGAAGGTCTCGGGCTCGCCGTGGCCGATGGCGTCCTCGGGCACGACCTCCTCGCCGCAGAATGCCTGCAGCAGGCTGGTCTTGCCCGAGCCGGTGTAGCCGCAGACCAGGACGTTGGGTTTGGTGACCGTGCCCGACACCGTTCCTACCCCAGCAGCTGCCGCCGCTTGCTGCTGACCAGCGACCTGAACTGCTCCATGTCGAAGTGGAACGCCGGCGTCTCCTCGCCCGCGATCTTCGCCTCGTAGCAGGCGATCAGGTACTGGTTGGCGATCTGCCCGATACCCTCGGTGACGGCCGCCGCGACGCCGCCCTGGATGATGTTGCCGGCGCCGGGGAAGGCCTTGATCAGGCTGGACGCGGTGGCCACCCCGAGCGCCTCGCCGGCCATCGTCAGCAGCGCCCCCTTGGGCGCCTCCTCGAGGCTGCCGTACAGCGCCGAGAGCCCGGCGATCATGCTCATCTGGACCGGCGCGAGCAGGGCCGCGTCGGCGATCGGGATCGGGGTCGCGCCGATGCCGGCGGCGGCGGACGCCGAGGCGTGGATGATCGCCTGGGCCCGGCGCTGCTTCTGCTCGATGTCGACGAACTGGGCGGCGACGAACGCGTCGCGGTAGGCCTCGGGCAGCAGCTCGTAGCTGATCCGCACCAGGTCCCGCCGCGACTCGATGTCCTCGTCGCTGACCGGCACGATCCGGTCGCTGCGGACCCCCTCGCGGGTCAGCACGCCGTCGATCGCCTGCATCTGCTTGTGCTTGGTGATGTCGGCCTTGGTGATCACCACGATCACGTTCTTGAACACGTTCTTGATCAGCTCGAGGTCGGCCGACGTGACCCGCGCCCCGGAGCCCTGGATGCAGTACCACACCAGGTGGATGTGGTCGTCCACGTTCGGGGCGGCCTGCCGGTCGCGGAAGAACCGCCGCGAGGTGTCGAGGAACTCGGCCTCGGTCTGGCCCGGCTCGAACCCCTGGGAGTCCCAGAAGTTGACCAGCCCGCTCTCGTAGTTGAGGTAGTCCATCGTGCCGGGGCGGCCGTGCACGATCTTGTCGTCGGAGACCACGCCCCGGCCGCAGATGCTCTGGATCAGGGTGGTCTTGCCGGTGCCGGTGTAGCCGCAGACCAGGATCGTGGGTCGCCGCAGCTGGTCGTCCTGGTCGGCGTGGGCCTTGCGCAGCGCCCGCTCGAACTCGTGGTCCGAGACGGGCACGGGGGGATTGCGGAGTTCGTCGTCCATCGTGTCCTCCCGGCCGAATGCTACCACCGCAGCGGGCGGCGTGGCTCGCCGCCGTGGGTTGCTATGATGTCGGCTCCATGCCGCTCGCCTTCCACTCCGTCGACCACGGCGTCGTCGCCTTCGGGTTCTTCAACATCGACACCGATCTGCTCCTGCTGGAGCGGACGCTGCTGTGGGCCGACGACTTCACCGCGGCGGTGGGGGCGCTGGCCGCCGGGGACGGGGGGTCGGCCGGGTCGGTGGCGCTCCCCGCACACGTCGTCCCGCCGGGCCGCGCGCTGGGACACGTGATGGGGGCGATCCACGGCCTCGACCGCAGCGGGCTGATCGGGGCGGTGTACGATCGGTTCCCGTTCCCCGCCGACCCCGCGGCGTTCCACCAGCGCCCCGAGGTGGCCGGCCACCGGCCGGTGGTGGCCGGGCTGCTCGCCCAGTGGGCCGAGCCGGTGGACGCCGTGCTGGCCTGGGACCCCGCGGCGCGGGTGGCCACGGTGGCCGGGGTCGGCTTCGACGCGGGGTGGTTCCGCGACCTGGTGGCCTACGTCTGGCGCGGCGGCTACCCGCGCTGGCTGGACGAGCGCCGCCCGCCGTGCGTAATGGAGATGAGACGGGCGATCGAGGCCTCGCGGCACCCGCTGTTCCTCGATCAGCCCTGGGAGATGCAGCGATGCCAGAGCTGAAGTGGGCGGCCGCGATCGCGGTCGCCGTGTGGACCTGGAGCGCGGTGGCGCACGCCGCGGACGCCGACGGCGCCCGCAGCCCGCTGGACCCGGTGCTGGTGGCGATGAGCGCCGAGCTGGAGCGGGCCACCGCCGAGCTCGCCGCCGCCGACCCCGCGCCGTACTTCCTGGCCCTCGAGGTCACCGAGAGCCGCGCGGTGACGATCGCCGGCGAGGAGGGCGGGCTGCAGGGCTACGAGCCGCAGCACAAGCGCTGGGTCGACGTCGACGTGCGGATCGGCGATCCCGCGCTGGACTCGACCCACGCCCTGCGCGGCGGGGGGCGCGAGCGGCCCCACAAGCGCGGGCGGATGGTGGCGCTGGGCAGCCACTCCGACGTGATCCAGCGCGACCTGTGGCGCGAGGTCGACCGCCGCTTCGTCGAGGCCCAGGAGCGCTGGGCGGAGGTCCAGAGCGAGGCCCAGACGCTGGTCGGCGAGGCTCCCGCCGACGACCTCGCCCCCGTCGAGCCGCGGCAGGAGCTGCTCCCCCTGGCGACGTTCGACGTCGACCTGCCGGCCTGGGAGGCCGCCGTCCGCCGGGCCTCGGCGGAGCTGGCCGCGTCCGAGGTGATCCACGACGGCTCGGTGCGGTTCAGCGGTGGCATCGAGAACCACTGGTTCGTCAGCTCCGAGGGCGCCCGCCTGCGCCACTCGATCTCGCTGTACCGGGTGTCCATCGCGGTGGACACGGTCGCCGACGACGGCGAGCAGCTGCAGCTGACCCGCTACTGGGACGCGTTCGAGCCCGCCGGCCTGCCCGACGCGGACACGCTGGTGGCCGAGGCGCGCGCTCTGGAGGCGCTGCTGGTGGCGCTGCGCGACGCCCCCGAGGAGGAGCCCTACAACGGCCCCGCGATCCTCAGCGAGCGGGCCGCCGCGGTGTTCTTCCACGAGATCCTGGGGCACCGCCTGGAGGGCCACCGGCTCAAGCAGGTCACCGACGCCCAGACGTTCCGCAACATGGTCGGCCAGCCGATCCTGCCGCCGTTCCTGTCGGTGGTCGACGACCCGACGCTGGACCGCGTCGGCGACCAGGACCTGCGCGGCCACTACGCCTACGACAACCAGGGGGTCGCTGCACAGCGCGCGGTGCTGGTCCGCGACGGCGTGCTCGAGGGCTTCCTGCAGAGCCGCTCGCCGGTCAGCGAGGGCCAGACGAGCAACGGCCACGGCCGGCGCCAGGCCGGGTTCGACGCGGTCACGCGCCAGGGCAACCTGGTGATCGAGGCGTCGGAGACGGTGGACGACGACGAGCTCCGCGCCCAGCTGGTCCAGATGGCGGAGCAGGCGGGGCTGGAGTACGGCCTGCGGATCGAGGAGATCCAGGGGGGCTTCACGTTCACCGGGCGCAGCATCCCCAACGCGTTCAACGTCAAGGGCGTGCTGGCCTACCGGGTCTTCGTCGACGGCCGCCCCGACGAGCTGATCCGCGGCGTCGACCTGATCGGCACGCCGCTGGTGACGTTCTCGCGGATCGTGCGCGCCGGCGGCCAGCCGGGGGTGTTCAACGGCTCGTGCGGGGCGGAGAGCGGCTGGGTCCCGGTCTCGGCGGTCTCGCCGGCGCTGCTCGTCTCGCAGGTCGAGACCCAGCGCAAGCCCAAGGCCCAGGAGGCGCCGCCGCTGCTGCCGCCGCCCAGCCTGCCGCCGGCGGAGGACGGGACGTCGGGCGTCGACCCGCGGGGAGAGGGGGTGGCGCGATGACCCGGCGACCGTGGATCGCGCTGCTGCCGCTGCTCGCCGCGCTGCTCACCGGCCCCGCCGCGGCGGCGGACGACGGCGACGCGCTGATCGGCGCCCTCGAGGTCTGGTCGGCGCGCTCGCTGGAGGAGCTGCGGCTGCCCGACACGCCTGCCCCGTACCGCACCGTGTTCGCGGTGGAGGAGCACGACTGGTACGCCGCCACCGCCCGGTTCGGCGCGCTGCTGTCCGAGTCGGGGCACCGCTCGCGGCCCGGCCGCGTCGAGATCGTGGTCGGCGACGACCAGCTCAACTCGGCGCGGTTCAAGAGCCGCAGCCGGATGAACGCGGTGATCGGCAAGCCGTCGCTGGTGGTCGACGACGTGCCGCTGGCGCTCGAGCGCGACCTGTGGATCGTCTCCGACGGGATGTACAAGGCGGCGGTCCAGCAGTACGGGATCAAGACCGCCGCGCTGGCCGCCCTCGGCGGCGAGCCGCCCCCCCCCGACTGGTCGCCGGCGCCGGTGGTCGACGACGTCACCTGGGACCCGATCGAGCCGGTGGACCGCGAAACGCTGCGCAGCGTCGCGGTGACCGCCTCGGAGCGGCTGCGGACCGTCCCGGGCCTGCGCAACGGCGAGGTCCAGGTGCGGGGCAGCGAGGGCCGCTACGCGCTGGTGACGTCGGAGGGCACGCGGGTCGTGGAGCCCCGCGGCTTCACGGTGGTCTACGCCTGGGCCGACATCCTGCGCAGCGACGGCGTGCAGATCTACGACCGCCGTCAGTGGGTCGCGCGCACCGTCGCGGACCTGCCCCCGGCCCAGGAGATCGCCGACGAGGTCGAGGCGATGGGGCGCTCGATCCTGGCCCGCGCCACGGCGGAGCCGGTGGACTACTACGAGGGCCCGGTGGTGTTCGAGGGCGACGCCGCGGCCGACCTGCTGCGCTACCTGGTGCCCCCCGAGGTGTGCGGCACGCCGCCGGTGCCCGAGGAGCAGCGCACCTACCAGCAGCTGACCCGCAGCGGGCCGCGGCTGGGGCGGCGGCTGCTCCCCGCCGGCTGGACGATCACCGACGATCCCGGCCGGGCGCCGCCGGGGCTGGCCGGAGGCTACACCTACGACCGCGAGGGGGTCCGCGGCGAGGCGGTCGCGCTGGTGGACGACGGCTACGTCCGCGACCTGCTGATGACCCGCGTGCCGCGCAAGGAGCTGGCCACGTCCAACGGCCACGCCCGCGGCTCGGTCCAGGGCACCTGGGAGGCGCGCCTGTCGGTTTGGGAGGTCGACCCCGACCGCAACCTCTCGACCCGCAAGTTCGACCAGGCCGCGGCCAAGGTCGCGCGGACCGCGGGCCACGACCGGGTCCTGGTCGTCCGCGGGCTGCAGGCGGGCAAGACCGGCGAGCTGCCGCGGCCCACCGACGCGGTGTGGCGCGACAACGACGGCGACGAGACGCCGGTGCTGGCGCTGCAGTTCCAGGACGTGGACCGCAGGGCGCTGCGCGACATCCTGCTCGCCGGGGGCGGGCAGCAGACCTACCCCTACCTCGCCGCCTGGTCGCTGGCCGGCAAGGTCGACGGCGACACCGGCCTGCCGATGGTGCTGATCGCGCCGGAGCGAATCCTGGTCGAGGAGCTCGAGCTGGTGTTCCCGGGACCGGCCGACAAGCCCCACGCCTATCCGCAGCCAACCCTCGCCGAGTAGCGCGTATGATCCCCCCACTGCCCGGGAGGAGGGACGTCCCGATGTCCGATCACCGTCACCCCTGGTCCGCCGTGCCCGTCGCGGCCCTGCTGCTGCTCGCCGCCGGCGCGCTGGCGGCGCCGTCCAGCGCGATCGCCGACGAGCTCGACGTCGGGCCGTACGGCACGACCTACTCCAACAGCTTCGAGTCGCGCGGGTACTACTTCATCGCGCCGGTGGACTTCGTGATCACCGGGCTGCGGGTCCCCGACGACGCCCAGTGGGGCGGGCGCATCCTCCGAGAGGGGGCATTTCGGACCTCCAATCACGCTGCTGAGTC
>CAZOYV010000255.1:0-12519 GCA_964584075.1 uncultured Rickettsiales bacterium | reverse complement strand
GCTCGTTATTTCGCCAAACCACCTTCTCCAAGAGCCCACCCTCCCCCGTCGCCCAACTGCCGAACGCCGCGTCGGGCCGGGGCGGGTCAAGGGTCGCGAGCGCAGCGAGCGACGAGGCGAAGCCTCGCGTGCCCTTGAGGCGCTCCGGACCGACGTGGCACGCTCGAAAGGCGACGGGCTCCCCCCCGCCGCCCGGGTTCGATTCCGACACGTCTCCGCCATGCGCCCTGCTCCACGCCCCGGCGAGGGCTTCGTCTCGACCGCATGGCGCCTCGCGGCGCACCCGCGGCGCGGCGACCTTCCAGTGGTTCGCTGGATTCGTCCGGAGTCAGCGCAGCCGCTTGTAGTACCCGATCAGCCCGTTGGTCGAGGCGTCGTGGGCCGTGACCGCGTCGTCCCCGGCGAGCTCGGGCTCGATCGCCCTGGCCAGCTGCTTGCCGAGCTCGACGCCCCACTGGTCGAAGCTGTTGATGTTCCAGATCACGCCCTGGACGAAGATCTTGTGCTCGTACAACGCGATCAGGCGGCCCAGGGTGCGGGGGTCGAGCTGGCGGAAGAGGAACGAGCTGGTGGGGCGGTTGCCCTCGAACACCTTGTGCGGCACCAGCGCCTCGAGGCGCCCGCCCGTCACCCCGGCGGCGACCAGCTCCGCCCGGGCCTCGTCGGCGGTCTTGCCGCGCATCAGCGCCTCGGTCTGGGCGAAGTAGTTGGCCAGCAGGATCCGGTGGTGGTCGCCGATCGGGTTGTGGGACCGCGCGGGGGCCAGGAAGTCGGCCGGGATCAGGCGCGTGCCCTGGTGGATCAGCTGGTAGAACGCGTGCTGGCCGTTGGTCCCCGGCTCGCCCCAGATCACCGGGCCGGTGGTGTAGTCCTCGATGGGATCGCCGTCGCGGTCGACGCCCTTGCCGTTGCTCTCCATGTCCCCCTGCTGGAGGTACGCCGCGAAGCGGTGGAGGTACTGGTCGTAGGGCAGGATCGCGTGGGACTCGGCGCCCAGGAAGTTGTGGTACCAGACGCCCAGCAGCCCCATGATCACCGGGATGTTCTTGCCCAGCGGGGCGGTGCGGAAGTGCTCGTCGACGTCGTGGCCGCCGGCGAGCAGCTGCTCGAAGCGGTCGAACCCGATCACGATCGCGATCGACAGCCCGATCGCCGACCACAGCGAGTAGCGGCCGCCGACCCAGCTCCAGAACGCGAACATGTTGGCCGGATCGATCCCGAACGCCTCCACCGCGGGGGCGTTGGTCGACAGCGCCACGAAGTGCCTCGCCACCGCGGCCTCGTCGCCCAGCCGCTCCACCAGCCAGTCCCGCGCGGTGCGGGCGTTGGTCAGCGTCTCCTGGGTCGTGAACGACTTCGACGCCACGATGAACAGCGTGGTCTCGGGGTCGACGCGGCGCAGCGTCTCGGCCACGTGGGTGCCGTCGATGTTGGACACGAAGTGGGCGCGCAGGCCCTCCTTCCAGTACGGGCGCAGCGCCTCGGTGACCATCACCGGGCCCAGATCGGAGCCGCCGATGCCGATGTTGACCACGTCGGTGATCGCCTTGCCGGTGTGACCGGTCCAGGCGCCGCCGCGGACCCGCTCGCACAGGTCGCGCATCTGGGCCAGCACGGCGTCCACCGCGGGCATCACGTCCTCGCCGTCGACCTCGATCGGGCGGCCGCTGCGGTTGCGCAGCGCCACGTGCAGCACGGCGCGGTCCTCGGTGACGTTGATCTTGTCGCCGCGGAACATCCGCTCGATCCAGCCGGGCAGCTCGGCCTGCTCGGCCAGCGCCAGCAGGTGGGCCAGCGTCTCGTCGGTGATGCGGTGCTTGCTGTAGTCGAACAGCAGGTCGTCGAGGCGCAGCGAGAACCGCGCGAAGCGGCCGGGATCGCCCTCGAACAGGTCGCGCAGGTGCACGTCCTCGAGCTCGTCGCGGTGCTGCTCCAGGGCGTACCAGGCGGGGAGCTCGGTGCGAGTCGTCATCGTTGCCTCCGGGTCGGGGCGCGACGGTCTCCGTCGCGGCCACGACGGAACGGTTACGCCCCCGCGCTCGTCGCGGCAAGTCGTGCGGCCCCCAGCGCCGCGGTGTCGGGCTGGAGCACGACCTGGACCGGGATGCGCTCCAGCAGCGCGCGGTAGCGCCCCTTGGCGACGAACGCCTCGGCGAAGCCGCCCTGCTCGAGCACCGGCAGGATCTTCGGCGCGATCCCGCCGCCGACGTAGACCCCGCCGCGGGCCAGCGCGACCAGCGCCAGATCGCCGGCCACGGCGCCGTACAGCCGCGCGAAGTGGGCCAGCGTCGCGACGCAGGCGGGGCACTCCCCGGAGACGCCCGCCCGGCCGATGATCGCGGGCGCGCCGGCCTCGTCGTGGCGGATCGCCTCGCGGATCGCCGGCTCCGGGACCGCCTCGCCGGTCTCCACCAGGTAGCGGAAGATCCGCAGGACCCCCGGCCCCGAGACGATCCGCTCGTTGCTGACGTGGTCCGGGAGCTCGCGCTGCACGTGGTGCAGCAGGCCCTCGCCCCACCCGTCGCGGGGCGCGAAGTCCACGTGGCCGCCCTCCGACGCCAGCGGCTGCCAGCCGTCTCCGGCGGGGACCAGGATCGACGTGCCCAGCCCGGTCCCGGCCGCGATCAGCGCCGCGGGAGCGCCGGCCACCGCGCCGTCGCCGGCCTGCAGCGTGCGCAGCTCGTCGGGCTGCAGCGCGGGGATCCCGTGGGCGGTGGCGACCAGGTCGTTGACCAGCGCCACCCGTGCGGTGCCGAGCTGCTCCGCGAGCGCCCGGGCGTCCAGCCGCCAGCCGAGGTTGGGCATCGTCACGCGGCCGTCGCCGACCGGGCCCGCCACGCCGAACGCCGCGGCGGCGAACCGCGCCGGGCGCCGGGCGCCGAGCTCGTCGAGGAACCGCTGCACGACGGCGTCGAAGTCGGCGAACCCCGAGGCCAGGAACGTCGCCTCGTGGCGCGGCGCCGGGGCGGCACGCCCGTCGGGGTGCTCCGCCGCGGCGTCGTACCAGCCGAGGTTGACCTTCGTGCCGCCGACATCACCGGCCAGGATGTCCATCCCGCTCACCTCCCGGCGCGCCCCCCGGCCCGGTGCAGCGGATTCTACCGAACTCCCCGGTCCCCGGGCGGATCTGGTAAGAGGTTGCTGCGTGCGGGCGGGCGCGATGGCCGGCCCGAGCGAGGAGCCCCCATGCGACGATGCATCCCCCTGCTGGCGCTGCTGCCGGTCCTCGGGCTGGCCTGCGAGCCCGGCGACCTGGGCCCGCTGCCCGACGCCACCAGCGAGGTGCGCCCCGAGCTGACCTACCTCGTGGACGACTACGGGCGCTACGTCCACCTCCACGGGGTCAACCTCGGAGGCAGCACCAAGACGCCGTTCACCTGGCCGTGGGGCCCCGAGCCCGAGCAGGTGGACTACAACGGCCTGGACTTCTCCTACCTCGACCGCCCGTTCCCGCTGGATGAGGCCGACCACTGGTTCGGCGTGATGAACGATCTCGGGTTCAACGTGATCCGCCTGATGGTCGTCTGGGAGGCGATCGAGCCCGACGAGAAGGGGGTCTACGACACCGAGTACCTCGACTACGTCGAGGGCATCGTGGCCAGGGCCGAGGAGCACGGGATCTACGTGCTGATGGACATGCACCAGGACATGTTCAGCCGCCACCTGATGACGCGCTTCAACGAGTACCCCTACGAGACGCTCCAGGAGGAGGGCATCACGGACGCCGACGTGGTCGCCGCCTCGGTGGTCTCGTTCGTCGAGCCCTACACCGACACGATGCGCGGCGACGGCGCCCCCCGCTGGGTCGTCCAGGCCGCGCTGCCGCACAAGCAGATGGACAGCGACCACTGGGGCGACCCGTTCCTGCTCGGCGAGCTCGACCTCGACGCGATCAACGCGATCGTCGACCTGATCGAGCAGCTCACCGGCAGCGAGGACGGCGGCGACGAGCTGCCCGACTGGGCCGGCTACTTCTTCCAGAACCTGCCCGGCAGCGGGTACGGCATCGAGGAGACGACCAACCTGCTGCCGTGGAGCACGTGGGGCATCAACAACGCCACCAGCATCGATCTCGAGATGGCGTGGGCGGCGTTCTTCGCCGGCAACGACTGCTTCCCCGACCGCACGATCGACGGGGTCAACGTCCAGGACCACCTGCAGGAGGCCTACGCCGACAGCTGGCGCCAGGTGGCCGCGCGCGTGGCGCCCTACGACAACGTGATCGGCTACGACCTGATGAACGAGCCCAACAGCATCTTCCTGGTGCTGACCGTGGCCGCCGCGCTGCTCAACACCGGCGCCGCCGACTCGATCCAGCCGATGCTGGTCGACCTGCTCGGCGAGGAGCTCGGCGCGCAGATGAACGACATCCTGCTCGGGCTGCAGCTGATCCCGATGGACGCCGAGCCCGAGACGGTGGAGGCGTGGGGCTTCGCCGACGCCGACCTGCTGGCGATCCTGGGGCTCAACATCGGCTTCGACCACAACTACCTGGAGCCGTTCTACGCCCGCACCGGCCACGCGATCCTCGAGGAGGACCCCGACGCGGTGATCTGGATCGAGTCCACCGCCGGGCTCAACGTCGTGCTCGGCGGCGGGATGAACGGCCAGATGGAGATCAACATGCGGGCCCCGGACGGCATCGACCAGCTGGTCTACGCGCCCCACTGGTACCCGGACATCTACCCGATGCTGGGCCTGATCCGGGAGCCCCGCGACTTCACCGTCGACGAGATCGAGCACCGCGACTACTCGGACCAGATCGACGAGGCGGCGGCGCGCGCGTGGTACTCGCTGGGCAACGTCCCGATCGTGTTCGGCGAGTTCGGCACCTACTACAACTACAACGGGATCGAGACGTCGGTGCTGCAGGACTACGAGGTCTCGGCCCACATCCTGGACAACTACTACGAGGCGTTCGAGGAGACGTTCACCAGCCGGATCCAGTGGGTCTTCACCACCGACAACTCCTACGAGGAGGGGGACTGGTGGAACGGCGAGGACTTCTCGGTGCTGGACCCCGACGGGGTGCCCCGCGGCGAGGAGGCGTTCAGCCGGCCCCACGCGATGGCGCTGGCGGGCAAGCCGGTGGCGACCCACTTCCGCTCGCCGCTGCACTACTTCGACCCGGACAAGGGCACGCCCGACCCGGTGGGCGAGTTCTACCTCGAGTACGAGAGCCGGCAGACGGACTGGCCCAGCGAGGTGTTCGTCGCCGAGTCGGTGCAGTACCCCGACGGGTTCTACGTCTGGCTCAGCGACGGGCGCGCGGTGTACGACGCCGACCGGCACGTGCTGTACCACTACCCCGCCGAGGACGCGCCGGGGACGAACCACTGGATCAAGCTGTTGCCGCCGATCGAGGGGCAGCCCCAGGAGGGCTGGGACTACTTCTTCCGCGGCGACGAGATGGTCAACGGGCGGTGATGGCGATGCGCGCGACGACGACGACGACCGCGGCGCTGCTCGCCGCCCTGTGGATCGCGGCCCCGGCCGCGGCGGAGTACACCGCCTGGGGGGAAGAGAAGCCCCGGTGGGTCGAGGCCGACGCCGAGCTGATCAACCTCGGCGTGCTGTTCAGCGACTCCGACTTCGACCGCACCAGACCGGCCTACAACGAGGAGCGCCAGCACGTGGGCGTGGTCGGCACGGTGTTCCGCCCCGGGGTGACGTTCCACGTCCTGCCGACCCTGCGGATCCGCTACCAGGCCGAGCTGGGGCTCAACGTGTGGAGCCGCAACGACGCCGACCAGCTGGACCCCACCGCCGAGGACCTCTTCCTGCTGCTGCACCGCCAGGTGTACGCCGAGGGCGAGCTGCCCAGCGGCCGCCTGGGGTTCAAGGCCGGCTACGACCGCTGGCGCGACCCGACGTCGCTGACGCTGGCCCACTTCACCGGGGCGGCCCACGTCCACCTCGCCGGCGAGGGCGGGGTGCTGGGACTGGACGTCGGGATGCTGCCCGATGCGACCTACGAGGGCTGGGAGATCCTGGAGAACAACTTCACCCACGACACGTTCTTCGCCCACCTCGGCGCCACGCTGCCGCGGCCCGACGGCACGTTCTTCGCCCAGCCGGGGGCGCTGGTGCTGATCGACGGCAGCGAGGTCGGCCGCCGGCTGATCGTCACCTCGCCGTACCTCTCGCTGGGGTGGATCCGCGAGCGGATCGCGCTGCGCATCGACCTCGCCGGCCAGCTCGGGACCCAGTTCTACGCGTCCAACGATGCCACCAACGAGTCGCAGGCGGCGTGGGCCGCGCAGGTCCACGGCGAGTGGACCCCGGGGGCGCCGGTGCTGACCTGGAACGTGCTGGCGCTGTCCCCCGACGACGCCACCGAGGGCAACGGGGTCAACGGGGCGTTCCGCTACTCCGGGTTCTCGCGCAGCCCGACGCTGTGGCTGTCCGAGAACGAGCTGTTCGACCTGTGGAACAACCTGGACGAGCGGATCGGGACCCGCCGCGGCTCCCAGTTCCTGATGCGCACCGGGCTGCTGCAGGCCGACGTGCGGTTCGGCTACCGCGCCGACCCGGTGTTCGAGCCGGCGATCGTGGTCGGCGCCGCCACCGCGCTGAACCCGGCCAACGCGCTGGGCCGGGCGTTCGTCGCGCTGGAGGTGGACGGCGACCTCGTGTTCCGCCACCGCGACGTGCTCGAGGCGCACCTGATCGCCACGCTGCTGGTCCCCGGCGGGGCCGCCGCCGCCGCGCTGAACGAGATCGATCGCACCCGCACCGACCCGCAGGTGGGCGGCATGGCCACGCTGGCCGTGCGGTTCTGAGGAGGCCCGATGGAGCCCGTCAACAAGCTCGGCCGGATCGTCGCCCGCTTCGACAAGCTGCCCGCCCCGCTGCGCGCCCGCGCGATCACCGTGGCGATGCGCAACGCCGTGCCGTTCGTCGGCACCGCCGGCGTCCGCATCGAGGAGATGACCCGCACGCGGCTGGTGGCCAACGTCCCCAACCGCCGGCGGGCGCAGAACCACATCAAGGGCGTGCACGCCTGCGCGATGGCGCTGCTGGCCGAGACCTGCACCGGGCTGGTGGTGGGGATGAACGTGCCCGACGACCGGCTGCCGGTGATCAAGACGATGAAGATCGACTTCGTCAAGCGGACCCAGGGCGCGCTGCGCGCCGTGGCCGAGCTGACCCCCCAGCAGATCGACGAGATCGTGTCCACCGACAAGGGCGAGACCACGGTGGCGGTGACCGTCACCGACGAGAGCGACCGCGAACCCATCATCTGTGAGATGATCTGGGCCTGGGTACCCAAGAAGCGCTGAGGGGCGACGGTATGTGGGGTGTGATCGGCAGGCTGCTGGGGCTGGTGGTGTTCGTGCTGGGGTCGATCAGCGGGTTCTTCGTGTCGATCGCCCCGCAGTCCGCCCTGCAGTCCCAGTGGACCCCGGGCCTCGCGGTCGCCACGGTCTCCCTGGCGGTGCTGTTCATCGGTGGGATGCTGCGCGAGATCCTGGACCGCGAGTCGGTCCTCGCCTCGTTCGGGCTGGTCTCGGCCGCGGTGTTCTTCTGCTCCGTGCCGGTGTACTTCGCCACCTACCACGCCATGTCGATCGAGGTGGATCACGCGCTCACCGACGGCTCGGGGACGTACCGCGAGGTGAAGGGGGACACCTACACGCCCGCGGCCGTGCACGAGCGCTTCGTCCGCGGGGGGGAGATCCCGGACGAGGATCTGGTCCTGATCCTGGGGAGTGTGAGCGCGGTGTGGACCGATGAGAGCGTCTTCGACTACTGGCGCCGCACCCTGCTGTTCTACATCCTGGTGGCCTCGTCGCTGGTGTGCACGGTGGGCTTCGTCGGCGGCTTCGTCGACCGCGCGACCCAGGACCGCATCGAGGCCCGCGAGTCCGCCACGGCCGCCCAGCGCCGCGCCCGCCGCCGCGCCGCCCGCCGCCGCCAGACGACCTCGGCGCGGTTCTGAGCGGCGGAGTCGCCCGTCACGTCGAGAACGACGGCAGCTCGACGGAGCACACCGCCCCGTCGTGGACGTCCATCGCCACCACCCCCGCCACCGACCGCAGCTCGTGGACGGCGTGGCGGTGGACCAGGTCGGGGCGGCTGCGGCGGTACCCGGTGGCCACCGCCTGGCGCAGCGCGGGCACGGCCGACGCCCGGGCGATCGCCCCGGCGGCGCCCTTGTCCCCGCCGCCGAGCATGCGCTCGCCGAGCACGCCCGGGACGGTGCGGGCGATGTCGCACATCGTCTCCAGCTCGGGGCCGGAGATCTCGTAGTCGTCGCGCAGCCCGAGGCCGTCGGCGCGGAACACGGCGCCCACCGCCTCGAGGTCGCCGTGGAGCCAGGCGAGCAGCATCCGCGGGAACCGGCGCTGGGCCCGGAACAGGTAGCGCAGCCGCCGGATCAGGTGCGGGTGGGTCGCGGCGAAGCGCTCGACGAGGCGGTCGTACAGCGCGTCGTCGCGCACGTCGGCGAGGCACGAGATCCCGAACTCGTCGCCGGCGAGCTGCACCAGCTGCTCGCACTCCGCGCGGCGCGCGGCGTAGGTCGAGCGCTCCAGGCCGGGGCGCACGGTGCCGGTGTCGAGGCTGACGAGGCGGAAGTCGGGGGCGTCGGCGGGCAGCGGCAGGTGGCGCACGGTGCGCGAGGCCGGCGCGTAGTGCACGCCGCGCTCGGCGCGGGCGAACAGGATCATCACCTGGTCGAGCTCGCCGCAGGGGGAGCCGACGTAGTCGTTCTCGACGGCCACGGCGTGGTCGACGACCTGCAGCGGCGCGTCGATCGCGCGCCCCTCGACCTCGGCGGCGGTGAGCAGCAGGTTCAGCGTCAGCGACGCCGAGCGGGACATCCCGCCGCCGGGGATGTCGCCCCACAGCACGCCGTCGAACCCGCGCCGCAGCGGCAGGCCCTCGCGGGCGAGGACGTGGGCCACCCCCAGCGGGAAGCGGGCCCACGAGTCGCGCACCCGCGGGTCGCCCGGCGGCGGGACCTCGTCCGCGGCGAACTCGACCACCCCGTCGCCCTCGAAGTTGCCCGACAGCAGCCGCACGCGGCCGTCGTCCCGGGGGCGATGGGCGAGCCACAGGAAGCGGTCGGTGCCCACGCCGAACAGGTCGGTGCCGTTGTAGTCGCCGTGCTCGACGCCGAGGCAGAACCGGCTCGAGGTGCGGCGCACGCGGCACGGGCCGCGGGCCAGGTCGAACCCGGCGTCGTGCGACAGCCCCACCAGCCGCTGCCAGACCTCGCCCGGCAAGACGTCGTCGCCCATCGCTCCCCCCCTACCAGAACACGACGTACAGCACGACCGTGGCGACCACCACGGCCACCCCGAGCCCCCGGGCGAACCGCGACGAGGTCAGCTCGATGCGGGTCTTGGTCGGCAGCTCGAACGGCCTCGGGAGCGGCCGGATCAGGGTGATCACCCCCATCACCGCCAGCACGCAGAAGAAGCTCAGCGCCATCCGGTCGAGGAACGCCAGCGACGGGATCAGCAGCTTGAGCAGGCCGTACATCACCGGGTTGAGCAGCAGCCCCACCACCCCGCACGCCGGCGGGGCGCGCCTGACCACCAGGCCGAACACGAAGACCGCCAGGATCCCCGGGGAGATGAAGCCCTGGAACTCCTGGATGTACTTGAAGATCCCGCCGAACCGCGGGTGGCCCAGCAGCGGCGCGATCAGGCAGCCGATGATCACGAACACCACGACGCAGATGCGGCCGATCCGCACCAGCGTCTGCTGCGACGCGTCGCGGCCGACGTACTTGCGGTACAGGTCCATCGTGAAGATCGTCGAGGCCGAGTTGAGCATCGACGCCAGCGAGGACACCACCGCGCCGAGGATCGCGGCGAGCACGAAGCCCTGCAGGCCCTTGCCGGCGGGCAGCAGCTTGCCGATCAGCAGCCCGAACGCGGTGTCGTACTGGGTCACGCCGTCGGCATCGACCATGTCCCCGGCGAACAGGTTGAACGCGATGATCCCGGGGAACACGATCACGAACGGGATGATCAGCTTCAGCCCGGCGGCGAACACCACGCCCTTCTGGCCCTCGGCCAGCGACTTGCTGCCCAGCGTGCGCTGGGTGATGTACTGGTTCAGCCCCCAGTAGTAGAAGTTGGGGATCCACAGCCCGACGACCAGCGCCGTCCACGGGATGTCGGCGTCGCTGCGCGGCAGCACCATGTGCAGCTTGTCGCCGTTGAGCGCGAAGAACTTGCTCACCCCCGAGGCGTCGTCAGCCACCGCCCCGGCGGCCACCGCCGAGGTCGACGCCAGCTCGGCGACGGGGGTGGCGCCGAGGCGGTCCAGCGCGAACCACAGGATCACGCCGCCGCCGAGGATCAGCGCCGAGCCCTGGATCAGGTCGGCCCAGGCGCAGGCCTTCAGCCCGCCCGACGCGACGTAGACCGCCGCGATGATGCCCATCAGCCACGACGCGGTGGTGACGTTGACGGGGATCACCCCGAACATCATCGCGCCCTCGAACAGCGTGTTGATCGTCAGCGCGCCGGAGTAGATCACCGCGGCGATCGTGACGCCGACGTAGATGATCATCGTGAACCCGGCCATGATCGAGCGCGACGCGGCGTTGTAGCGCACCTCGAGGAACTCGGGGATCGTGTAGATCCCGCTGCGCAGGAACTTGGGCAGGAAGAAGAACGCGACCACCACCAGCGTGACCGCCGCCATCCACTCGTAGCTCGCGATCGCCAGCCCCAGCGGGCCCGCCGCGCTGCCCGACATCCCCACGAACTGCTCGGTGCTGATGTTCGCCGCGATCAGCGAGAACCCGATCAGCCACCAGCTCAGCCCGCGGCCGGCCAGGAAGTAGCCCTCGCTGTCGTCCCCGCCGCGGCTCTTGACCAGCCCGACGGTGACCACCGCGGCGATGAACGCCACGAAGACGACGATGTCGACGCCGTGCAGCTCCATGGTCACCCCGTCCGGGGTCCGCTCCGCGAAGCACCCCGCGGCGCCCATTTGCGCGGGGCCGACAACGGTTGTCAAGCGGCGCCAGCGTGGGACAATGGGTCGATGCTCCGCGGAGACGGGGCGAACGAGGGGGACCGATGGCCACGCTGCTGGCGTACCTCAAGGGCATCCTCGGCGGCGCCGCCGGCGCCGCGCTGGGCTACCTCGCGTTCCACTGGCTGATCGGCATGGGGCTGTACTCGGTGATGCTGCCAGGGGCGCTGTTCGGCCTCGGCTGCGGGCTGCTCTCGGGCAAGCGCTCGCTGGTGCTGGCGACCCTGTCGCTGTTCGCCGGCCTGGCGCTGGGGATCTACGCCGAGTGGAGCTGGGCGCCGTTCGCCGCCGACCGGAGCTTGCCGTACTTCGTGGCCCACCTGATGGACCTGAGGTCCAACACCAAGATCATGATCGTGCTCGGCGGCGTGGTGGCGTTCTGGCTCGGCTGGGGCAGCAACCGCGGGCGGTTCCGGGCCAACGAGGACGAGGACGAGTAGGCCGCGGGCTACGGGCAGATCCGGACCAGCCCGACCGACTCTCCGTCGGCGGCGCCGACGACCAGCACGTCGCCGGTGCGCTCCAGGTGCTGGGGCCGCAGCGGCTGGTCGTTCCAGATCGCGGTGGTCAGCGTCGTGGTCTGCGGGATCGTGATCGTCGGCGGAGTCCACGGCAGGCGCAGGATCCCGCTCTCGCTGTTGGCGATGAACAGCTCGGCGATGTAGCGCTCGGCCTGGAACGGGCCGTCCTCGGCGTCGAACGCCGAGATGCACGGCGCGGCGGCCAGGTAGTCCAGGTTCTGGTTGGCCAGGTCGAACAGCTCCACCGCGGCGCCGCAGCCGTTCCAGTAGTTGCCGGTCTCCGGGACGACCCAGCCGTCGAGGGTCAGCAGCGGGGTCCGCGGGGTGTACGTCGTGGCCTTGGTCACCACCGGCAGGGCGGGGTCCAGCGGGACCGACAGGATCTGGTCGTCGCCGGTGGTCAGGATCGCGGTGTCGCCCTCGGCGACCACGGCGTGGACGCCGGTCAGGGTGGGGTCGAACTCGCGGGATCCGACCTCGGTGAGCGCCTGGGGGCCGTAGTCGAAGAACGTCACCCCCTCCTTGCCCGCGACCACCACGCGGTTGGTGTCGACGTAGACCCGCTCGGCGGTGTGGGACAGCTCGGCGCGGGGGCCCAGATCGAGGCTGCCGCCGCTGTCGTCGATGGTCAGCACGTGCTCCACGGCGGTGGGGCCCACGGCGCTCTCGCCGGTGGCAGCGAAGCCCCACGGGGCCTCGGCGACGTCGTGCCACAGGCCGTAGGGGCCGACGTCGATGGCGGGGATCGAGATCAGCAGCTGGGGGTTGCCGGGGGCGGCGAGGTCGTGGATCTCCAGCGCCGACTCCCGGGAGATCGCCAGCCGCGGGGGCATGTCCTGGACCGCGATCGAGACCATCCGCGGCGAGGCCGTGAGCAGCACCGTCAGCGGCTCCCAGCCGCCGGTGCACCCGCTGCTGTCGTCGTCGCCCGCGGTGTCGTCGTCGCCGGTGTCGTCGTCCCCGCCGGTGTCGTCGTCCCCGCCGGTGTCGTCGTCCC